>JBDTAE010000310.1:0-6419 GCA_039924785.1 Gemmatimonadaceae bacterium | reverse complement strand
TGGGATCTCACCGTCTCTGAGCGGATACGATACGACGCGATCGAAAGCGCTCTTTTCCCGCGTTGAGCAGGAGTTGAGGGCGACGCCAGGTGTGACCGGCGTGACGGCCGGAATGGTTCAGATTCTCAGCGGCAGCAACTGGGGCCAGGGTGTCTCGGTCGAAGGCTTCAAGAAAGATCCGGACACCGACGACAACTCGCGGTACAACGCGGTGGGTGCCCTATTCTTCAAGACGCTCGGCGTGCCGATGCTTGCCGGCCGAGATTTCACCGAGAGCGATGGAGCGACATCGGCGAGAGTCGCCATTGTCAATGAGACGTTCGCGAAGAAGTTCCATCTCGGTCGCGATGTCGTGGGCAAGCACATGTCGGTCGGCAACGATTCTCTGAACGTCGAGATCGTCGGCTTCGTCAAGGACTCCAAATATTCCGAGGTGAAAGACACCGTGCCCCCAGTGTACGTCGTGCCGTATCAGCAGGCGAGCCGCGTCGGCAGCATGAACTTCTACGTGCGCGCCGGCCTGCCGACCGAACAGATACTTCGCTCGGTGCAGGCGGTGATGAAACGGCTCGATCCAAATCTTCCGATTGAAGATCTCAAAACGTTGCCGCAACAGGTGAAGGAGAACGTCTTTCTCGATCGGATGATCAGCACGATGTCGGCGGCGTTCGCGCTGCTCGCAACGTTGCTTGCGGCGGTCGGACTGTATGGAGTGCTTGCCTATTCCGTGGCGCAGCGCACTCGAGAGATTGGCGTACGGATGGCCCTTGGCGCGAATGCGGGGAATGTCCGGCTCATGGTCATGCGACAGGTGGCCGTCATGGCGGCGGTCGGCGGAGTGATCGGTATCGCCGCAGCCATTGGGCTTGGCCGCGCGGCGAGCTCGATGCTGTTCGAGCTCAAGGGCTACGACCCTGGTGTGATCGCGATCTCGGCGATGTGTCTCACGGCGGTCGCATTTGGCGCGGGTCTGGTCCCCGCGTTGAAAGCATCGCGCGTCGACCCCATGCAGGCGCTGCGCTACGAATGATGGGAAGTTCGGCAATTACGTAGCCGTTACGGCGGGCGGCTAGCGCCGACGGCGTGGGTTCGTAGCTTCGACGCCATGAACCGTCTCTTCATTCCGATCGTTGCGATGGCAAGCGCCGTCGCGGGCGCGCAGACGTCGCGCGATCCTGTTCGCGATGTGCCGAATCCCGGCGTCATCGCGACATTGCAACACGTCGCGCCTGCGGGCGTTCAGAGCGCGTTCGAGGGTAAGGTCGGCGGCGTTCGTTTTGGCGCCTCGTCCGACGAGATTTGGGTCGCCGTTCCCGGAGCGCTTTATCGCCTGGACTGGCGCGCCAACCGCGTGATCGGCCGAGCGCACGTGGACGGGCGGCCCGGTATTTTCGGCGTGGCGCGCGATCCGGTTTCCAACGCGGTGTTTCTTTCGGCTGTTGGGAAACTCTCATCAACGGGCGCCAAGCGCGCGCTGCCAAACGGTACCGTTCTCGCGGCGGATGCGTCGTTCACGCATCTCGATATCTTCGCCGGCAATTCTGGTGACACGATTGCGCGATCGGCGGTGTCGGTGCCGCTCGGCGACTACATGGCCGGCGCGCCGGCGATCGCGAAACGTGCCGCCTCGAATGGCGTGCGGGTCGCGGTCGTTCCACTCCCGGCGAATGACGCACTCGCCGTCCTCGACGCGTCGACTGGCGCGCTCGTCCGCATGATTCCCCTCGGCGTCGAGCCGATCGCGTCGGCCATCGCCGACGACGGAGCGACGGCGTTCGTGACGCTCCTTGGCGGAAGGAAGCCGAACGCGGGGGAGCGACAGGTAACGCAGTGCTGCGATCCGCGCGCGGAAGCCGTGCGCGTCGACGCGCGCGGCGTGGCGGCCGCGGGCGCTGTTGCGCGTATCGACCTCCTCAAGGGAACGGAGGACGCGACCATTGGCGTCGGGCGTCATCCGACGGCGCTCGCCTTGGATGCGTCACACGGGCGGCTTTACGTCGCCGACGGAAATTCTGATTCAATAAGTGTCGTCGACACGCGGCGAAATTCCGTCGCGTTCACGATTCCCGTCGTGCCGTTTCGGGAAAGAAAGATTGGACTCGCTCCGACCGCGCTTGCTCTGTCGCCGGACGGCCGCACGCTCTTCGTATCCCTCGGGGGCGCAAATGCCGTGGCGGTGTTCGATGTTTCTCCCGCAGCCAATCGCGCCGCGCTGAAAGGCTTGATTCCAACCAGTTGGTACCCGGCGAGCCTCGACGTGAGCGACGACGGAAAGTACTTGGCGGTCGGTTCGTTACTCGGCGTCGGAAGCGGAACGCGTCAGATGCGCGACGGGAAAATTGGCGGGTACGCGCTCGCGGCTCGCGGCGCGGTGAACGTGATAGAGATTCCTAATAGCGCGGAATTGGTCGCGTATACAACGGCGGTGGCGAAAAACGACCGTCTCACGCTCGCGTCGGGATCGGCGCAAGCGGTGTCCGTCGTGCCGCGAAGAGCGCAGCCGACACGCGCCGTGCCCGAACGACCGGGTGAGCCGTCGGCGATCAAGCACGTCGTCTTCATCGTGCGCGAAAATCGCACGTACGACCAGATCCTCGGCGACCTCGGGCGCGGCAATAGCGATTCGTCGCTCGTCATGTACGGACGCGACGTCACGCCCAATGCGCACGCGCTGTCGGAGCAATTCGTCACGCTCGATCATTTCTTTGCGTCGGGCGGCAACTCGGCCGACGGACACCAGTGGCTGACGCAGGCGAACGAGACCGACTATCCGATGTGGCCGCTGTACTACGGGCGAAGCTATCCCTCGGAGGGAATTGATCCGCTCACATATTCCACCGGCGGTTTTCTCTGGGAAACGGCGCAAGCGAAGGGACTCGGCGTGACGGTCTTCGGCGAATATGCGCCGGCGCCGAAGACCTCGTCCGCGGAGGTGCGAACGAAGTTGTTCGACGAGTACAACGCCGCGCCGCTCGATTACAAGCGTCACCGTACGCTGTTGGCGGCACGCTTCAATACGCATTCGCAAATCCCTTCGCTCGACAAGGCGCTCGTGCGCGAGTATCCGGGATGGACGGAAGAGGTCCCCGACGTCGTGAAGGCAGGCGACATTCTAGCGCACGTTGCGGAATGGGAATCCGCGCGGAAGATGCCGGAGTTGACGATGATCGTGCTGCCGAACGATCACACCGTGGGAACGTCGTCGGGGTGGTGCGCGCCGAAGGCCTGCGTCGCGGACAACGATCTCGCGTTGGGTCAGATCGTCGAAGGGCTGAGCCATTCACAATTCTGGAAAGACATGGCGATTCTCGTCGTCGAGGACGACGCGCAGGACGGCGTGGACCACATCGACGGACATCGGACGGTCGCACTGGCGATTTCACCATTCGCGCGGCGCGGCGTCGTCGACTCGACGTTCTATAGTCAGCCGAGCATGGTGAAGACGATCGAGTTGATGCTGGGGCTTCCGGCTCTGTCGTTGTTCGATCTCGTCGCCGGCGACATGCGCGCGAGCTTCATCAAGCCGGGCGACAAACCAAACGCGGCACCGTACGTTGCGCTTGTGCCCAAGCAATCGCTCGCGGAGAAGAACGTGAAGGTGTCCGCAATTCGCGGCGATCATGCATGGGAGCGTCGCAAAGCCACCATTCAGTCGAACATGATGGACTTCGGCGACGCCGACGAAGCGCCAAGCGATGCGCTCAATCGAATTCTGTGGGCGGACGCGAAGGGATGGAAGGTTGCCTACCCCGGGGTCAAACGGTCGCTGTTCTTCCCGCTTTCGGTCTATATCGACGATGCGGATCGCGAGTTAAAGTCGGGCAAGAAAGATCGGTAGGCGTCGCCTGCCGGTTCACTGCGACCAAGCCGTGGGCCTGCGATCCCACCGGTGGCGCCGCAGCATCTCGATGTCGGATTCCGGCAACGCGCCTGCGTCGCTCGACGCGATGTTCGCTCGAACATTCTTCGTTTTGCGCATACCTGGAATCACGACGCTTACGTCTGGATTCGACAGAATGAAACGCATCGCGAGGTCGGGCATGGTCATTCCGGCGGGAACGTCGGGGCGCAGTTGCTCTACGTGATCGACCGTCGCGCTCAAATTCTCCGGTACGAAGTAGGTGCTTCGCCAGTCGTTCGCGGACCAGCGACTCTCTTTTGTCAGCGTTCCCGTCAGAGATCCCTCATCGAACGGCACGCGCGCGATCACGCCGATGCCGAGCTGGCGGCATAGAGGAAACAGCTCATCCTCTGGCGCTTGATCGAAAATATTGTAAATGACCTGTACCGCATCGATCACTCCCGTGCATAGCGTGCGAATGGAGTTCGCCGGCTCCCAGCGATTGATACTGATGCCAACCGCGTGCACGAGCCCCTCGCGCTTGAGATCGTCCATCGCGCGCTGCCACTCTTCGAGATCCGCCCACGTGTCTTCCCACACATGGAACTGAAGCAAGTCGATCCGCGATAATCCCAGATTCTTCAAACTCTCTTCCGTCGATGACCGGATGTAGTCCGACGGAAAGACATCCTCGAGCTGCGAGCCGCGGCGCGACGGCCACGTCATATTCTTCGGAGGAATCTTGGTGGCGACGTAAAGTGTCTTGTCGGGGTTCGCGCGGACCAGCTCACCGAGCATCCGTTCGCTCTTGCCATCGCCATATGCGCGAGCGGTATCGAAGAAATTGCAGCCGAGGTCGACGGACAACTGCAGCGCCTCGCGCGATTCCTTGTCGTCGGAGTCGGGCCAACCGGCCAGTCCCCACATGCCGTAGCCGACGTCGCCAACGCTCCAACCGGTGCGGCCAAGTAGTCGTTGATTCATGTCCTGAGTATAGCACCACCGGCCGCGACGATCACTAGTGTCGTCGCGGCCAGGGAACCATGCGGATCGACCAACCTCAGCCGATCGTCAGGCCGTTCAGGTACGCATCCAACTCGGCGCGAAGGGTATCGCGACGCGCGATCAGCGTGACGCGTTCCTTTTGCAGGGTTTCGATCGCGGTTTCCTGCTCGTTCAACTTCGCGAGCAAGCGCTCGTAGTACTGCGTCGAGGGCGCGACCGTTTTCATGTTTTCGCGAAGTCGATTCTGCTCCGCGGTGATGTCGGCGATCTGTGCAGTGTGCGCCGCAATCTGACTCTCGACCGCGAGCACCGCCTGCTTCATGCCGATGGCTTTCGCGAGCGCGTCGCGAACGGACTTCGGAATTTCGCCCGTTTGGCTGTACCGAATGAGCTGCCCGATGTCGTTCGACGCCATTGCCATCGACTCGTATTGAAGATTCTCCTCGTTAACGACGAGCGTCGTGATCTTCCCGGGGAGCGCAGTACCCATGAAGCGATATGATGCCGGCGTCGTCTCGTATGGCTTCTGACCACCGACGAGCTTCCATCCGCCGCGCACTGGGTGCTCGATGATGAGCATCTTCTCCTTCGCCGATTTGTTATCGGCCGCATATTCCGTCGATGACACGAGCTTGCGCGACACAATCAGCAGGCCCTTGTCGATTCGCGCCGTCTCGATTGCGCTCGACGTTTTGCTGTTCTTCGTGTTGTCGACGGTCACGTCGAGATCGATGCCGTAGCTCAGCAGTCGTTCCTGCCCTTCGGGCACGTTGTCGATGCGCGCGTCGCCCGCGTAGCCGCCGTTGTCGAACACGGTGACTGGCCCTTGGAGTAGATGTTTGCCGGAGGTGTTCTTGATGCGAACGCCGTTCAGCGGATTCGTTCCAAGCACCGCCGCATTGTAGATCGACACTCGCTCGGCGTGAATGGTATCCGTGATGATGGGAAGCATCGCCGACTTTTGGCGAGGCAGCGTGACATTGCCCACGGAGTATTGAAACAACTCGCCCATCTTCGCAGCCAACGCGACCGATTGCACCGACGCCGAGGCATCCATGAGCGCCCCGGTAACCGTGATCTCATTCAACTGCAGCGTCGCTGGCGTGCAATCCGCGTTGTAGCCGATGCGTCGAGCGCACGGCCCTGGCGCAGCAGTAGCAGCCAAGTTGCTCATTGAGCGCGCCGGCGCTGCCGGCGCCGCCCTCGTCACCATCGCGAGCTTGTCGCGCGAGTTGTCGATGCCGCCGTCGTAAATCTGCGGATGGAGGCTCGCGAACAACTCGGGGACCACGACCTGGCGGGTTGCGTACAACGGTTGATAGAGATCCATGATGAACGAGATCGGCCGTCCGCTCACCAGCGACAGCGAGACGTTGTTCCAGTCGCTCTCCGTCTGGTTTTCGACAATCGCCCACCCCTGAAGGTTGGCGCTCGTCCCCTTGTCCTGCAGCAACAGCCGATAGCTCGTCTTCCACACGGGCGTTTCAACGACGTAGCCAACGCGCACCCGGCGCTCGCCGGTGCCGGTGAAGCTGATCGTGACCGGCTTCTTGTCCTGATCGCGGGCCTGTGA
>JBDTAE010000309.1:0-3318 GCA_039924785.1 Gemmatimonadaceae bacterium | reverse complement strand
ACGACATGAAGATCCTCTTGACCTCTTCGGACTGCCCAATGAACTCGCGGCGAATCGAGAGAAACGCCGCGACCGTTCCGGACACGTGCGGCGCCGCCATGCTCGTGCCACTGTCATCGACGTACAGCGCGTCGGGAACGCCCGGCGTCCGCGTCTCGGCGAGCTTTGCTCCGGCGGCGCACGACAGAATTTTCTCGCCCGGCGCCACCAGGTCCGGCTTCGGCCGTCCGTCGCCCGTCGGACCCTTCGACGAGAAGTACGATACGCCGTAGACGTGCGGCATGTCTCGATGAGTCGAACCAACGGTGATTGCCAACTCGGCGTTGCCGGGATCGTTGATGCTCAGCGCCAAGCCGGCGGCGACGGTGCCGCGCGCCGTGGTGTCGGTATAGCCGTACCCTGTATTTCCCGCCGCGACGACTACCACGACGCCCGAGCGCACGAGGCGGTCAACGACTTCGCACAGTGGACTCTGGCCGCACGCGAACCACTCGGGATCGAAATCATATCCAACGCTCAGATTGACGCCGTGCACCACGATGTTCTTGCCGTACCCATTGATCCGGGCAATCTCCTCGAGCGCTGTTATGAGATTGCTCACTTTCCCGCCGCCCTTGGCGTCGAGCACCTTGATGCTCAGCACTCGACACTCCGGCGCGACACCCCGAATGCCGCTGAGGGTGACGCGTTCATGCACGACGGTGCCGGATTCATCGCGGTGCCGGCCGACCGCTGTGATGTCCAGCGGAGCGCCACCTGGTCCCGGCACGAGGTCGTCGGCCTCCAACTCGCCCGCAATGATGCCCGCGACGTGCGTTCCATGCCCGAATTCGTCGGTGAGCGGCGACTCCTGCTGTCCCGGCACACAGGTGAAGTCGCGATGGCGAAGCGGAGCCTCGAGCTCGAGCGTTCTATAGCGCTTGAAGTGTGGATGGTCGCCCTGGACTCCCGAGTCGAGCACCGCCCACACAATGCCGCGGCCGGCCGCGGAGAACGACGTGCGCGCCGCATCGGCCTTTACCGTGACGACCGATCGCGTGAGCAACGCGCGAATCTCAAAATCGGGCCACACGCGGAAGATGACGAGAGACGAGGCGTTGTTCACCTTCACGCTCGAATGCGCGTCGAGCCGGACGAGCGCGCGCACCGCAGAACCGGTGAGCCGCGCGAAGACATAGAGATCGCTCAAGTCCGTCTTCCGATCGTCGACGCCGAGTCCGAACTGCTTGCCGCCGGTCGCCGCCATCGCCGCGGCAACGAGGTCGCGACACCGCTCGCGGGCGCGGTCGCGACCGCCAGGAAAATTCAGATTGAGATCGATGACGAGGTGAAAAATCGCATCGTCTCCCTTTCGTTCGAGCTCGTCGAGCAACGGGCGCGCGATGACCGTACGATCCAGCACGCGAGGGTCGAACGATGGGGCGCTCAACGTGGAGATGCTGATGCTGTGCCGTTTCGCGGTGGAATCTCCTGGCTCTGTCATTCCGTCGGCCGGTGCTGCCTGAAGTGGTGCATGTCGCTGCTCCAATAGAAAAGGCGGTGATAACCTACCCCGAGGTGCAAAAGTGAGCCAGCGGACGGAAGCTCACAGCGAACGTTCGTCCGCGTCTGGGCGTATTAGAAGAAGCACACTCTTACGTCTTCCGGAGCGCACGGCCGTGAAACCCCCGTTCCTATCAAAACCATCGCGCGCGTATCGCGCCGCAATGTTCTCTTGTGCCATTGGCGGCCTCGCGGTCTCGATCGCGGCCGTGAAACCCGTGCGCCATCTCGCGCCAGGGCTGTCGTTCAGAATTTCTGCGTCGACGCGTGTGTATCCAGGCAATACGCCGAGCGGCCAGGATGATGAGGTGATGCGCGGCCGCGGCGTCGCGGTGAACAATCATTCTCGAATCGAGTTTCTCGCCTACACGCCCGCGCCGCAAGGTGTAACGACGGACGACTTTCTCATCGGATCGGATTCCGGCAAGGTCTTTCTGGTGAAGGCCACCGGCACGAACAACATCAATCCGGCGAACGACACGTTCGGCGGCCCGGCGGTCATCGCGATGGGCCGTGTGTTGGGCGGCGGTGGTCGTGGCGGCGCGGGCGGCGGTGCTCCGCGTGGCGGCGGCGGGGGTGGGGGCGCGCGCGGGGGACGTGGAGGCGGCGGTGGTCCTCCGGGCGGTGGTGGTGGCGCACGCGGCGGTCGAGGCGCACGCGGCGGACTCGGCCAGGGCTTCATCAATCAGATCCAGCTGCTCGACGTCGGCTTCAAGATCGAAAAGCTGGGCGCGGGCGATGCGTTCGAAGGACGTCCGACCGAGAAGTACCGAATCACGTCCGACTATCGCGTCGTCTGGGCCGACCAGAACTTTCCGGCGCACGCGGTCACGGAAATCGTGACGACCAAGCTGTCGACGCTAATTCCGAATCCGTTCGAGCCGCTCATCGTTGCCGATCAGTCGACCGATGGACCGCTCATCGAGTATGCACTCAAGTTGCGCGCGGTTCGATCGCAGGTCGAGGGAACGCCGATCAAGGTCGTCACGACCACCACGTTCTCCGACATTCGAGACATTCTCGGATTGCAGCAGTACACGGCGGGCGATCCGACGATCAACACGCTGCATGTTGTGCAGACGACCCAGATCACCAACATTTCAGCCGCCGATGTGGACCCGAAGCTGGTGATGGTTCCCGACGGCAGTGAGTCTCCGCAGCAGTAAGAAAATCAACGCCAACCAACTCGAGCACGCATGAACAGAAAGCTTCGCGGACTGTTGGTGCTTCCCTCGTTGGTTGGCGTTTCCCTGCTTGCGCGCGGGGCTTCCGCGCAAGCGAACATGGCGCCGACGAACAATCTCCCAAACCCGTACCGCACGATCGACGGGTGGGCCAAGATGCCCGACGGTCGAACCTGGGGCTCCACGAGCGCCGTCGACATCGACAAGGACGGCAAGAGTATCTGGGTCGCAGAGCGGTGCGGCACGAACGCGTGCGCGGGCTCGACGCTCGATCCGGTGTTGCTCTTCGATGAGAACGGAACTCTCGTGCGCCATTTCGGATCTGGAATGATCCTGTCGCCGCATGCGATCGCTGTCGACCGGGACGGCAACGTATGGGTCGTCGACTGCACGTGCACGGTGGGCGGGCGCGGCCGGGGAGCAGCGGGGCCTGCGGCTCCAGCTGGTCCGCCGAAAGGACACCAAGTCTACAAGTTCAGTCCGGATGGAAAGCTGTTGATGACGCTCGGCACGGCGGGCGGCGGGCGCGGGCAGGACTACTTCTTCCAACCGAACGACGTCCTCGTTGCGCCAAACGGCGAGATCTTCGTGG
>JBDTAE010000308.1:0-3390 GCA_039924785.1 Gemmatimonadaceae bacterium | reverse complement strand
GCGTCGATTGGAGACGTTGCCGCGAATACACCATCGAGCTTTTCCAGAACGCTCAACGCGCCGGATCGCTCAGGCGGCGAATGGATCGGCGCCACGGCGCTTGGCGGCAATTATTCGCACAGCGGCTTCTCGATGACTGGCGGGCTGCGCGTCGACGCGAACGCGTTCACGGCGGCGCCGCAGTACAACGCCGATCTCGATTCCCAATTCGGCGTCCGCACGGATCATGAGCCGAATAGCATCGACGTGAGCCCGCGCTTCGGCTTCAACTGGAACTACCTGCAAGGCGGCTTCAATCGTCCGGGAACCGGCAACAGCATCAACGTCAGCCCGCTCGCGATCGCGTTCCGCGGCGCACAGTCAATTCGCGGGGGCATCGGCAAGTTTCGCGGCGTTCCCCAACCGACATTGCTCGCCGACGCCATCTCGTCGACGGGACTACCCGGTGGCGTCCAACAGTTGTTGTGCATCGGCAGCGCGACGCCGACGCCCGACTGGTCGGCGTATTCAGTGAGCGAGTCCAACATTCCTTCGACGTGCGCGAACGGCATTCCTGCGTTCTCCGACACTGCGCGCGCGGTGACGCTGTTCGATAAGCGCTATGCGCCACCCGAGAGCTGGCGCGGGACCCTCGGCTGGACGATGGCCGAGTTCCTCGGGAGCTACGTGTCTGTCGACGGCACGTACTCGTACAACTTGAACCAGCCCGGTCTCGTCGATTTGAATTTCGCCGGTACGCCGCGTTTCACGATTTCTAACGAAGGCGGGCGGCCGGTTTATGCAGCGGCGGCGAGCATCGTTCCATCGACGGGCTCCGTGTCGGCGGTCGACGCGCGGCGGAGCGCGAGCTACGGACGCATCGCCAACCGCGTGGCCGATCTTCGCGGAGATGCCAAGCAAATCGCCGTCACCGCCATTCCGAACATTCCGTTCCCGGCGGGTATGATCTTCCTCGGCTACACCTTCATCGATTCGCGAACGCAGGCCCGCGGTTTCGATGGCGCGTCCGGCAGCGATCCACGAAACGTCGAATGGGCGCCGGGATCGTTCTCGCCGCGGCATCAATTCACCGCGCAGTACGCGCGGGCGTTCTTCGGCGGCTCGTTCGGAATTACGAGCTCACTCAAGACGACGTCCGGGTTTGCATTCACGCCGCTGGTTGCCGGCGACATCAACGGCGATGGCTTGTCGAACGATCGCGCATTCGTTTTCAATCCAGCGTCGTCGGCCACTGACGCCTCCGTCGCAGCGGGGTTGAAGACGTTGATGCAGAGCGGTCCGAGCGCCGCGCGCGACTGTCTCAACAGTCAGATCGGAACGATCGCGGCGCGCAACAGCTGCGTCGGGCCGTGGTACGCGACGATGAACGCGGCGATGTCGTTCAACAGCATTCCAAAATCGAACAATCGCGCGCACGTGCTGATCAATCTTGCCAACGTAACCGGCGCGTTCGACGAGCTTCTGCACGGAACCAATGGTTTGCATGGCTGGGGTCAGCTTCCCCTCCCCGATCCGCTGCTCCTTCAGGTCCGTGGTTTCGATCCGACGTCGCAGCGCTTCATCTATCAGGTGAATCCGCGATTCGGTTCGTCTGGTCTCGCGACCACCACTCGTCGCAGTCCATTCCGAATCACGCTCGACGTTCAGCTAGACCTCGGCAGGTCGTCCGCCGAACAGCAGGTCGAGCAGAACATTCGCCTGCGGCCGAGCATGTTGGGGACGCGAGCGCCGGTGGACTCGATTCGCCTTCGGTACATGCGAAACAACTACTCCGACTTCTACGGATTTCTGCTGCGCAGTGCGGACTCGTTGGCGTTGTCGCGCGATCAGACCGATCACATTCGCGTGGAGCAGGCAAAGATGCGCGCGATCGGCGACTCGGTGTACAACGTGTTGGCCAAGTATCTGGCCGCGCTCCCAGACAACTTCGATGTCAAGGACGCGGTGAAGCATGTGAATGACACGAACGACGAGATGTGGAAGTTCATCTACGCCGAGAAAGCGTTTCTTGTGGAGACGCTCACGCCCGGTCAGATTCGCCGGCTTCCGTCTCCGATTCAGAACCTGATCACGGTTCCCGACTTCAAGGGCCGGTTCTTCTTCGGCAACTTTCCAGGCTGAGTCGCCGCGAAGCCACCTCGTCCCTCTGCTCTTGACCACTACATCCGTTACGGATATAGTGGGCGCATGCCGAACCGAGACCCCAAGCGCCAACTCCCGCTGACCGCGGTCGTCCTTCACATCTTGCTCGCGCTGGCCGACGGCGACCTGCACGGCTACGCCATCGCTGCCGAGATCGAGCGGGCGACGAACGGCGAGATTCGCACCGGGCCTGGCACGATGTACGGCTCGATCAGCCGCATGCTGGACGCGGAGTTGATCGAAGAGGTCTCGAAGCGGCCGGCGTCGAGCGACGATGAACGGCGTCGGTACTATCGGACCACGGCGTTTGGCCGGCGCGTGTTGTCTCTGGAAGTGGAGCGATTGAGCGAAGTACTACAGCTCGCGCGCAGCAAGCGGGTCCTTCGCGGATCGGGAGCAGCGTGACCGCTTCGACGCTTGCGCGCCTGTACGGCATCGCGCTGCGGCTCTATCCCCCGTCGTTTCGGAAGCGATTCGGCGACGAGATGGCCGAGTTCGCGCGCGAACGCCTGCTCGCGGTGGACGAAGCCGAGGCGCAGGTGTCTCGCCTGTTTCTGGCGCTGATCTTCGACGTCGTGCGAAGCGCGCCCGGCGAGTGGTATCGAGCCGGACGCAACCGCGCTGGAAGCAGACGCGATGGAAGTGCGCATTCGTACCTTCCCCCGAGGGACAACATGGACATTGTCATTCAAGATCTCAAATTCGCGGCTCGATCGCTGATGCGCCGGCCGGGATTCACGATCGTGGCCGCGATCACGCTGGCCCTCGGTATTGGCGCGAACACGGCGATCTTCTCCGTCGTCAACGCCGTACTCGTTCGCGCGCTCCCGTACGACAATCCCGATCAACTCACGATCGTGTGGGGCACGCAAGGACAGCAGCGAGGCCAGGGCGTCGTGTATCTCGACTATCTCGACTGGCGCGCGAGAAACCGCACGTTCACGGACCTCGGCGCGTTTCGCGGGCAGAGCGTCAATCTCACCGGCGGCGATACGCCGGAGCGGTTGATCGGTTCGTTCGTCACGTCGAGTTTTCTTCGAGTGATCGGCGCAAAGATGTCGCAGGGTCGCGCGTTCACGGACGTCGAGACCGACGTGGCAACGAAGGCGCCCGTCGCCGTACTGTCGTTCGAATGCTGGCAGGCGCGGTTCGGCGGCGATCCGGCGATGGTGGGAAAGACCATCGTCATCGACGGCACGACCTTCACCGTGATCGGCGTCTTTGCGCCGAAGACCCAGGTACCCCTCG
>JBDTAE010000307.1:0-15733 GCA_039924785.1 Gemmatimonadaceae bacterium | reverse complement strand
CTCGCGCGTGCGAGGAACCGCGACGTCCTCGTCGTCGAACACGCTGATGATTCCGTCTTCGAGCCACGCGTACTGGCCGCTCATCGCCCCCTGCGCGACGCGATACGTCTCGGCGTCGTGCGTGCCGTAAAAATTCGCGAATAGGGCGTCGATTCGAGCGCGCGCACCGCGACAGAACAGATCGGCGAGCGCCGTCGCGTCCTTGTTGCCCTGCTTCGACAACATCCGCGCGCGCGAACACGCGGCGGTCATTGCGTACAGCTCGGCGCCGATGTCGACCGCGCGGAAGAGCACGAGCTGGCGTCGCTCGAGCTTCGGTCCGAGCCGAAGCATCGAGTGGAAGATCGCGCGGCCGAGCTTGCGGGTGTGCCGCTCCGCGTACCGCAGATGGCCGGCAAGCTTGCCAAACTCTCCGAACGACCCAGGCATCTGTCCCGCGCCGATCCATCGGCCGGGATACCACGTCGGATAGAATTTCATCACGCGACCGAACGCGGCGGTCTTCTCGCCGCCCGTTGCCTTTTTGTCGACGAGCGCGAACGCCGTCTTGAAGTGATGGTCGACCGCCTCGCGCGCGATGAACAATCTCATAATCTCCGACGATCCCTCGAAGATGAGATTGATGCGTGAGTCCCGCATATTTCGCTCGATTGGAATCGGACGCTCGCCGCGACCCTTGAGCGAATCCGCGGTCTCGTAGCCGCGCCCGCCGCGGATCTGCAACGCGTCGTCGACAATGCGCCACCCGTGCTCGGTATTGTACATCTTGGCGATCGCCGCCTCAAGACGAATGTCGTACCCGCCACGCTCGGCGAGGCCAACCGTCATCTCCGCAACCGATTCCATGCCGAAGACGTTGGCGGTCATCATGCCGAGCTTACCCGCGATCGCCTCGTGCTTCCCGATGGGCACGCCCCACTGGACGCGCTCCGCCGCCCACTTGCGAGAAATCTGAAGTGCCGACTTCGCGCTGCCCGCCGTTCCCGCGGGAAGCGCGAGACGACCGGTGTTCAACGTTACGAGCGCGAGCTTGAGTCCCTTTCCTTCGCCCCAGATGACGTTCTCACGCGGCACGCGCACGTTCGTGAACCGAAGAACGCCGTTCTCGATCGCCTTGAGACCCATGAAGCGCGACCGATGCACGACCTCGAAACCCGGATAGTTGGATTCGACGATGAACGCCGTGATCTGTTTTCGCGGTTTGCCCTTGACGATCGCGTCGGGCGTGCGCGCCATGACGACGAACAGCTCGGCGCGCGTCCCGTTCGTGCACCAAAGCTTCTCGCCGTTGAGAATGAATGCGCTTCCGTCCTCCGTCAGCTCGGCGTGCGTCGTCATGTTCGCGGGATCGGAGCCGGCGTCGACTTCGGTCAGTGCGAATGCGCTGATCGCTCCTTTGGCGAGCCGCGGCAGATACTGTCGCTTCTGCGCATCGCTGCCGAAGAGCGAAAGCGGCTGCGGCAATCCAATCGATTGATGCGCGGAGATCAGTGCCGTCAGCGATCCGCATTTCGAGGACAGCATCGCGATCGCCTTCACATAACTCGAATAATGCAGGCCCAGTCCGCCGTATTCTGTCGGGATCTTGATGCCGAAGGCGCCCATTGCGCGCAGCTCGTCGATGTACTCCTCCGGAATCTGCCCGGTGCGGTCGATCAGGTCCGCGTCGACGCGCTTGAGAAATTCAGCAAGCTCGGCGAGGAAGGGCGCGGCCCGCCGGGCGTCCTCCGCGTCCGGAATCGGATGCGGATGAATCAGGTCGAGTCGAAAGCGACCGAGGAACATCTCGCGCACGAAACTCGGACCGGACCAATCGGCTTCGCGCGCCGCTTCAGCGACGTCGCGCGCCTCGGTTTCGGTAGCGTGCGCGGGCTTGGATTCTGACATGAAAAGACTCGCAGCGAGGGCCTTCTGTAGTGTAACCCCTATTTCGCTAGCCGTCTCGTCCGCGAACCACGACGACGCCCGCGCCGACCACAGCGATGGTCGCGAAGCAGAACCACTGGAAGGCGTAGCCAAGATGAGGCCCTTCATCCAGCGGCGGGATCGACAGTCGCGCGATTCTGTCCTGCGCGTTTGCACTGTCGCCCATCGCAACGACATAGATCCGCCTCACCGGGTACGGCAGCGCCTTTGAGACCGCGTCGTATGAGAGCCGCGCGATAATGGTTGGCTTGCCGATGTACGATGAGCCCTGTCCTGCCGGGAATTCGTCGACGTAGCCAACGAACACTGAATCGCGGTCGTGCCATTTGCTCTTGTCGATGGTCGATCCATCGGGCGAGTAGACCCAACCGCGGTCGACGATGACGGCAGTGTCGCTGCCGGGGAGCTTGACCGGCGTGAGCAGATTCACTCCCGGCGACCCCTTGTACGATCGAACGGCGTACACGATCTCGTGGTCGTAGTCGAGGGTTCCCGCGACACGCGCGCGCATGAACCGGGCGGAGGCGGTATCGCGCGGCACCGAGGCGACGTCGACCGCCGTTGCACCATAGCGCGACGTCACCAACGCGTTGCGCGCGAGCCGTTCCTGCCGGCGATGCAATTGCCAGAACCCGAGTCTCACGAACACCATCGCGGCGATGAGGGCGAGCGCGACGAACACTCCCCGCTTGGTTGCGCTCATCGAACGTCCACGTCGAACATTCCGGTCAACACTGCTGCCTTCGGCTTGACTTGGACCCAGATGCGGTAGCGCCCGGGTTTAGGAAACTCGTATGGAAACGACAACGCGCCGGACATCGTCATCGCGGGCATCGCGGTAGAGTCAAGCGCGTCGAGCTTGAGCCGGCCGCGCGCGGTCGTGTCGCCGCGATCGCGCAGTGTGAAGGCATCCTGCGCCGCGGTCGCCACCGTGCCCATCGGGTGAAGATGCACGAACACCGACGCGTCGCTACGGATGACGACCGCGTGGGCCGCCATGCCGAGGTAGGGATTCAGCATCGCGACCTTGCCGGCCGAATCGCGAACGACAAAGCGGAGATCGATCGCGTTGCCGACCTGCAGGGGGACGGAATCGGTCCACACCATCGAATACCCTTCGCCAATCGATCGTTCGGCATTCGGAAACGCGAGTGTGACCTTGGCCGTTCGGTCCCAGGAGTCGTCAGGATCGGACGGCGTGACGCTGCCGGGCGCCGCGGGAATCTCGAGCGTGTTCGATACGGTCAGCGACGTTCCGTTTTCCAGAACGATGTCGGCGAACATCAAGTACGTCCCGGCGACGACCCACGGCAGCTCGGCGACGAAGTGCAACGGACTCTCTTCGACCGGATGGAGATGCGTGAACGATTGCATCCCGCTTTTGCTGAGCAAGAACAGATGCATCATCTTGCCGTGGTCCGGTACGACGGGCGCGAAGATCGCGTGGAACGCGGCGGTGTCGTGGACGCGCAGATGCAGGGTGCGGTGCGTGCTGTCGACGTCGATGGTCGCGTCGGCGGCGGGCGGGCGGTACATCGTTTTCTGGTAGTCGCTGTCGACCGATTCCCACCACTTCGCCCCGCCAAAAATCAGCACCGCGAGCACGGGAACGGCGACGACGGTCACGATGTTCGCGCGCCGCCGCGCTGTCGGCGAAAGCGTTTCCCCCGGGGGAACGAGACTCTCGCCGGCGGCCGCTCGAATGATCGTGATGAGTCCGGCGACGAGCAGTGCGCCGAGTACGACGAGAATTCCCGCAAGCGCGGGCGGAAGCGCGAGACGGCCCGTCGCGAACGCGTTTACAGGAACGATCGCCGTGCCTGCGCCTCGTGGTCCGCTGACGGTGACGTACACGCTGTACGATCCGCGCGACATCAGCCACGTGTGGCCGCTATACGTGTTGGTCGAACCGGGCACGCGTTCGATCTCGTCCGGTTTCGGTGCGCCGATCACGCCGGCGCGCCAGAACACTGGTCGAATCCCGACGGACTGAACGTCCGACGCGTCGACGCGAACGATCACTTCGGCCAATCCGGGAACGACATCGGGCGGGCGAACGATCACGCGCACCGGATACGGTCCTGCATTGCCGTCGAAGACCATGTTCGGACTTCCAACGTGCGCCGACGCGATCACGCTTACCGCGACCGCGAACAACACTCCGGCGAATCGATTCATCGCCGCACCTTCGTCATCCAACCGCCTCGCCACAAACCCAGCGCACTCGAGACGGTCGCGATGGCGAACGCGATGAGGACGTGGACTTCCGCCGGCAACGATCCTGTTACCAACGGATCGAACCGCCGGGTCATCGCCTCGTATGCGGGCGCCATCCAGTACACGAAGTTGTCCGCGTTGAAGATCGGGCTTCGCGCGAGCGGGTTGTACACGAGGAAGTCGGCGAACGGCCACTGCACGCAGACGAAACTGATGAGATACGCCGCGCCGAGCACCGGCGCGAGCGCCCAGGGGCGGATTCGCTCACCGGCGCGGTGCAATATGAGATCTATGACGAACGCCGGGGCGATGACCAGCGGCGGAAACGACAGCGCCACCATGTGCGTGATGTGCTGGTAGATCGGACCGAGTTTTGGTGTCGCCGGAAAGAGCTGAATGATCCACATGAGCACGAGCATGAAGCTCATGAAGAACCCGGCGGCGGCCGTGGCGGCCCATCGCAATTTGATTGCGCGCGCCATCGCGACCAGCGCGAACGGAAACGCGGCGGCCGTCACTTCGTAAAAGAACGCGCTATGCATCATGCGACGCTCGCTGAACTCCGTGAGGAAGACGGCGAAGTTCATGATGAAGAATCCGGCCGTCGCGGCGAGCAGCCACGCGAGACGTTTCCGCTCGTCGCCCGTCGCGCGATTCTGCTGAGCGAGGGTCAACAGCAGCGCGCCCGTGACGATCGAGAAGATCCCCACCGCGAGCACCACGTGCGGCGGGCTCACGATCTTTACATCCAGCCCGTACGCGTTGTGCCACCAGTTGTCGAACGGCGCCGAGGATAACATTGCGCCGCTTCCCCAAATACAAATCCACGCGCCGAGCGGCGCTCGGAATCCCCAGAAGCCGACCGCGGCCTCGCGTTCTTCTCTGGTACCGCGAAACGTCGTCTTGAGCGCGACGAAGCCGGAGCCAAGTCCGGCGATGAGCCCACCGGCTTGAATCACCAAGTGCGCCGGCGTCCAAAACGTGTCGCGGCCAATCGACATGTGCCACGAGATGTCCCAGTACACGCCGATCATGACGCAGGCCGCGGCGAAGACTGCCGAATACGCGTGCCACGGAACCGCGATCGCGCCCGCGCGCTCCTTCGGCGCGGTGCGTTCGCGCGTGCCAATCGGATTGAGTGCTACCGCCATTGACCGCTCTCGTATTTCGCCATTAGCCGTTCGCCATCAGCTTTAAAAAAGACTCATCTGTTCGCCGAGCTGCTCGGGCGCCACCGCAGTTCCGCCCAGAAGTCGCTGCAGCTCGCGCGCGCTCTCCGGCGAATGACCGGCGAAATGATTGTTCACGTACCCGAAGACCTCTCGACCACCTTCCGCGTAGGGCCACAACAGCGTCGCCCACGTTTCCAGCTCGCGCGTGCGATCGACCTGCACGCGGGAATAGTCAACAATGCTCTGGTCCGCACCCATCCATCGAATGTAGTAGAAGTCCGACGTGGGCCGCTCGGCCAATGCCATCATCTGCTTTCGCTGGATGAATCGTCCATCGCTCAGCACGAGCGCCACGTTGTGCTCCGCGAGGAGCGCGAGCACGCCGTCGTGAATCCAGCCGCGCTGCCGGAATTCGATCGCAAAGCGAATGTCGCGTGGCAGCGTCGGCAAAAAGGCGGCGACGGCGGGTAGTTCCGTCGGGCCGAAATCGGGGCCGAGCTGAATGAGAATCGGTCCGAGCTTCGCGCCGAGCTCGCGCGCGCGGTCGTAGAACTCCTCGGCGAGGTCGGTCGAGTTTCGGAGACGACGCTCGTGTGTGATTTCCTGTGGCAGTTTGAGCGAGAAGATGAAGTTCTCGGGCGTGCGCTGCGCCCAGCCGCGAACCGTCTTCGCGACCGGAATCGCGTAGAAGGTGGAGTCGACCTCCACCGTGTCGAAGGCACGCGAGTAGACGGTGAGAAAATCGGCCGGCCGCGTTCCGGTGGGGTAGAACGGTCCCACCCACGCGTCGTAGTTCCAGCCCTGGGCGCCGATCCGGATTCGAGGAGACGTCGTTTGCGCCATGGTATGGAATCGGTATGCGCGCCGGGAGCGCGTCAAGTGACGTCGGCGGGGGGTCCCGATCTTGCTTCGTTTCGACGGCGAGGACTCTCCAGGAGATTGGAACCATGCGTGACTCAAACCAACATATCGGCGAAGAAGTCGGTGAGGCTACTGGTGGCATCACCGGCGTGCTCTTTGGCGCAGGAATCGGCTCCGCAGCGGGTCCAGTCGGCACGCTGATTGGCGGAGTTGCCGGCGCACTCGGCGGCTGGTGGGCGGGCCGCGCCGTGGCGGACGCAGCCGGAAATATCGCGCACGACGACGAGGAATATTTTCGCGAGCACTACGATTCGCAGCCGAATCGAGCGGCCGACCGCGCCTACGACGACATGCGGCCCGCCTATTACCTCGGCCAAATCGCGGCGCACAATCCGAACTTCACCGCGCGAGAGTTCGACGAGGTCGAGCCGGAGTTGGAGAAAGGTTGGACCGCAGCCGGTGATCAGGTTGGATCGTGGTCGAGCGTGCGAGCGTGCATCGGCGAAGGGTTTTCGCGCGGCCGGTCGAAGCTCGATGATTCGGCGCGACGCGGGGCCGCGACTCGCGATGGTTTGCTGGACGGCGAGCGCAACGAGCGGCGGCCGTAGAGACAGTTAGAGACCAGTTAAAGAACGCTAGCGGTACGTCTCGAAGAAGCCGCGGCCGACTCCGGAGAGCGCCGTTCCGCCGATGCGTCCCGCGATCTGCATTTCGCCTTTCATCTGAATGAAGTAGGGATGCTTCGCGGCGTGGGCGCCGGTCTCGTCGCCGCGCAGCGGTCCAGGGCGACGAGTATCGGTGGCCGTCGCGTCCTCGATGTTTAAGGCGATGCGCAGCGTGTCGTCGCCTCGCATCGCAATCATCGTGGCGCGCGCCGGCACGTGAATCTCGCCATGCGCCGTTTCTACGATGCGAGAATCTTCATACTGAATTTCTCTCGGCCGAAAGATGGCGAGAAAGCCGAGCGAATCGACGACGTAGGCGAACAGCGGTTGCGACGCTGCAACGCTGTCCGATGGCTGCACGCGTCCGTACAGCACCGTATACGCGCCCGCGCGCGCGGCGCCCCACTCCCACGTGACGCCGCGCCACACGCCCCAGTTGTGATCGTGATACGACTGCGCGCGGGCATACTCATCACACTTGCCGTTGACGCAGATCGATCCCGTTGCGTCGGCACGCAATGCGGGAACGACGTATCCGGAAACGACATCTCCTCCCGCAAGCGCGGCGCCGGGAAAGAACGCGCCATACGCCGGATCGACAACGAGACTCACCTCCACCGAACCGCCGCCGCCTTCCTCCGCGGCACGCGCGCGAACCGCGTAGCGGCCGTCAGACAACACCGAAACGTTCGACGTCCCGATCGCGAGATCCGCGCGCGTCGTTGAAAACCTCACTGCACTCGGCGGCGCGGCGGCCACGAAGCGCCGCGCGGGCTTGCCTTGCTCGTGGAGCGTGACGAGAACCTGGCCCCCCCATTTTCCATCGGGGATCTGTCCCGCAACGATGAAGGAAATGAACGCCCACGTGTTTCCGTCGGGCGACAACACGTTGAAGTAGTGCCACTCGGCCCAGGTCGAATCGCCCCTCGCGCTGGCGGGCGGCAAATGAAAATGGTCGATCGTATTCCGGAGCTGCGATGGCTCCGGATCACGCCAGGAGAGATCGGAGCCGTCGTCGCTCCAGGTGCCTTTCGAGATCGACGGAATTGCGCCAACCGCCGAGTTCATCGACGGAATCTCCCCGGACGCAAGCACAGGAAACTCGCGACCCGACGCTGTGCGAGCGTATAAGAGTTTGCTCTCGATCTGCGGAGCCACTGCCGCGATGGAATTCGCCAGACGCGGCGCCGCAAGCAATTGCTGGTCGATGAACCGCGCGTGGTCGATGGAGAAGAATAATCCGCCAAGTCCGCCCGTCTTCATCACCTCAACGTCAATGCCTTGCGGAAGAACCGTAATGTCGCCGCCACCCACGAGCTTTTCGTCGCGAGCTTGCGCGAGCAATGCCTCGCCGATCGAGAGCAGCACGATCATCACGGACACGCCAAGGCTGTAGCCGAGCAGCAGGAATGCAGATCGCCACGGGCGCAGCACGAGATTGCGCAGGGCGAGCAGCTCGATCACTTCCCTGTTCTCCGGCGGTCGTCGACGATCAGACCGTCCTTCATGTGAATCACGCGATGCGCGGCGTTCGCGAGATCCTCGTCGTGGGTGACGACGAGAATCGTCGTTCCGTCGGAATTCACACGCTCGAGCAGGTCGATCATTTCGGCGCCGGTCTTTGCATCGAGCTCGCCCGTGGGTTCGTCCGCGAGCAGCAGGCGCGGCTTGTTCGCCAACGCGCGCGCGATCGCGACTCGCTGTTGCTCACCGCCCGACAATTGCGTTGGCCGATGATCGCGTCGCTCGACGAGGCCGACGTACGCCAGCAGTTCACGCGCGCGACGAACGCGTTCAGGTCCGCCGAGCCGCGCTTCCGCCATCGGCAGTTCGACGTTCTCAATCGCGGTAAGCGCGGGCATCAAATAGAAGCGCTGAAAGACGAACCCGACGTGCTTGAGACGAAAACGCGTCGCTTCGGAGTCGCGCATCTTGTCGACCCTCTCGCCATCGATCGTCACGCTGCCCGACGACGGACGATCGATTCCCCCAACGAGGCTCAGCAGCGTCGATTTTCCGCACCCCGACGGTCCGACAATCGCCACGTATTCACCCGCGGCCACGTCGAACGTCACGCCGCGAACAGCGCGCACGAGCTCTTCGCCCATATGGTATTCGCGATGGAGGTCGCTCGCGACGATCAGCATGTCGGTCACGCGGCCTCCTCGCGCAGGGTCGCCGCAATCGGCAGCGAGGCGCCGCGCCACGACGGGTACACGCCGGCGAGAATTCCGGCTGCCGTCAGTAACCCGAGCGCGGTCCACGCATCTTTGGGTTCAAAGAAGAAGAAATCGATCGCGGCCGGAAGTCCGGGGAACGACGCGAGAATCGAGTTGAGATACCGCGCGGCGCCGAGGCCGAGGATCAATCCGCCCAGCGCGCCGAGGCCCATGATGACGACGCCTTCGATCACGATCTGCATGACGATGCGACTCTTCGCGACGCCAATCGCGCGCATGACGACGATCTCGCCCAGGCGCTCGTTCACGGACACGGTGACCAGCGTGGTGACCAGCAGAAAGCCGACGCCCAGGCTGACCGCGCCCAGTATGAATGAGAGTTGTCTGAAGTAGCTGAGGCGGTCGTCGACTTGGCGCATCGCGGTTTCGGTCGAGATCGCCGACACGCGTGGCAGAGCCGCTTCGATGCGGCTGAGAACTACGTCGACCTTTTCGCCCGGGCCCGCCTTTACCATGAAGAGCGATACGCGATCGGTAACGGCGCTGCCCTCCATTGCCTGAAGTGTCGCGAGTGGAAGCGCGACCGACCGTTGTTGGGCAGGCATGTAGATGAAGTGCGCGCGCCCGACGATCTTCAGCGTTCGCTGCCCGGTGAATTCGCGAAGCTGCGGATCGTAGCCGCCTGCCGCCGAGATCGTGTCGCCGACAGAAGCGCCCGCCGCCGTGAGGAAATCGTCGCTTGCCACCAATTCGTTCGGCGCAGCCGGCGCGCGGCCACTAGTAATCTCATAATCGCCTTGCGCCGCCGGGTCCAGCCCGAGCGCGATGGCCGACATCGTTCGTGCACCGAGGCTGACGTGCAATTGTCCGCCGAGTACCGGGCTGATCGTCGTGACACCGGGAATCGTGCGCAGCACGTGAATGACGCCCGTGGCGTCGGGAATCGTTGCGTCGGTGTCGAACGGCAGTGTGCCCTTCGGCGCCAGCCGCAGCTGAAAGCCGCGCGACAGCAGGAGATTCTTAAAGGACGCGCGCATGCCGCTCGACAGCATCACCATGTCGAGGAGCATCGCCGCCGAGACGGCGACGCCGAGGATCGCGAGCATGGTCCGTCCGCGATGTCGTGTGAGTGCGGCCCACGCGAGGCGAAGAAGCATCTATGAACTTCGCGCCGGCGCAACGGGTCCGCGCTGCTCGCGGCGACCACTCAACAGCTCGAGTGGAGGCATCGCGACGAGACGACGCGCGGCGAGAAAGCCCGCGATGAGCCCGAGCGCGAGCGAGAGCGAGACGGCAAGCGTGACGATTCCCGGCGTAACGACGGCGAATGCGAGCGGCGTTCGATAAACGCCTCGGTAATGCCAGTTGATGATCTGCGAGGCAATCCATCCCAGCGCGACGCCAACGCCGCTCCCGATCACCGCGACGAGCGCGGCCTCGACCATCACCGATCGCACGATCGAGCGCGCGGAGATGCCCATGAGACGCAACGCCGCCACATCTCTCCGGCGTTCTTCGACCTTCAGCAGCATGATACAGAGCAGGAAGATCGCGCTCGCGACGATCGTGATCACGCCGATGGCGCGATGAAAACGCCGAACCACAAGAAAGGTCTGCGATGTTTCGACGGCGATGTCGCGCGACCGATACGCTTGAAACCCGAACGCGGCGTTGTTGATCGCTCTGATCGCGGAATCGGTGGCGACTGCGCCGCGCGACGCAACCGCGAATCGATCGACGCGATCGCCATAGCCGATCAACGATTGCAGCTCGTCGAGGTGAAGTCGCACGCGATAGTCCGCGCGCGCCACTTCCGATGGATCGGCGCGTCGCTTCACGAATGCGGACACGAGCACCGTGTCCCCGGCGGCGCCGGGAACGCGCGACAGTACGATGCGGTCGCCGATTTTTACACCAGCGTCCGTGGCGAGGCGCTCGTCGATGGCGACGGTTCGCGGCGGCCTGTGTGGCGGCGCCGAATCGATGACTTGGAGAAGAGCTGCTGCGAGCAGCGCAACGTGCATGATTGAAAGCTAACGTGCCGCGCGGGGCGCCCCGACGAGAATCTGACTCGCCAGCGCCGGACCGATCGACCGCACAGCTCGTCCAACTTTCAACTCGATCGGGCCTTCGTACGGCGCACGTGACAGCACTTCGACTTGCCGGCCCGGCGTGATTCCGAGCTCGGCGAGATACCGAAGTTGTTCGGGGTCGCGATCGCCGACACGCTCGATGCACACGCGCGCGCCGACGTCCACCGAGGCGAGCGGCACGAGCGGCGGATCGACGAGTGTTCCGTCGCGCGTTGGGATCGGCGCGCCGTGTGGATCGGTGGCCGGTTCGCCGATCGCCGCGGCCATTCGGTCGATCAACTCGTCCGACGCCGCATGCTCGAGACGTTCGGCCTCAGCATGCACGCGGTCCCACGGGTAGCCGAGCGCCGTCGTGAGGTAGGCTTCGATGACTCGATGGCGACGAATAGTGCGGAGCGCGGCACGGCGGCCCGTCCGCGTGAGCCGAACGCCGCGATAGCGCTCGTGCGCGATCAGCCCGTGCTCGGCGAGACGTCGAATCATTCCGCTGACCGACGGCGCGGCGACGCCGAGCTTCGCGGCGATCTCGTTCGTGCCGGCGACGCCGGCGCGCGTCTCCAGCTCGAAGATGATCTTTAGATAATCCTCAACCGGCGCGGTGAGCACGGGAACGGCTTTGACGGAAGTCATCGCACGGCGCTCACGTGACGGACGGCAGAGTGATCGGCGTCCGCGACGCAGCGCGACGCGCCCCGCGAACGAGAAGCACCGGCACGCGCGACATGTGCCGGACCTCGTTCGCGACACTGCCGTAGATCATGTCTTTGATGAACCGATGCCCGTGCGTCGACATGGCGATGAGGTCGCACTCCTCGCGGTCGGCGGCCGCGGCAATCTCCTTTGACGGATCGCCGGCGGCGATGATGCACTCCGCGGCGATTCCTTCGGACACGAGAAACGCGCAGTTGCGCTCGAGGTACTCGCGATCGAGCCGCACTTCTTCCGACTCGCGCAGATTCAACTGCTTGACGTTCCGCGCGGCCCAACCATCGGCGACATGCATCAGCACGACGGACGCATCGCAGAACTTCGCGAGGGTGCGAATATGATCGATGATCGCGACGTCGTATTCGGAGTGCTCGAGCGGCATGAGGATGCGCTTGTACATCATGCAGCCCAATCGTGGAACGTTTGCACCAGCAGCCACGCGTTCAGGACGGCGATGACGATCGCGGTGCTCCATGCGAGAAGCTTGAGCCACGTCGGATTCACGAACGCGCCCATCTTGACGCGGTCCGACGTAAAGGCAACGAGCGGAAACACCGCGAACGACAGTTGCAAGCTGAGGATGACCTGGCTGAAGATGATGAGCTTTGCAGTGCCGCTATCGCCGTACATTATGGCGACAATTGCGGCGGGCACAATGGCTATCAACCGGGTGATGAGCCGGCGAAGCCAGGGCCGAATGCGGATGTTGAGAAAGCCCTCCATCACGATCTGGCCGGCGAGCGTTCCGGTCAACGTGGAATTCTGACCCGACGCGAGCAAGGCGAGCGCAAAGGCCGTGCTCGCGCCGGCTCCGAGGAGCGGCGTCAAGAGTTTGTACGCATCCTGGATTTCGGCGACCTCTGAATGCCCGCTGGTGTGAAACGTGGCTGCGGCCACGATGAGAATCGCCGCGTTGACGAAGAACGCGAAGCTCAGCGCGATCGTCGAATCGAGAAACGCGAACCGCACCGCCTCCTTCTTTCCGGCGGCCGTCTCTTCGTATCGCCGCGTCTGCACGATCGACGAGTGCAGATAGAGATTGTGCGGCATGACGGTGGCGCCGAGGATGCCGATGGCGATGTACAGCTTGTCGTGGTTGGTGATGAGGTCGGTCGTCGGAATCAGGCCCTTCAAGACCCCGGCCATCTCGGGGCGCGAGAGAATGATCTCGAACAGAAAGCAGATGCCAATCGTGGCGATTAGCGTCACGACGAGCGCCTCCAACAGACGAACCCCCCGATTCTGCAATGCGAGAATTAACAGGACGTCGAGACCCGTGACGAACACGCCGATCGCGATCGGAAGATGAAACAGCAGATTCAACGCGATGGCTGATCCGATGACCTCGGCGAGGTCGCACGCGGCGATTGCGATCTCGCAAAAGACCCAGAGCGCGACCGAGACGGGTTTCGAGTAGTGGTCACGGCAGGCCTGCGCGAGGTCGCGACCCGTGACGATGCCGAGCTTCGACGCGAGCCCCTGCAGCAAGACCGCCATGAGGTTCGAGACGAGCACGACGCTGAGCAGCGAAAAGCCGAACTTGGATCCGCCGGCGAGGTCGGTGGCCCAGTTGCCAGGATCCATATAGCCGACGGCGACGAGATATCCCGGGCCTGCGAAAGCGAGGAGCTTTCGAAGGAAGCCAACGCCGGCGCCGCCGACGGGAACGGTTCGATAGACGTCCTGCAGGCTCGGCGCGACCCGCGAGCGCTGCCAGCCCTTTTCGGTGCTGTCGGCGCTCGCTTCGTCAGCGCGAGGTGGATCGAATTTAGAGATCGCCACGATTAGTGAGTAAGCAACAGAAAATTAGCTTAGACTAAATTATCGACTAACGTCGGCGAAAAGCAACTGGGGGCTTCCGCTCGGGGCGCGGCGAGAGGGAGCGCGCCACCTGCAGGCTGGACCGCATCGACATGGATTGGGATGACACGTTGGCCGCTCGATCCTCACCATTGGCTACAAGTATTCGTCATAGCGATTAGCCACTTTCCCGTTCGCGCAGTACTTTCGAATCATCGATCGACGGCTCCCACCCTGATGGCGAGGATACGTGTTGCAGCGGATTTTTCTTTCGCGATCCCTATGGGTCGCGGCATTGCTTCTCACCGCCGGTCGCGTTGCCACTGCGCAGCGATTCGCGCCCGCTGCCTTGTCAGTTCACAACTCGGCTGCGCGACGAGTGATCCTCTCGGACAGGATCTTTTCGCCGGTCAGTACGCGCACGCGGTCCGCTGAGGATTCTGTAAAGACGAGATCCGAGCGACTTGCCGGTGTGATCGGAGGTGCAATCGTTGGTGCGGCGACTGGCTTCGCGGTCGCTGCCGTTTACGCGCCGAGGATCTACTGCGACCTCTGCCAGCCGGGCAACGCGCCGGCGGAGGCGCGAAACAAGTACTTCTTCCGCGGGCCGGTCATCGGAGGAGGAGTCGGTGCGCTCGCTGGGTGGTGGTTCTACTCGCGAAATTAGACGGGCGGGAGGCGCAAGCGTCGCTTCGGTCGAGCGACGACGCACCCCGTAGACACATCACGAAGCTACCCGACGTCATCACCACCCTGCTCGGCGGTGGCGAGTAGTTAGTTCTCAGCACTCGGCAGTGGGTTCGACCGCATCGTTCGGTCCAAATGCATTGACGAAGGATTCGGAGTTTCGAGCGAACGAGGAGTCGGGAGCGGTTTTTAGTAAGAAGTTACTCAAGGGTATGGAGAGGTCGGCTCCCAAAGAGGGTCGTTGCCGGAAGCAAGCCACCCAGCCGGGAGCGACTACCGTGCCGGGAAACTCGAGATAGGATGGCGTATCAGTCATGGGCGTAGTCCATTTCATGACCATACGTGAGGATCAACCCCTCGGCGCACACTTCCGGAATACTCATGATCGACCTCAGCCTATCGCGGATTCGCCAGATCGCCATCGTTTGCAAGGACATCGCGCGCGCCACTGTGTTCTATCGCGACACACTGGGCCTTCCGTTCCTGTTTTCGGCGGGCCCGAACCTGGCGTTCTTCGACTGCGGCGGCGTGCGTCTCATGCTCACGACGGCGGAACGCAAGCAAGACGAGAACGCGTCGTCGATGCTGTACTATCTCGTAACAGATATCGAAGCGACGCAACGCGCACTCGCGGAAAAGGGCGTCATGTTCGGAGACGCTCCGCACATGATCGCCCAAATGCCCGACCATCAGTTGTGGCTCGCCGCGTTCACCGACTCTGAAGGCAACGGGCTCGCGTTGATGGAAGAGAAGCGTTAGCACTTTCGCTCAGGGCTGGTTCCTCGCGAGGCAGATGCCCGTTTTGAGTGGCGGCAGCGCGGCGTCTTCGCGACGAAGATCGGCGTGGGACGAATCTTCCATCGGCAAGAGAATGACCCTTCCGTCCGCTCCGTGCAGAAACTGCGTGCCGTAGATCTGCTTGCGACCCCACACCAGACGAAGCCGATCCTCGAGTGTCGCGACGTCCGCAGCGTTCGATTCGGTCGGACCGGCTTCCATCATGTGATGAAGGACCGTGCGCCCGAGCGCCGAGTCGCGATGCGCCAGCAGAAACACAGCATGAACGCCGGCCGCGCCGACCACGCTCTTCGTCGGCCATTCCGCTCCGCGCACCGCGCCGAGGGCGATCAATCGCTTGATCATATCGGGGGCGGTTGGCGTGTCCGCGAAGTTTTGCCGGTCGAACTCGAAGCCCAACTGCACTGGCGCCAACAACGGACCCGAAAGTCCCGCCGCCGCGAGTAGCTGCGTGCGGAGTGTATCGTTGGTCCACGGATGACCGGGCTCGCCGAACCATTCCGTCTGTTTCACGACCCACGGCGAGTTATTAGTAATCTGGCATTCCTGGGCGACCTGTCGCGTGGTTTTCTGTTCCGCCCGCTTCTTCGACTGCGCCGCGACGATGGACGGCAACGCGGCGAGCG
>JBDTAE010000306.1:0-9562 GCA_039924785.1 Gemmatimonadaceae bacterium | reverse complement strand
CCCATGTTGATGTGCGCTCGCGCTTGGCCGCGTATGTCGCCGATTCGCTCATACAACTCAAGTGCGCGCGCGTGCTCCACCTCGGCACGGGCCGGAGATTCCGCAAGCAGCGTGTTGCCGAGCCTCGTGAGCGCGTTCGCGAGTAGTGCCTGATCGCCGATGCGCTCAGCCATCTCGACGCTTTCCGCGGCGAGCCGCTCCGCCAGCCGCGTTTCGCCAAGCCGACCGTGCGCGCGCGACGCGAGTGTAAGAATCGCCACTCGCTCGATATCGAAACCAATGCGCTGCGCCTCGGCGTCGAGCGCCACGAGCGCGTCGAGCGTCGCTCGCGCCGGTTGATCCTGCTCGATGCGCGCGTGCTCGCGCATGTAGCGAAGCGTCAGTGTGCGACGCGAATCGCCCTGGCCCTCGAACCACTCGATCGCCAGATCGCAGAGCTCTTCGACTTCGTCGTGACGGCCACCCGTTTCCGCCGCGCGCGCGAGCGCCACGCGAATTTCCGCGAGCTCGGCCGGTCCAGTGGAGTTGCGCGCCGCAAGCTGCAAGAACGCGACAGCTGCCGCATGCCCGTAAACGCGATCCGCTTCGAACGCGGCCAGCTGACCGCAACGATATGCATCTGTGACCTCCCCAGCGGCATCGTAGTGGAGCGCGACCGCGCCGATTCGGTCCGATTTGCGAACTTCGATCGCCCGCGCGACCCGCGAGTGGAGCTGCCGCACCCGGTCACGCGGAATGCCTTCGACCAGCACCTCGGCGATGGCGTCGTGGACGAAAGAGTAGCCGCCCTGACGTCGCTCATACGTCGGTCGAAGCAGGCCGGCGACGACGCCCTCGGAAACCGCCAGTCGGACGGCGGCCTCGCTGCCCGCCCCCGAGGCGGCAAGCAGTCCGATGTCGAACTGTCGCCCGATGATGGCCGCGGTGCCCAAAACCGCCTGCGTGCTCGATGAGAATTTGCTCAATCGTCCCGCGATCAACGCGCGGTACCCGGCGGGGAGCCGCAGCTCCGAGACCGGGCTCCACTCCCAGCGACTTCCGTTGTGCCAGATCGACCCTTCTTCGACCAACGCGCGAAGAAGCTGCGCGATGAAGAGTGGGTTGCCTTCAGTATGTCTATATAGGAATGCCAGGAATTCCCGTCCGACCTGCTGTTGGTGAAACGCGGCGTCGAGCCACCGCTTTACTTCGTCGCGGGTGAGGCGCGAGATGGTGAGCTCGCGAAAGAGCGGGCTTCGCTGCAGCATTTCGCGCTGCGCAGCGCTCTCGTACGCCAACTCCGCTCGGTGCGCGAGGCAGATCATGATGCGCTCGTTGGACAGCTGGCCAACGAGATGCTCGAGCGCGTCCCACGACGTGGCGTCCGCCCACTGCATGTCGTCGAGTATCAGGACGATCGGCCGGTCGGAGGCGAGCGCGCGAAAATACTCGGCCAGTTCCGACAGCAGGCGATACTGACTCCCGGTCGTCGTCGGCGTTTCGCGTGGCTCGCCGAGCAGCGGTTCGAGGTGCTGCAACTCGTTCCACTCGCGATTAGGCGCGTTGGCAAAGCGATGCGTCGCCCGCAGCAAGCCGCTCCACACGCCGAATGGCGGTGGTATGTCGACGTGCGTCGATGCCGAGTGCACGAACAGGCCGCCGCGAATTCGCACTTCGGATTCCAGCTGTCGGAGCAGCGTTCCTGTTCCGGTGCCGGTCTCTCCAAATACGGACACGATGCGAGGCTGGCCTTCGCACACCTCGTCGAGCCAACGCACGAGCGACGTGAGCTCCTGTCCTCGTCCCGCCAGCCGCTCGATCGACAGGGGTCGCCTGAGTGCCTCGTGATGCGGGAGGGGCGCCGCCATCGCTCCATCGCGTCCCTGCGCCTGCACTCGCGTGAGCGCAACGGTCGCCGCCGCGAGCACTATTTCGTAGGCGTTGCCGTGCTCCGGTCCGCCGGCCACGCCCACCGAAACGGTCATTGCTCCCTGGCCGTCGGCCATCGTGTGCGTTCGGACCGCGGCACAGATGCGTTCACCGACCGAACGCCCGTCTTCGCTTGTCGCGCCCGGGAGAACCAAAACCAGCCGAGTACCGATCCGTCCAACGTGGTCGTCGGTGCGCAGCGTGTGCCGCACGATGTCAGCGACCGCTCCGAGCCGTGACTCCGGCGTGGCCCGGCTGATCGACGACGGCTGGCCGGGGTCGATCTCGCAGGCGAGAATTGCAACCGGGCGCCGCGGCGCCGCGGTTGTCGTTACGGCCTCGGCGGCCGCGACGAACTCGTCTGGAGAGCGATAAAAAAGAGGCAACTCGCGATCGGATTGGGCATGAAAGGACCGGGCGGTACGCTGGTACGACGACCGGGGGGAGCCTGTCAAACCGTAGGTTCCGCCGAGTGGCCGCGCAAGTCCGCTAAGACGCGCTAAGGTCCTTAACACCGCAGTGACGCCCGCCGTCTACCGTGCAGTCAATGATTGTTGGTAGACCGTGCAACCGGGTGCAATTATATGCGCAACCTTTCGCTATCCATTATCGCGCTGTCCGTCCTGGCAGCAGGCGCCGGCGCGCAGAAGTCCGGAGCCACGGCGCCGATGTCTGCCGCCGCGCAGTCGCGCGAGCTCCTTCCCGACGAACAGATTCAGCAAGTTCTGAATCGACTCACGTTCGGCGCCAAGCCGGGCGACGCGGAGAACGTACGCGCAATGGGCGTCGACAATTGGATCGACGCGCAGCTGCACCCCGAGCACATCGCCAACGACGCGTCGGACGCCTTGTTGCAGAAGTATCCGGTCTTCAACATGAAGACGCAGGACATCGTTCACGACTACAACGTCGTTCAGCAGTTGCAGCGCCAGGCGAAGAAGGACAATGCCGGCGATACGACGATGGACAAGAAGGATATGAAAGCCGAAGTGCGCGAGAAGAATCCGCAACTCGCCGAGGCGGCGCGAAAAGCGCAGCAGTTCGTTGGCGAGATTCAGTCGGCGCAACTCGCGCGCGCGGTGACGAGCGACCGTCAGCTCGATGAAGTGATGACCGAATTCTGGGAGAACCACTTCAGTGTCTTCGCGGGCAAGGGACAAACGCGTCTCTATCTCGCGCAGTACGATCGTGACGCGATTCGTCCCCACGTCCTTGGCAAGTTCCGCGATTTACTCGGCGCGGTTGCGAAGAGTCCGGCGATGTTGTTCTTCCTCGACAATTCGCAGAGTGCGGCGGACAGCACCGAGCCCACGCTCGCGGCGCGTCCGGGTGTGGGTCGCGGCAACTTGCGTCCGGGACTCATCGCGCGTCGTCCGGTGTTCGGCGCGGGAGTTGGCGCAGGGCAACAGTTGCCGCCTGCGGTCCGTGAGCGTTTGCAGAACGCAACGCCCGAACAGCGTGAGCAAATCATGAAGCAGGTTCAGGCGCAGGCAAAGCGCGGTCTGAACGAGAACTATGCGCGCGAGCTCATGGAACTCCACACGCTTGGCGTCGACGGCGGCTATTCTCAGAAGGACGTGCAGGAAGTTGCACGGGCGCTCACGGGATGGACGTTCAACCGCCAGACAGGCGACTTCACGTTCAATCCGCGCATTCACGACGCGGGTGAGAAGCATATTCTCGGTCAGACATTCCCGGCGGGGCGGGGCGAGGACGAAGGCGAGCGCGTGCTCGACCTCCTGGCACGCGCTCCGGCGACGGCCCGGTTCATCACAACCAAGATGGCGCGTCACTTCGTGTCTGACGATCCGCCGCCGGCGCTCGTGGATCGTTGCGCGAACACCTTCTCGTCGACCGATGGCGACATTCGTGAAACACTCAAGTGCATCGTGACGTCGCCGGAATTCTTCAGCCGCTCCGCGTATCGCTCGAAGGTGAAGACGCCGTTCGAAGTGGTTGCGTCGGGACTGCGCGCGGTGAACGCACAGCCCGACACGACGCCGCGCACCGCGCAGATCGTCGCGCGACTCGGCCAGCCGATCTTCGGTCGTCAGACGCCTGATGGATGGCCCGATCGCGGCGATGCGTGGATGAACACGGGCGCGATCCTCAATCGAATCAACTTTGGTCTGAGCTTGGCCGCGGGACAGGTGCCCGGCGCGAAGCTCAATCAGTGGCCGGCGTTCGATTCCTTGAGCTTGCTGCCGCGGGCACAGCAGGTCGACGGCGTTGTGAAGTCGATGTTGGGCGGTCAGGTATCCGCCGAGACTCGTGAAGTGCTGATGAGCGGCGCGAATCCAATGCTGGCCAAAGCGCCGAACGACGCGAATGGAATGGCAGTCGCGGATACGACGATGATGACGGATGGCGGACGCGGCAAAGCCGCCGCCCCACCGCCGCCGCAAGGGAAGGGATTTCCGCGCGGCCCGGGCGCACAGATTCCTGGGTTCGGACGTCAAGTGAACCTGCAGGGTGTAGCACAGGTGGTGGGGTTGGCGCTCGGTGCGCCGGAGTTTCAACGACGATAGCTGGAAGTAGCGGCCTGCGGCATAAAGTAAAATCTTCTGTTTAGAGGAGTTGCAAAATGAATCGCCGAGTGTTCATGAAGTCGGGCGCGATGGCGCTCGCAACGATGGGGTTGAACCCCACTTTCCTGCGGAAAACCGTTTTCGCGCAGGATCTGCTCAAGGGCGCGGCGCTCAACGGCAATGCGCGCGGCAAAGTTCTCATCGTGCTGTTTCAGCGCGGTGCGGCCGATGCGCTCAATGTCGTCGTCCCGCACGGCGAGGCGGCGTACTACAAGATGCGTCCGTCGATCGCGATTCCACGGCCCGGCTCCGGTCTTTCCGCGATCGACCTCGATGGGTTCTTCGGATTGCATCCCTCGTTGTCGCCGATGAAGAAGCTGTGGGACGACGGCATTCTCGCGCCGGTTCACGCCGTGGGGAGTCCGAGCAACACGCGCTCGCACTTCGACGCTCAGGACTACATGGAAAGCGGCACGCCGGACAACAAGGGCACACGCGACGGATGGCTCAATCGCTATCCCGCGGTGAAGGGCACGTGCGACGAGTGTCATCTCAACGATGCGGCCGCCGCGGGCTCGCCGTTCCAGGCGGTGTCGATGACGCCGCAGACGCCTCGCATTCTTGAAGGCGGCGCGCCGACGGTTGCGATGAACAGCCTCGACGAGTTTACGATTCGCACGAATGGCACGCAGGCGGATCGCATCGAAGCGCTGTATCGCACTGGCAATGCAGACGTCGTGCATGCCGCGGGTGGTGAAATGTTCGAGGCGATGAAGATTCTCAAGAACGCGAACCCCCAGCAGTACACGCCGCAGAACAATGCGGACTATCCGAGGTCGCCGTTCGGCCAGCATCTCAAGCAGATCGCACAACTGATCAAGTGCGACGTTGGGCTGGAGATCGCGTTTGCCGACGTCGGTGGATGGGACACGCACGTGAACCAGGGCGCGGCGACTGGTCAGCTCGCAGGTCGGTTGGATGATTTCGCGAAGTCGATCGCGTCGTTGGTGCAGGATCTTGGTCCGCGCATGTCGGACGTCGCGATTCTCACGATGTCGGAGTTCGGCCGCACGGCGCATCAGAACGGCAACGGCGGCACGGATCACGGTCATGCGACGTCGATGTTCGTGATCGGCGGCGACGTGAAGGGTCACAAGGTGCACGGCAAGTGGCCGGGCCTCGAGCCGGAACAGTTGAATGAAGGCCGCGACCTTGCGTTGACGACGGACTTCCGATCAGTGTTCTCTGAAGTCGCATTCAAGCACCTCGGCGCGGCGAAGATGGACAAGGTCTTCCCGGGGTTCAACGGGGATCAGTCGAAATGGTTGGGGATTCTGTAGCTTGGCGCTGAAAGGGCGGCGGCCAAGCCAAGAGCGAAGGGCTGAGACCAACCAGTGTTGGTCAAACGCAACGAGGTAGGCGCGAAGAACAAACGGCGTCCTCTGGTATGAGGGCGCCGTTTGTGTTGAACGCCGCCTTGCGTCGTTCTGTGGTTTCTCGACCGTGATCTCTATTTAAGAATTGGCAACAGCGCCGTCGCGGCTCAACTCCTATCGAACTACCTCGAACGCGCTCGACGGCACCCTTGCCAACGTCGCCAGCTCGTCGTCGCTCCAGCGCGGATCGGGGGCGCCGCTCACGTACCATCCGCTGCCGTTGTCGGCGACGAACATTCCATACCGCATCATCGAACGAAGAATCGCCCGAATCGTCGGTGAAAACGACGTGGTGTCGAAGCCTGCCTTGAGACGAACGCGCATGCCCATCGGCGGCAGCGACGGGCTTGGGTCGCTGCTCGCGAAATGGCGCGCCGGCGATACGTACGTGCTACGAGTGCGCGGGCATGTGAAGCGCAGCGCATGAGTGATCGCATGCTGCTCGACGGCCTCGTCGTACCGAACGAGCCCAGGAAAGATCGGCAATCCCGCAGCGTCAGCCGACGTCCAACCCGCGGGACGCAGCGCGTTGGAATTGAGGTCGAAGATCGCCCCGGAGCCGGCGTGCCACGTCGCACCGCCATTTACGGGATGCGCATCATAGAGCTCATACAGCTTCCACGCATCGACGTCGATGACCAGCACGTGCCGGTCGCCGGTCGAATTCGAGCCGCCCTCGATTGGCGCAGTGGTTGGAATCGGATATGGGCCGGGGTCGCTCTCATCCGCGTCGTCGAACGACACGGACGCTTTCGTCTGACCGCTGTGCACCAACACGTAAGGAATGCCGTTCGGCGCGCCGTCATACGTCGTACCGAAGTCCGGGTGCAGATTCTTGACGCCGCACGATGCAATCAGCGTCGCCGAATTCGGGTCGACCGCGGACGCCGAGATATCGGTGTTCCACGGGTTGTCGGCCGGGAACAATCGGCGTCCCGCGAGCGTCTTCGTGGTATCCGACGAACCGGAGGGCGTCGATGGATTCGTGCTGGTGCCCTGCGACGGCTCAGTCGACGAGCATGCGGCGGTAAGCGCGGCGATGCACGTCATGAGAGTTCCAACAAATCTCACGGCTTGCCAAATATTCGTCGCAAAAGGCCGCCGAGCCCTCGGCCGACCTGTCTGATCGCGTCGGCCGCGGCGTTGTGGACCTGGTTGTTCGCGTCATTCGCAATCTGCCCCGGTGGCGGCCCGGTGTGTAAGTGGCATTGCTCGTGTGGCTCGCTTCCCGGCCGGAACCACTGTCGCGTTCGGCGCGGGCACCACTCGGTCGCGAGCTCGCCGCTCTCGGGGTCGACGACCGCGGAAATCATTCCCTGTGGCGCCACGAACGTTGCGCCGTACGGCTCACGCCACCCGGCCTGGTAAAATTCCGCCCACGCCGGCGCGGCCAGGCGCCCGCCCGTCGCGTTCGTGCTGATCTGCCGCGGCGTGTCGTACCCGAACCAAACGCCAGCCACGAGCGACGGCGTGTAGCCGATGAACCACACGTCCTGGCCATCGTTCGTCGTGCCTGTCTTTCCGGCGATTGGCCCGGTGAGGCCCATGTCGCGAATCGTTTTCCCCGTTCCAAAGTTGACGACGCCCTGCAGCATTTGAGTAATCTCATATGCGTCGACCGAGTCCATCGCGGGCGTTTTCTGGATCTCAGTGCTCCAGAGCAGCGTCCCGTCGGGCGCTTCGATGCGCGTGACCAAACGCGGTTTGACTCGCTGGCCGCCATTCGCGAAGGGCGCATACGCCGCGACCAACTCGAGCGGCGTCACACCTTCCGCGCCGAGGGCGATGGACGGAACCGGAGTGAGCGGACTCGTGATGCCGTTGCGGCGCGCCGCCGCGATCACCGCGAGTTCACCGACGGAGCGGCTCACGCGCACGGTCGCCGAATTCGCCGAGAGCAAGAGAGCGCGCGCGAAGGTGACGCGTCCGTTGTATTCGTTGTTATAGTTTGCTGGTGTCCACACCGTTCGCCCGATGTCGACTTCGACCGGATCGTCGTCGACTTCGGTGGATGCGGCCTGTCCGGCAGCGAGTGCCGCTGCGTAGACAAATGGCTTGAACGCGGATCCCGGCTGACGTCGCGCTGAGAACGCGCGGTTGAAACCGCCGCGCTGTGTGCGCTTGCCGGGCACGAGTGCGCGGATGTCGCCCGTGAACGGATCGAGCGCGACGAGCGCCCCTTGTGCGTCGTCGGTCGGTCCGCCCATCGTCTCGCGTGTCTCCGCGGCGATTTGCGCGATGTGACGCATTATCGTTTTGTCCGCGGACCGCTGGAGCGTGTTGTCGAGCGTGGTGTAGACGTTGACGTCGCCTTCCTTCAGCACGTCGGGAAGCACTGAGTCGACGAGTGCGCGGACTGCGTCGAGCGCGCCGGCTTCTGCTGCGACGGACGGGTGCCACTCGGTGGTCGAAATGCGCATCGGTTTCGCCGCGGCTGCCCGCGCTTGATCGTCGGTCAGAAATCCTTGTGCGGCCATCAGGCCAAGGACGAGGTTGCGGCGTTGGAGCGCGCGATTTGGGTTACGGCGCGGCGTGTATGTCGACGGCGCTTTCGGCAGCGCGGCGAGAACGGCGCCTTCGTCGAGCGAGAGTTGGTTGACGTTCTTGGCGAAGAGATCGAGGCTCGCGGCTTCGATCCCGTTTACCCCATTGCCGAGGTAGATGACGTTGAGGTAGTGCTCGAGGATCTGGTCTTTGGTGAGCTCGCGCTCGAGGAGCCGCGAGATACGGAGCTCGATGAGTTTGCGGCGAAGCGAACGGCCGTGGTAGCGGTCGGAGAGGAAGCTGTTGTGCGCGACCTGCATTGTGATCGTGCTGAACCCCTGACGGATTCCGCCGGCGCTGAAATTTCGGAGCGTGGCGCGAACGGCGCCGTGCCAATCGAGACCATTATGTTGATAGAAGCGTCGGTCTTCGGTGGCGACGAATGCGTCGCGGACGTATTTCGGCACCATGCTGATTGGAACGTTGACGCGACGGATGTTTTCGAGGTGTCCGACGAGTTTTTGGTTGCGGTCGTAGACGTTGCCGCCTTCGCTTGGGTGGAAGGCGCGAATTTCGGCGGGGCTTGGGCAGCCGTAGAATCCACAGGTACCGAGCCAGGCGTCGAATGTGACGATGCCCACGCAGGCGAGCGCGAGCGCCGAGAGTGGGAGCCATGCGCGGCGAATCCAGTGTCGAAATGGATCAGCTGGGTTGGTGCGGAGGCGTTGCCGCAGGATGGCGAAACGGTCGCGGAGGGGCGTGACGTTCACTCGCGTGCGGAGGTGAGCAGAGTTGGTGGTTCGGTGTACCGCATATTCGGTGAAGCGGTATGACAGACGGTACGGACTTCGCTCCAGCATGTTTCGGGCTTGAGGGCAGCTACGGCAGAGCTACAGCACAGCAACAGCTAGAGCGCGTGGTTCGATCGACGTTCCTTCTACTTCAATAGTCCTACTCCAGTGGAAACCATGACGTTCCGTTCGGTGGTGTTGGCGATGGTGGCGGCGAGTGCCGTGGCGGTGGTTGGTTGCGCCCGGGGCGATCGCTCGCGTTCGGGGGACAGCCGCGCGGTGGGCAGTGGCGTTGCGGAGGGTGGCGCCGCCGCCGCGGCCGCGCCGATTGCGGTGTCGTCGGCAGAGCCGCTGCGGTCGCGCGTCGTTGACTCTGCGGCGGGGAGCGTCGGGGCGGTCTCGCGCGGTTTGGCGG
>JBDTAE010000305.1:0-19505 GCA_039924785.1 Gemmatimonadaceae bacterium | reverse complement strand
CGTCCCAGCCGGTGGGCAGATCCTCGGCCACGCCGCCGATCCGGAACCAGTTGGGATGCATCCGCGCGCCGCAGATGGCTTCGATGATGGCAAGCGCATGCTCGCGGTCGTTGAAGGTGAAGAACACCGGCGACATTTGTCCCAGGTCCTGCGAGAACGTACCGTACCAGACCAGGTGGCTGATGATGCGGAACAGCTCGGAGAGCATGACGCGAATCACTTGAGCCCGCGGCGGCACGTCGATGCCGGCCAGCTTTTCGTATGCGGTGAGATAGGCGAGGTTGTTCATGACCCCGGCCAGGTAATCGATGCGATCGGTGTAGGGGATATACGTGTGCCAACTCTGGCGCTCGCCCATCTTCTCGGCGCCGCGGTGGTGAAAGCCGATTTCCGGCAAGGCGTCGACGATCTCCTCGCCATTCAACTGGAGTACGACGCGGAGAATGCCATGGGTGCCCGGGTGCTGTGGGCCGACGTTCAGGAACATGAACTCTTCCCCGTCGCTCTGTCGCTCCATTCCCCAGTCTTCGGGGCGGAAGCGCATGGCTTCCTGTTCACGCTGTTCCTTGTCGGGCGGGAGCGCGTACTGGCCCATTTCCGTGGCCCGCGACGGATGATCCTTGCGCAACGGGTGCCCGACCCACGTGTCCGGCATCAGAATCCGCGTGAGGTGCGGGTGACCATCGACGACGATGCCGAACATGTCCCAGATCTCGCGCTCGTACCAGTTCGCGGCCCGCCAAATGCCAACGATGGTCGGAATGTGCAGGTCGTTGGCGGAGAGTGCGACCTTGATCCGGATGTACGCGTTGCGGTCGAAGGACAACAGATGGTACACGATGGTGAAGTCGCTCGCTGGCTCGCCGTTGCGATGTTTGCGCATCCGCTCGTCGATCGCTGTCAGATCGTACAGCATGCGGTAGGGCTGATCGACGCCGGTCTTGAGACGGCGCAGCAGAGGGACAAGGTGATCGCGCGCCACCCAGAGTGTCGGGATGTTGTCGCGCGTCGATTGCACGGCGACGATGGCCGGCCCGAACTCCGTGCGGAGTTGTGTAGCGATGTCAGCGACAACGAGCGTGCCCGCAGCCTGCGGATCAGACATGGTCGGGTGGCCGGAGCACCGTGGTCCGCATGCGCTCCTCGCGTTTCAAATCGCGCTGAGAGAGCAGCGGTCCGCGCTCGACGTTCTGCGAACCGACCGTCCAGCTCAGCGGGCGCTTCTCCGTGCCCACGGCCTTCTGCAGTAGCTGCAGCCCCTCCAAAAAGGCATCGGGGCGCGGCGGGCATCCAGGGATGTACACATCCACCGGGAGAAACTTGTCGACACCTTGAACGACACTATAAATGTCGTACATCCCCCCGGAGTTGGCGCATGAGCCCATGGAGATGACCCAGCGCGGCTCCATCATTTGCTCATAGAGACGCTGCACGATGGGCGCCATCTTGATGAACACCGTGCCAGCAACGACCATCAGGTCAGCCTCGCGCGGGGTGTTGCGAATCACTTCGGCGCCGAACCGAGCGACGTCGTATTTGCTGGTGATGCTCGTCGCGAGCTCGACGAAGCAACAGGAGAGGCCGAAGCCGAACGGCCAGATCGAGTTCTTGCGTCCCCATGCCACGAGATCCTCGAGCCGCGACAGCACCAGCGTGCGCTGGATTGCCTGCTCGTCCGGGTGCGCGCCGCGTGTGCCGCGTGTATCGATCTGTACCGGCGGATGCGGCGTGTCGACAGACCATTTCATCAGGTGGGTCCTCCCGCGCGCTTTGTGCCGTGCCGGTGTCCCCAGTCGAGCGCGCCCACGCGCCACAGATATGCCAGCGTGAGCAACAGCACGCCGGTGAACACGAGTGCTTCGACGTACCCGGCCCAACCCAAGGCGCGGCTCTCCAGCGCCCATGCGAAGAGAAACACCGTTTCCAGATCGAAGATCACAAAGAACACGGCCACCAGATAAAACTCGGCCGGGAATCGCACGCGAGCCGAGCCTTCGGATATGATGCCGCCCTCGTACGGCGTGCCGGTGGCGGGATCGTTGTGCCGCTGTCCCAGCACGTAGGACAGGCCAAGCATTGCTCCAACGAGCAGGAGAATGATTAGGAAATACGCTACGAGGGCCATTTCTTCTGCCTCCAGCCTCTCCGCAATGACGAACGGCGTCGGCCATCGGCAGGCCGTTACGGAACCAGTTTGCTAAGCTAGTCCAAGCGCTCACGCTGGTCGCAATTATGGAGCCACAGCCTACGGTGCGCGATGCGGTTCGTCGCCTTCATTCCTTCATTGCTTCATTACTGATGGGACGATGATTGACCAGACCCTTGCGCGTCCGCGGCCACCGCGGAAAACGCGCCGACCGCCGCGCGCATCCCACGACCGCACATGAAATTCCTACTCGCCCCGCCGAGGCTCGATACCAAAATGATATTTGTAAACCAGGCGACCGCCGAGAAAACCCTGAATGATCACCAGGACGGCCTCTAGGAAGACGATGATAGCAAACCACTTTACCAATGCCAGATCGTTGATTGGCTGTTTTATCAGAAAAAACACGGCGCTGACCAGGGCGATAGTGGTCAGGACTACACCGGTGCGAATGTGCAGAATCGCGATCTTGGCCGCGCCTTCTTCTGCGTGCTCAGGGTAAGGCGCGTTGTAGTAATCGAAAAACCCAGTCCCACCAGCAATACCGGCTCCAAGCGCGGCGAACATGAAAGTCCAGTAGCTGGCATTCAAAAAGAACATATTATCTCGCCAGAACCATAGGATCAAAAAGATGGCGCCGACTGGAAACAACACGATGGGAAAATGCACGACTGCCGGATGGATCGCGGGGTACCGGCCCACATGCTGCCCATTCACATTCGCACTGATCATGTCTGCCATAACGGACCCCGTTTAAAGGTTACTCTTCCCGACAACGCAGATAAAGTAGAACTTGGTCGAACCTTGCGACCGTCTGTCCGCCAATTCGCTGAACGTAAAATCGCGGATCGTCGAATCGGTGGGCCGAACTGTTGCAACGGATTTTTGAGGTCGACCCACTCGTGTGCCCGACGTGCCGTGGCACGCTGCGGATCGCCGCCTTCATTCGCGTTCCAGCATGCTCTCTGAGCACGGCCGGGTAACCCGACGGGGCGAAGCTGAACGTCGAGCGGACGTCCCGAACCGCCCCCGCCTCCCCGTCCTGGCGCCGCGTGGGGCGCGCCACCTCGCGTCGTACTTTCACGACCTCGATTCAAATTTCTAGATCGCGACGTATGCTGGGTGACGATGGACGTCATGAGACGCCTCGTCGAGCCGGCGTTGGGGGGCATTCCCCCAGCCGTGCATCAGCCGGTCTCCTGCCGATCCGATGCGCGTGCCAACGGCGGGTCAGCAGCCGCGAGTTGAGCCATTACCGCCCTGATTCAGGATAGCTGCGGCACCTCAGATATTGGGAAGCAGGTCGAAGTAGTCGTCGTCCTCCTTCGCGCCGCCTTCGCCCTTGCCGATCTGCTTCACCGACTCGACGAACTCGATCCGCTCGATCCACTTCACCATCTTGTAGCCGAGTTGGTTCTCCACCCGCAGCCGCAACGGCGCGCCATACACCGCCGGGAGCGGCTGCCCGTTCATCCGCGACGCGAGCAAACAGCGCGGCTTCAACACGTTATCCAGGCGCTGGGTGTCATAGTACGCGCCGCCGTACGATGCGTCGCCAAACGAGTAGAACGCCACAACCGTGGCCTCCGGTCTGGGACGCACCAAGTCGACCAGTGCTTTCATGAGAATACCGTCCCACTGGGCGACGCCGCTCCAGCCCTGGATGCAGTGGTGCAGCGAGATGTGCCCGGCGGCGCCCAGTTGCTCGATCTCCGCGAGCGAGAGCTCCACCGGGTTGTCCACTAGCCCACCCACGCGGAGCTTGAAATCGCGAAAGCCGTCGTCGAGCAACCGCTTCCAATCATCTCGCACCGGCAGTGTGCCGTTGGGCCAGAAGAATGGGGAGATGTCACGCTGGGTGTAGTGCTCGCGTGGCTCGAACCGGTTGAGCGTGATCAGCTGCATCGGGTAGGTCACGAATTTCTGCGCATGCTGCAGCGCGCGAGGGTGATGCCACGAGATATAGTGCGCGGCCACCCACGACAGCACGACCACCGCGACCCCGACCAGACCCAGCATCACGCCGAGGGAGCGTTGATCGTCGGTGCCTAGCACAATGTGGTTCATGTTCCGCACGAACCCGGTTACGACGATCATCGTCACGTGCACGACGATGAACCCGGCGAAGCTGAGCATGGTGAGAAAGTGGATGGAGCGCGCGGCTTGCCGGCCGCCGAAGATCCGTGCATACCAGCGGAACCGGTTCACCACCGCCGGCGACATGGCGATCCCGGTGAGAATCGCCAGCGGCCCCAGGACGAAGAACACGACAAAGTAGGCGAGTTGCTGGAACGCATTGTAGCCGAAGAAGCCGTTCGGCTCCGGCGGCAGGTGGAACGTTGCGTAGTGGACCGAAACGCTCCAGGCTTGTGGGAACACGTGCCATGACGTGGGTACCAGGCGGCGCCACCGTTCGGTGTCGAAGAGCATCACGCCATACAGGAGCCCGGTGATGATGAACCCATGGACGACGATGAAGTGCCAGGCGCGCGCCACTCCGATGGTGTGTCGGTAGCCGGGCGTTCCGATGAACGGCGAGAGGTATCGCTCATCGTCGTTCGCTGTCCACAACCGGTCACGCGGCACCGTCAGGGGCGTGAACCGAATCCACTCGCTCCCCGGCGTGCAGTCATCGTTGACATAAAGTCGGGGATGATCGGCGAGAATGGAGAGGCCGCTTCGGATCAGCAGCATCACGAACAGGAAATTGAAGAAGTGGCAGTAGCGAACCCAAATCGGGAATCCGTGCGCGGCGCCGGCGACGGGCGCTACCGGCAGGATGACCGGCAGTCCGAACATGGCGATCTGGAACCACGAGGCCGCGAGGACCGCCACGATGATCGCACAGACGCCGATCAGGAGCGAGGGCCGAATCCAGATGCGGAAGCGCCGATCCACGGGAAAGTGCACCGCTCGATGCGCGGCATCAAAAGCAATCATGGATGTGCCCTCGAATCCTGCCTCGGGCCGGCGGACGGCGTCTTGACGTATTCCACGAGGAGCGCGTGATCGATCACCGGCGCGGCAACGGTCAGGTGCCGGATCAGGACTCCGCCCCGGATGGTCCGACGTATTGATGCCACGGTCGTCGCTCGACCTGGCGCCACAGGGTTGACGACACGTCGTGCGACGTAAAAGTATATAAATGGATCGCCCCGCGCGCTACAAGCAGTCACGCGCATGCCGTCGCGTCCGGTCAGGCCAACGGCGGAAGCCAACTCGACATCACGCGGTACGAAATTCGGCAGAGCCCGACTCGCGGCGGAACTGAGCCGACGGTTTGGCCACGATCCGACGAAATGGCGGGAGTTCCAACGCCGGTACAAGCGGTCGAGCGGCCTCGCGTGGTTCTGAGACTCTACAACTGCGAACGCGGACTGTGACGGAGTCTAACGGACAAACGCGGAGACGACGTCACGGACGGAAGCAGTGTGGCCTGAAGCGTATCGCGAACGTGCACTCCTTTGCGACAGTTGAAGACGGGAACAAGGTCGACGTGTGTTTCCCCTGGCAGCTTGCACTCAAGAAAAGGAACGCGCGAGCTTCGGTCGAAGAGCGCGTGCCCTCGTGACCTGCAGACAGCCGTTTCAAAAAACGCCGTCTCCGCGTCCGTCAGCTGTATTCCGTTCAAGTCCGCGTTCCGCTGTTGCTGTTGGACGCGTTAATCTGCTGCCGTCGGAAATGAATCGGTGCGGCATTGCGCGGGCGTTCTTCCCGTGATTCGAACCGCACGCGCCGGCAAGCGTGTCACGATGCGACGGGACGCGGAGCGATCACCGCAGCGATAACCAATTGTTCGGCGCCGGCCCGCATGCCGTGCGGCTCCCGGGGATCGTACGCGACGATGTCGCCCGAGCTCACCGAGCGCTCGCCGTCGGCGCCCGCCACAGTCCCGGCGCCCGAAACGATCATAAGGAGCACTGTCGAGGTGCTCGTATGGACCGGCACCGCCTGCCCCGGCTCGATTCGGAACATCACCACTCGCGCATCGGACGAGTCGTGCACGAGCGCGGTCGCCGGCCGATCCGGACGCGCATTGACCGCGCTTGCGGCCAACGCGTGCGCATCATACACGTTCATGCTGCCTCGATCGCTTCATGAAGGGCCGCCAACACCGCCTCGACCTCAATGCCGTCGCGGCGCGCGGCCTCCAAGACCGTCACCCCTCCGCCGCAGCACGTGTCCATCCCGAAGTGGTTGAACACCGGGATCGTTTCGCCGAATCGCGCCACGATCTCATTGATCGTCAGTGTCGTATCGAGCTTTGTCAGATCTTGCATGATATTCCTTGTAAGTAGCATAAGTTCTAAGTAAGTAGCATAAGTTCTAACGCGCGAGATCGCGTCAGTCGGGAAATGCATGTGGCGCGATCATCCCGGGATGCCAGGCGGGATCCCACACGATATGCGTGTCGACGCGCGCGATGCCGTCGACCAGCAGCACGGCGCTCCGCACTCCGTCAGTGATGATTCGCTCCATCGGACATCCCGGCGTGGTCAGAGTGTACGTAATCCCCGCGCAATCGCCTTCAACCACCACGTCGTAGACGAGCCCGAGCGTCACCACGTCGAGCCCAAGCTCTGGATCGATGACGGTCGCGAGTGCAGTCCAGACCGCGTCGGTAGCCCGCGCCGCCGCGGTGACAGGGTCGTCGGGCTGCGGCTTCATCGACAGGACGGGTTGGGAGTTTGCACGGGGCGCACACCATGAAGATGGCGCAACGCGCGGCGCCACCGCGTGACTGATGTCACAGCGATGACCCGCACATGACCCCATTTGGCCGATCAGGGCGCGCCCTGTTATTTCTCTAAATGACCACAGTCTCGTCATCACCATCTTCCCTGCTTCCCCTCCTGCGACAAATTCCGCTGTTCAGCGAGCTGAATGATGCGGCGCTGTTTCAGCTGGCCGAACGGTGCGTGCCGAAGTCGGTCGCCGCTGGGAGTGTCCTGTTCACGACCGGGGAAGACTGCCGTGGGTTGTACATGATCGAGTCCGGACGCGTGCGGATCTATCGAACGAACCCGGAGGGCCGTGAACAGGTGATTCACATTGAGGGCCCCGGCCGCACCGTCGCCGAGCTTCCGCTGTTCGACGGCGGGCCGTATCCAGCGTCGGCCGAGACGATCGAGGAGTCGCGACTCGTCTTTCTGCCGCGGGACGCGTTTGAGCATCTCTACCGAACCCAGCCTGACATCGCGCAAGCGATCATTCGTGCGATCGGACGCAGACTCCGGCATCTCATTCAGCTGACGGAAACGCTGGCATTCCGTGACGTTGCGGCTCGGCTTGCGCTACTCCTCGTTGGTTACGCAGAACGAACAGGCACTGTCACGCCAGCGGGGATCGAGATCGAACTCGACCGGACACAAGAAGAGCTCGCGATCGAAATCGGCGCGGCTCGCGAATCGGTGTCACGCGCCATGAAGCTGCTCCGCCGAAAAGGCTTGGTGCAATCGCTCGGCCGGAATTGCCTTCTCGTGCCAGATCTCTCACGCCTTCGCGCATTGTTGCCAGCCGGTAATTCGAGCGGTGCGTAGGATCAATTCGAGCTCGGCGTACGGTCGAGTGCGATAAGTCTGAGACATCCGTCACACCGATCGGCGAGCGTATTCGAGAGAGTTCAGGATGACGAACCGTCTAGCATACGCGGTCGAAGAAGCCATTGACTATCTGGGCGCATGACGTCCGGCACCGGCACGACCCAGGCGGAGGTGCACGAGTTGACGGTGGCGCTCGTGACCGATGCGCTTCGACGCGTCGCGTATCCCGGTCTCACGCGCGATCTCGTGTCGTTCGGAATGGTGCATCACGTGAGCGTTTGCGATCGGCGTGTCAAAGTTCAGCTTGCGCTCCATACGCGAGACGCGAGCATCCCGGCGCGGCTCGAGGCGGCAGTCATCGAGGTCCTGCTGCCACTCGGCGCAGCTTCGGTCGCAGTGGAGATCGTCGGGCCGGCACCGCGGCCAGGTCCGCCGGCGCGCCGGTCGTTCGACCCGTGGTCCGAGCAAGTGCGTCTGTCGAGCGCGCGACACGTGGTCGCCGTCGGCGCCGGCAAGGGCGGCGTGGGTAAGAGCACGGTTGCGGTGAATCTCGCTCTTGCCCTGGCACGCGACGGCGTGCGAACGGCGCTCCTCGATGCCGACATTTATGGACCGAGCCTTCCGATTTTGCTCGGGATCGAAGACGGCGCGTCACGCGTGCGCATGTCTCCCGAGAAGTACATCCTGCCGCTCGAAGCGCACGGCCTGCCAATCATCAGCTTCGGCTTCTTCCTCGGTGAAGGATCGCCGGCGGTTTGGCGCGGGCCTATGGTGTCGAAGGCGGTCAAGCAGTTCGCGCGCGGCGTGGCGTGGCCTGATATAGATATGCTCATTGTCGATCTACCGCCCGGTACCGGCGACGTGCCGCTCAGTCTCGCGCAGGCAATCACGCTGTCCGGCGCCGTCATCGTAACTCAGCCGCCGCGCGTTGCCGCGGCTGAAGCGCGAAAGGCGGCGGCGATGTTCAGGACACTCGAGGTGCCGGTACTTGGAATCGTCGAGAACATGAGCGGCCCGTTTGGACAGGGAGGAGGGCGCGCGCTCGGGACGGAACTCGACGTTCCATTTCTCGGTGAGATTCCGTTCGACGAGGCACTCGTTGCCGAAGGCGACGCCGGCGTGCCTACGATGATTGCGCGACCACAGAGCGCCACGGGAATCGCGTTCGAGCAAATCGCGGCCGGCGTGGCTCGAGCGCTCGGATGGCAGCCCGTAGTGGCGGAGGCGAGCCGGTGACGCCGCCAGCGATGGCCACTCCTCCTCGCGTCGTTCATCGACCGACTACAGTGCCTGCCTCGGTGAGCCCTGGACTCGTCACGCCAGCGACCGGTTCCATCCGTCTCGCCGGCGAACACTTCGCGGCCGCCACGGTCTACTTGATCGCCGGAGCAATTGGCCTCGTCTGGATCGCGCCAGAGCTTGCCGCCGGCATGTACCTGTCGCCGCATGTGGCCGGAATCACACATCTCTTTACGCTCGGCTGGCTCACGACGACAATCTTCGGCGCGCTCTACCAACTCCTCCCCGTGGCACTCGGGGCGCCGATTCGCTGGCCACGCGTTGGCCACGCGAGCTTTTGGACCTTCGCGCCCGGGGCCGGGCTGTTCGCGTGCGGCGTCGCCGACGGCTCCACGGTGTTGCACGACACCGGCCTCGCGCTCGTCACAGCGGGCATCGTGCTCGCGATGATCAATCTCATATCCTCGCTCCATCGCGCTCGCGCACGCGACGTAACGTGGGCCGCCATCGCGCTCGCGGCGATCTTCCTGCTTTCGACGCTCGTCCTCGGAGCCGTGCTGGTTCAGAACCTCCATACGGGCGTCCTCGCCGGCGCTCGTGTGCGAGTGCTCGCGACACACCTGCATGTTGCAATCATAGGGTGGGCGCTAATCATGATGGTGGGCGTCTCACACCGGCTCCTTCCCATGTTTCTGCTCGCGCACGGTGCTGACACGAAGTGGACGAAGCGCGCACTGACCTTCCTTGCCATCGGAATTCCGATATTGGCGGTTGGGCTCAACACGCGCTTCCCCGCGGCAGGGTGGATTGCGGTCGTGTTCCTCGAACTTGGCGTCGCATGCTTTCTCCTCCAGGCGCGGAGCTTCTATCGTGCCCGGGTACGCAAGCGAATTGACATCGGGATGCGGTTCGTGGCAGCCGCGTTGCTCTTCCTCGCCATCGCTGCGGCGCTTGGACCGGCAGTCCTGGCGGCCGGCTCGGGGGCTCCGCACCTCGCGATCGTGTACGTGCTCTTTGGCTTGCTGGGCGGTGTGATCCTCTTCGTCGTTGGTTTCTTTTACAAGATCGTTCCGCTGCTCGTATGGACGGTGCGTTACCGCAATCGCATGGGAAAGGAAGCGGTGCCCACGGTCGCCGATATGTTCTCCTCGCGAATCGCGCTGGTCCAACTCTGCGCCATGGGCGCGGCCCTCGGCGTGCTCGCGTTGGCGATCGCCGGCGGTTCGGCGCGCGGCACCTACGCTGGGGCGGCCCTCTACCTTGGCGGCGTGCTGTTGTTCGCCAGCCAAATCATACGCGTGGCCTTCGGTGGGCGCGCGCTGGAGAAACACTCATGAGTGATCGAACATCGTCGGCGCCGGTCAAGGCCACCGACAGCGTGAACGACGTGCTCTCGCGGAGCAAGTCTCTTAGGATTCCCACGAGTCCCGCAGACGTCGGCGACAGGCCCTCTGTCGCCGGCGCCGGCCCGCAAGCACCCTCGCCGAAACATCCCGCGACTGCGAACGTTGTCGAGCTCGACGTGCGTGACGACCTTCGCCGTGGTCAAGAGCCGTTTTCGAGAATCATGGCCGCGGTCGCCGCGCTGCGCGATAGCGACGTGCTGCTGCTCCGAGCGATCTTCGAGCCCGCGCCGCTGTTCGCGGTGCTGGCGAAACGCGGCCTATCCTACGAATCGCAAGAAGACGCGCACGACGACTGGCGCGTATGGTTCTGGCGACCGGCGGTTCAGGATGGCGGGCCCGCTGGGTCGGCGCCGAGCAACGCGTCCCATGCGGTCGTTTCGCCCACGCCAGGCGGGTCGGAGCCTCCAATCGACAATTCCGGCGACGATACAACGAGCTGGCTCGACGTGCGTGGGTTGGAGCCGCCAGAGCCGCTGATGCGCACCTTGGCGGCACTCGAGACGCTCCCTGAAGGAAACGTGTTGGTACAAGTGAATAGCCGCGTTCCGCAGTTGCTGTTCCCGATGCTCGCCGAGCGTGGGTTCGCGTGCGAGGTCGACGAGTCGCGCGCCGATGTGGTGTGGGTCCGGATTTGGCACCGGCGCTGATGCGTGCGCGGTTGATCCGAGACCTCGGCGCGCGTGCTGCGAAGGAACGCGCGTCATTGCAGGTTCACTATTTTGCAACAGAGTCTTATAATGCCAGATAACGTAATCGAGCTCGACGTCCGCGTCATTCCTCCGCGCGAGAAGCATCCCTCGATCTTCCGCGCATTCGACAACCTGGCCAGCGGCGACGCTCTGGTGATCGTCAACGATCACGATCCGCGACCGCTGCGCTATCAGTTCGCCGCCGAGCGGCCGGACGCGTTCACGTGGACGTATGAGGCGGAAGGCCCTGAGGTATGGCGTGTGAGGATCGATCGCCTGTAGCGGCGCCAATGCGTCGCGGCGCAAGCGACCCGACCCTCTCGCGAGCGGACGATTGACAAATGTAGTCTCACGAGACTACATTTCAGTATGAAGACAATAGGTATTCGCGATTTGAAATCGCGCCTGAGCAGCGTTCTGCGAGATGTGACGGCGGGCGACGTGTTCCTCGTGACGGATCGAGGACGCGTTGTCGCGGAACTTCGTCGTCCGGATGCGGGTCAGTGGACGGTGTCGCCCGAAGAGCGCGCGCTCGCGCGGCTTGCGGCCGGGGGACACCTTCGTATCGCCGAACAACGTGCTGGCGTGTACCGGGCGTCACCACTGCGCGGGAAAAAAGGGCTCGCTCAGCAACTCATCGACGAGGACCGCGGCGAATGACGGTCGTCTACGTCGAATCAAGTGCCGTGCTGTCGTGGCTTCTCGGGGAGGCACGACAGCAGGCGGTCATCGACGAGCTCTCGAACGCGGATCAAATCGTCACGTCAATGCTCACGCTCATCGAGTGTGCCCGTGGGCTAGCGCGTGCGCGCAAGACCGGACGTTTGAAACCAGCAGAAGAACGCGCTGGGCTTCATCTGCTCGATGAAGCATCGGCGTCATGGAACGTGCTGGACATCTCCGACGATGTCGCGGAACGCGCTCGGGGATCGTTTCCTCACGAGCCGGTGCGAACGCTCGACGCCCTGCACCTGGCGACGGCATTAGTGTTCTCTGATGCTCTTGGCGCTCTGCGTTTTCTCAGTCTGGACGATCGCGTCCGGGAGAACGTTGCCCCGCTCGGAATGACACCGGTTCCGGGCTAGCTAGCCGCCGCCGATCTCGTTCGTGAGCGCGACGAGACGCTCTGCCTCCGCCCCGGTTTTGGTCCTTGCCCAGTCAATCAGCAGATTCTTCAGGTTCCGCGTCACGTCATCGGCCGCAGGTCTGAGCCGGAGTGCATTTCTGTACTTATCTTCCGCTTTCGCAAAGTATAAATCCGCCTTGTCTCCGGTCTGGCGGCGCGCGCGGTCGGAGAGGGCGTTCCCCCAGTTGTCGAGCACGTGGTATTCGTCCGGCCTCATGTCGAAGGCCTGGCGATATCTGGACTCAGCCTCGTCGAAGAGCTGGTCGGCCTGTTCCCCGGTCTTGGTCTTCGCCCGGTCCAGCAGTGCGTTTCCCCAGTTGTTGAGTGCTTCGTACATGTCGGGCTTGATATCCAGAGCTGCCTGATACTTCGCTTCGGCCTGCGCAAAGTAGCCGTCGGCCAACGCTCCGCTCTCACGCTTTGCCCGATCCAGCAAAAGGTTGCCCCAGTTGTTGAGGGCCTCTTGCAGATCAGGCTTGGCGGTAAGAGCAGCCTCGTACTTTTCGACGGCAACGTCGAACCGTCGATCGGATGCTGGCCCCGTGGTGACTTTGGCCCAGTCGAGAAGCGTATTGCCCCACTGATATAAGGCACCGGGCATGCCCGGCCTACTCTGAAGCGCCAGTTTGAACTTTTCTTCGGCCGACTCAAAGAGTCGCTCGGCTTCGTCTCCGTGCCTGGTCTTGGCGCGATCCAGGAGCAGGTTGCCCCAGTTCAGCAGGACGTCCGGCATTCCCGGTGTGATGTCGAGCGCTGCCTGGTACTTCGCCTCCGCCGCGGCGAACAGTTCTCCCGCGCGTTCCCCGCTCTCTCGCTTTGCCCAGTCGAGCAGCAGGTTGCCCCAGTTGATGAGGACCTCGTGGCGATCGGGTCTGATGGCGAGCGCCGCGACATACTTCGATTCTGCTTCCTTGAACAAGCTCTCGCTGTCCTTTACGGGACGAGTCTTCGCCAGGTCGAGCAAGAGATTGCCCCAGTTGTGAAGCGCTTCGTCGCGAGCCGGTTTCACCGCCAACGCTTCCTCGTACATCGCGCGAGCGCGATCGAAGAGCACACCCGCTTCTTCAGTAGTCGTGGCCTTCGCGCTATCCAGTAGCTGATTGCCGCGCATCACGTAGGCCATCGACAGCGTATCAGCCAACTCCTCCGACGGTGCGCTGTCGTAGTGGCTTCGGTAGCCGAGAATCTGCTCGTAGCGTCCTTGCATCAAGAGGTACTGCGCCGCGACTTCGAGCGACGACGTCTGTTCGCGCCGCTCCGTCAGCGGCGTTGCCTTCTCCGTGATGATGTCCCATGCCGGTCGCTCATAGTGTTCGATCGCCTTCGTGATCCAACTCCGCGGCGTCCGCATCACGTCGTCTTCATCGGCATTGGATGTCTGCGCCGGATCGACGAAATTCGCGATGGATGAGAGCGTGCGGTCCAAATACGTGAAAGGCCGCGCGATGAGGTCCGGCGGAAAGATGTTCAGCGCCCGCGTGAGGCTTATGAAGAACGAGTCCGCGTCATACCCCTTGGTGTAAAAAGCATCCTTCGGCTGCTCGAGGAGCTTCTCGCGCACGTGATTGGCCGGCTCTTCGTTGCCGTAGCCGACCCAGAACAGGCCGTTGTCGAAGCGCGGGACGTTGGCCAGGTGCTCGAAGACCGGGTCGCTGGCCCCACTGTACCCGGCAACGATCCACGCGCGCCCGCTGCCCGCGTCCTCGAACACCGGCACGAGCAACCGCGAATGCGTCGCCATATCCTCTTCGGTATTCATCAGCACGAAGCCGGTGCGCTGGCCGTGCAGGTAGAACACCGCCTTCTCGGGGATGTCGGCCCTCTTGAGCAGTTGTGACGTCGCGAAATCATAGATGGCGGGAAAGATCCCCAACGCCGCGCAGGCGCGAACAACGAGCAAGTCGAAGTTGGTCGTCAACACGCGGTCGACGTAGCCTTCCTGCATCAGCAACGCGATGCACAGGTGCGCCCAATTGATTCGCGCGCTGTCGACGTATCGTCCAATGAGGTCTCGTCGCTCGCTGAGAAGCAATTCGGCCATACACTTCGGGTACGACTTCTCGGCCGCGCGTTCGTATGCGAGCTTGTACTCGGCTTTGATGACATCGACGAAGCCGTTGGCGGTGGGTATTCCGGCTTTTACAGAGCAACCGGCACCGATCAAAAGGGCGCATCCCCGCCCTCTCGACTTCGCGTTTTGCAGGGTCTCCTTGATCTCGTCGACAGAACGAAAGCGAACAGCGGCCATTCCCATCCTCCCTTCGTTCGAATTGCTGCCAAACGGCTCATCGACGGGCGCTCATCTGATTCACGCTCGGGCACGAAACGGTTGCCGATGTGCACTCATTGCTAAACTGACCGGCCCTCCGCCCACGCGCCAGAGCACGCATGAAGCGCGACACTGAAAGCGATTGACGGCGCTCATTCGAGTCGCAACGCCTCCACCGGCTGAACACGCGTCGCCGTTCGCGCCGGCACGGCGGACGCCACGACGGCTACCACTCCAAGCACGACGAGCGCCACCGCGTACGAGACGGGATCGCGCGCCGAAACCCCAACAAGCAACGATGCCACGAGGCGAGACAAACCCAGTGAAACCACAAGTCCCGCGGCAAGACCAACCAGCGTCGTGCCCAGCGAGTCTCGTAGCACCAGCGATAGAATGGCGAACCGCGATGCACCAAGCGCCGAGCGTATGCCGAACTCCCGCGTGCGTGCCACGACGCTGTACGCCATCACGCCGTACACGCCCAGGCCCGCGAGCAGCGCCGCCAATACGGCGAACATCGCGATGAGTACCATCGCAACGTTCTGGCGTCGCACGAGGCCCGCGAGAACATCACTCAACGTGCGGGGCGAAACCATTGGCACGCGAGGGTCAAGCGCCTGCACCGACTCCTTGATCGCGGCCAATAGCGCGCTGGCATCACCAGTCGTACGCACCACATACGCGTTGCCGTAGACCTGTGCCTGCTCGGCCGAGACGTAAACGGTTGGCATTCCTGGAGACATCGCATCCTCTTTCACGTCGCTGACTACGCCGACGATCTCGCGCGCCGCCGTGCTGTCTGTCGGATCCACGCTATACCAGTCGAGCCGGACACGCGCGCCGATTGGACTGGAGTTCGGCCAGTACCGACGCGCCATGCTTTCGCTGATCACCACCACGGGCGGCGTGCCGAGGCGATCGCCGGCATTGAACCCGCGACCCGCTCGGACGGGAATACCCACCGCCGCAAAAAACTCAGCCGATGCCGTTGCGATATTGACGCTCGGCGCGTCGCTGCCGTCGACAGGCTTGCCTTCGGTGTGGAAGCGAACTGTTCTCCATGATCCATTCCACGGATTCGTTACTGTGTAGCCCGCAGCGGTCACACCTGGAAGCGCATGGACACGCTGCAGAAACGAGCCGACGAATGCGCCCTGCGCGGCCGGACCTTGATACCGAGCGCCGAGACCGAGGAAGAATGTGCCCTGGTGAGCAGTCGTTGCATACCCAAGATCGGTGCTTACCAGTGTCGTGAACGTGCGAAAGAGCAATCCGGCGCCAACGACGAGCACGACAGCGAACGCCACCTGCACTGACACGAGCACGCGCGACGACCGCGACGCGGCGGCTCCGTGCGATGTCGACCGAGAACCCGCGTCGCTCAGCGCGTCGCGCACGTCGAGGCGTGTCGCCGCGAGTGCCGGGAGCATGCCAAACGCCACGCCACAGGCAATCGACGACGCGAGCGCGAACGCGAGAACGCCGTCGTCGATGCGGACGTCGCCCAACGCAGGCAGCATCGGCCCCGCGAGGCGGAGCAGCCCAGCCTTGAGGACGACGGCAAGGACAATTCCGAGACCACCACCCCCAATCGCGTATAAAAGCGTTTCGGCGAGCACCTGTCGTACGAGCCTGCCGCGCGCGGCACCAAGCGCGGTGCGCACGCCGATCTCTCGGCGCCGCGATGCCGCGCGCGCGAGGAAGAGGCCCGCGATGTTCACGCATGCCGCGAGCAGCACGATGAGCGCGCCTCCCATCACCAGCCGCAGCACCGGTCCCGCGCCGCCCACGATGGCCTCGTGCAACGGCGTTGGCAGAAACACGCCGGCGTGTTTTATCTCGGGGTACTTGGACTGAATGCGGGGCTCGATGATCGCCAGCTCGGATCGGAACTGCGCGAGCGACACGCCGGGTTTGAGCCGCGCGACTGACCGCCACACGCGGGCTCTCGCGAACGGCGCGCTTTGCATGACGGCACTCACATTCAATGGGCGCAGCACGTCGGCGTTGAACGTGGGTCCGACGAAATACTCGGGCAGCACGCCGACGATCACGAATGACGCGCCACTGACCTGCACCGTGCGGCCGATGACGCCGCGGTCGCCGCCGAACACGCGCTGCCAAACCTGATAGCTGATTATCAGCACCCTCGGCGCGCCTTGCACGAAGTCCTCCGCGCCGAAAACGCGGCCCACCACGGGGCGGACACCGAGCACGCCGAAGAAATTCGGTGCGATGCTCACCGATTGCCACGTGTCCGCCGATCGATCGTCGGAGTAAGTGATGCCGGCGTAGTTCCCAAACATCGTGACGCCCGCGATCGAGTGACTCTGCGCAGCAAGATCGGTGAGTTCGGCGGCAGAAAGCTTGTCGTCGTCACCGTCTGCGGCCGATGGCGTTGTGTAGAGGCGATAGAGCTCGTTGGGTTGGCGAAACGGCAGCGGTGTGATCAGCACGCGACGAACGACGGAGAACACCGCGGTGTTGGCGCCAATCCCCAACGCCAGCGTGAGCAATACCACGGCCGCGAATACCGGCGTGCGCCGCATGCCACGCAGCGCGATGAGCAGATCCGAGCGCAGGTCTTCAATGATGTGTGAGCGGCGGACTTCCGTTTCGATTTGCATGTCGATCTCCTCGCAGTAACGGCGTGTGCCATCGAGATCCCCGAACTCCTGTGCGGCGCGCGCCCGCGCCTTCTCCGCGCTCATGCCCCGGAGGACATAGTCGCGCGCCCGCATATCGATGTCGAAGCCAATCTCTTCATCGATGTCGACACGGATGCGCTTGACGGAGCGTGGAAGCCGTAGGAATCGAGCGATGCGGCGCATGCGATTCCTCCTATCGCGCGTCGAGCACGCGGTAGAGTGCCTTGACGTACGCGCGCAAATCGCTGGACTGTTCCTTGAGTGCGATGCGGCCCGCAGCAGTCAGCTCGTAGAACTTGGCGCGCCGGCTGGTCTCGGAAACACCCCACCACGCGCGGAGGAGCTTCCGTTTTTCGAGACGGTGCAGCGCCTGGTACAGGGCAGCGCTATCCAGCGCGATGGCGCCGTCCGTTTGAGCGCGCACGAACTGGCCGATGGCGTATCCGTGCATCGACTCCCACGCGAGCGTGCGCAGGACGATGATATCGACAGTGCCGTGAAGGAGGTCGAGCGATGCGCGTGTCATAGGTCACCAGTAAGACTCTAACCTATAAGACACTGACTGCTGGCACAAGGTGGGAAACGCCCTCGTCGCCCAACGTTGACGCTGCCCTCCGCCGAGACGATCGCTCAGGATTGCGGTGGAGAGAAGATCTCTGAGGAGCGAATGGACGCTCGAATGTACGCGGTGCTTATCGACGGCGACGGCGGCGAATCGCCGCGACGCCTACGACACCCGTCGACATCAACCACAGACTCGCCGGCTCGGGCGCGGCCGTGATCGGCGTGGCGTCGAACTGAGTCACCAGGCCCCAGTCTACGAAGCTGGTCGCGCCAACCGGAATGAAATCAGTGGCGCGACTGTACACGCCGCCGGCGTCGCCGCGATTGGCGAGGAACGGAGCTGCCCCAGAGACCGTTGGACTCGCATCGGAAACCCGAACGTCGAGCAGAAGGTTGCCATCGGATGGATCGTAGGCGAATGGCGTTCCGGCAAAGACCAGCGTCGCGGGCGCGGCGCCCGACAGGACGTAGCTGCCGAACAGTGTGTTGTCCGCCCCCCGGTTCGAGTCGTAGTCCGTCGTGTTCAGGCCAATGACCGCGACCGTGGTGGTGGAGAGGTACAAATCGTACGTGCCGGATCTGAGATCTCCAACACCTGCGCGGAAGAACTCGATCGCCGAGATCAACTCTGGCCCGCCGAAATCGGACGAGGCGTAGATCTGTTGGTAGATCGTGGAGGCCGGCCCCGAGTTTGCCCCTCCGAATGGAAAGATGTTGGTTCCGGTGCCGGTCCCAATCAACTGAGCGCTCGCCGGGCTCGCCGCGGCTCCCGCAAGGGCGAGCAGCATGAGCGCGATGCGACTCGGTCGGTACACCTGGTCTCCTGGGTTGGCGTCCGCGCCACAGCGATGCGTTAGCGGGAGTATGGGCGGCCCAGGAATAAAGGGCAAGCGAATCGACGTTTAGCCAACTCGCAGAAACGAGTGTCGCTGATTCACGAGGCCTCCCGGTCGCCAGCATCGCAACCCGCAGAAATTCATAGGGACGTCGCGTCACGCACTGTCTTCGTCACGACGAACGGGATGGCCGGTTCCGATATGACGAAAGTCTCAACACGGGGTGCCAAAGGACCTACCTCGCCACCCGTTCGAACAATCGCGAAACAGGCAGCGAAAACCCCGGCAGGACATCGCCGCCGTCGAGGGTCTCACTTTCCGAAAGACGCCGCTGCGCTCCGCTCGGCGAACGGACAGTGACTCCGCGCCACGCGGGATCAACGACCCAAGCGAGCCGGGTGCCCGCCGCCCAGTAGTCGCTCAGCTTTTCCTCGAGCTCGGTCGTTCTTTCGTCAGGGGATAAAACCTCGACCGCGAGATCCGGCGCGACTCTCACCCAACCCCTGCCGAGGCCTTGATCCGGGAGCTGACCCGCCCTCACGAACGCAACGTCCGGCGAGCGAACGGTATCGCCCAATCCGGGAAGCAAGAAGCCAGTCCCGTCCGCGAAGCATTGGCCAAGGCGGTGCTCCTCGACAAACGCATCGAGGGCGCGGACCAAGTTCAGCACGATTATTCCATGTGCGCCGCCCGCCGGCGACATCATTCGAATCTCACCGCGCACCAACTCGCTCGTTCCCGTCGCGGCCGCATGCACGAGGAACTCGTCGGCCGTGACTCGGCCGCTGGTGTTGACGATGCTCATGATGAACCGTACGCTCGGCGGCTCGATTGGCGCAAGACTGTCGCATGGCGCAACGTACGGTCCTCGTCTCGACGGCCGTCACCCTATGGTTGCGAGCACAATCATCGTCTCGCGGTTACAAAGGGGCGCTTCGCGGATGTCTGCGGACGATTTGCGGCAAGTCCGTGAGGATACAGGGAAGTCCGTCAGCGGCCTACGTACACAGTAGGTTCGGAGTTAACAGAGGATGTAAAT
>JBDTAE010000304.1:0-4850 GCA_039924785.1 Gemmatimonadaceae bacterium | reverse complement strand
GGGAAGCAGTTCGCGACCGATAAGACATTTCTCGCGGCGTGGCGGGCAGCGCACCGCGTGGTCGCGAAGCCGGGGGCCGTGGCAAGGCCTCCGGTCGCACCATCGGTGGCACCTCAAGAGGCACCGTCGGTCGCACCGGTGGTGACGGCGCCGCTGCCGGTATCGTCCCTCAGTATGTCTGCACCGAGCCTTACCTCGACCGCGCCGGTCCGCGACGCTGCCACGGTGTCCGCGGCGACATAACAGCATAGAATTCTGCGATTGGGATGGGACTCGCCGAACGTCGAACCTGGGCGCCGTTCGGCGAGTACTCAGAAATCGTCCTCGCGATCGAATCGGTCGCCGAAACGATCACGGGGAAGACATACGCATCGCCCGTCACGAGGCCATGACGGACGACGATGCGCACGAATAGGTTTACTCATATGTGGTCGTGTTTGCAGTGAGTGCGGCACTCCTCTTCAAGACGGTCGGCGTAAATCCGCACGGACCTGCGAGCACGCCGTTCATGATCGCGACTGCTGTCTACGGCATGGCCTTCGCCTCTGTCGGCGGCCTGGCGACAGCAAAAATCTCACGCGCGAGACCCTACCTGCACACTGGCCTGCTCGCGTCTCTCATCGCACTCGGCGCGGTAGTATCGCTAGCGACGAGTCCGAGCACGGACGCGACGTGGTCGCAGTGGATGGCCATTCTCTTGATGGCGCCGAGCGCGTTGCTCGGTGCACGGTTGGGCGGTCGCGCATCACTCAACAGCCCGCACGTTCGCTACGAACTCCACGATGACAAACAGCCGAGCTCTGATTTCCATTCGACAATTCGCAACCGACGAGTGGCCGCTCTATCGTGAGCTACGCTTGCGCGCTCTCGAGGATTCGCCCGACGCGTTCGGTAGCACGTTCGCCCGCGAGACGACGTTCTCGAACCAAGAGTGGTCGACCCGCCTGTCGAACGGCGTGACGTCTCCACTAAACTTTCCAAGCGTGGCCGAGTGTGACGGTCGAGCAGTGGGACTGATGTGGACGCGTGTTGAGCCGGAGGATCGCTCCCTCGCGATGTTGTATCAGGTGTGGGTCGATCCTGAGTATCGTCGTCACGGCGTCGGCCGAGCGTTACTGGACGCAGCGGTGAGTTGGGCTCGGTCTGCCGGCGTGACGACAATCGCCCTCAGCGTCGCAAACGGCCCGCGCTCGGCACTAGAGTTTTATAAGAGCGCCGGTTTCGTCGTCAGCGGCGAACCATTGCCGTTGCGCGCCGGCTCCGACATTGTGCAGCGCGGGATGGAACTTCGATTGAAGGAGCCATGAATGCAGCTGTCTGACATTCCGTTCGGTATCACGGACTGGACGCAGATCGAGCCCACGCAGCACCCAGGCGACACTGGAACTGCGCAGTGGCGTACGCGGCAATTTGGTTCGATGCGCGTTCGCATGGCGGACTATTCGCCGAACTATCTCGCGAATCATTGGTGTGAGAAGGGGCACATCGTGCTGTGCCTGTTGGGAGAGCTGACGACGGAACTCGCCGACGGCACGACCGACACACTGACGCCGGGCATGAGCTATCAAGTCGCGGACGGGGCGAGCTCACACCGCTCGCGCTCGACCGGCGGCGCGACGCTCTTCATCGTCGACTAGCGACCCGCCTCTGATTCAAGATGTGAATTCGCGCGACCTCGTGCGAATTCGCAATGCTGTCGCGCGATTCGGTATTGAGAGGAACGGCCTCTCGCCGATGCAAGTTATTGTGGCGCAATAAGTAAACACTAAACGCTCGGCAAGCACGGACTCTGCTTTAGGACAGCGTGGCGTTTTCCTCCCACCGCTTTCCGGAGTTCGCTCGTGTTGCATCTCCCCTCTTCACCGAAGTCTGTTCGTCCAGGTTCGCACGGCGCCCCGCACAGTGCGATCGTCGGAATCAGCCGATTCGCTTTCGCTCTGATCGTGCTGGTAGCGTCATTCGCCGCACAACCCACCGCGCGCGCGCAGAAGCCCGCCCTGACGGTCACCTCCAACGGCGCCGACGGCTCGCCGGAATCCTGGGTGCTCGTGCCGTTTACCATCGTCAACAATACCGCGGCGTCGCAAACCGTTTGGTTCAGCGCAACGTGCAGTTCCGCGCTCTGGGACCAGTGGGACTTCGACGACGACCCGCGCGACCACGGCGAATGCTTGCCCGACAGCTACTACGCGGTGCTGGCGCCGAACGCGTCGACGAACGTCTCCGTCGGCGTATGGATAGGATCGATGAGTTCCTCGTCGACCGTGACCCTTACGGCCGCGGCGAATACGTCGTCGTCAGGCACAGGCATCATTTATATCCCGCGACGAACGAAATTCTCCGACCTCGCCGTGATGCCGCATGGCGGCACGCTCACCGTGACACCGAACACCGTGTACACCATCTACTTCTCCCTCAACAACAAATGGAGTCGAGAGTTTTGGGGCGAAATCGCGCTCGACTGCGATGGGTTCATCTCCCAGCCGTGCGGATGGTTTCGAACGAGCACCGACCCGATCTACGACAATCACGGGTGGTACGTGTTCGGACTCCACCCTGCCCCCGACTCGATTCGCGCGCAGTTCAGCTTCTTCACCGGTCCGCCGGGAACGCACGGTAACATGAAGGTCATCACGCGTATGCCGGATCCCAACACCGGCGCAATGGCCTACGACACGGCGACCTTCATCGTGCGGAGCGGTGATCAACTGCTACCGAACGTGACGCCGAAGAGCGCCGCGAGAACGGTTGCGCCGCGGATCGCGCGCACGGACACGTTCACGGTCATCAACACGGGACTCTTGACCGCCAACTACACGTTCGCGCCAGACTGCGGAACCTTCGCGACGACAGGCGGCGGATGCACGGCCAACCCCGCGAGCAAGGCGCTGGCACCGAATGAGATACTGAAAGTCGGCGTCACCTACTTGCCAAGCGCGACCAGCGGAACTCGAGCCATTATCAAACTTCTCGCAACGAGCGAAATTCAAGGAGTCGCGCCGCAGTCCGACGAAGGCTCGCTGCTCGTCACCGCGATCGACACGAGTCCACCAAAGATCGTCGTATCACCCAGCGCTGGCGCCACGCTCCCGTCACAGCGCTTCACCGCGACGGTGAACGTTTGCGACGACGGCTTGCTCAGCAATCCGATCGTGAAATTCAACGGCGTCGCGCAGCCCGACATGTTCCGTCGCGCACCGGTCAGCGGTTGCATGAGCGCGGGCTCGTCGACGTTCGCACTGACCGCGACTCCCGGCATCAACACGATTCAAGTCGTCGAGAGCGACGGATACAACGTCGACACGCTGACGCGAACGTTCAGCTACGACGACGCAGTCGAGGTCGCACCGCGGGTGTCGTCGCTGTTCGATGCGGGGGCGTACGCTTCGCTAAAGGTGCCGCTCGCCACGGCGTGGGCCGACACCTTCTTCGTTGCGAATCCAGGGCCCGTCGCGGCGACCTACACATTGACCGCCGCGTGTAGCACGTTCGCCGGTTGTACCACGCCGGCATCAGTGAATGTGGCGGCCGGTTCGTTCGTCAAAGTTTTCATATCCTATTTGTCGCCTGCCGTCGCCGGTCAGAGCTCCTCCGTGCAACTCACGGCATCACACACATCGGTAACAGGCCACACCACGACGAGCGTCGCGTCGATTACCGAGATCACCGCGGCCGGCGCCGTGCCGTCGATCGCGATCTCGCCGGCAACCGGCACGAGCGTCACGACGGCATCCATTTCAGCGAGCGTCGCCTGGTGCGACACAGACGACGCGATCGTCTCGAGAAGGGTCTCCCTCGGCAACGTATTCCTCCCCGACGCGTTCGTCTCCGCACCTGCGACCGGCTGCGTGAGCGGCGGGACGTCGACATGGTCGAACATCACGCTTCAGCCGTGGGATCAGGACATCATCGCGTTCGCGACCGATGCCGCGGGTCACGTCTCGCGCGTAAGCCACACAGTTCGATTCATACCAGCGATCGCGGCGTTCACACCGCAGGTCACGCCGAAGAACACGGCCCGCTCGGTTCCCCGAGACGCGATCTCGTCGCAAACGTTCACCATCACAAACGCCGGGGCGTACCCGGCGACGTATCAGCTGACGCCGTCGTGCGGCACGTACTCCGTCTGCGTCGGCGACAAAACGTCGGTCACGCTCACACCCGGAGCGCGTGACTCGACGCACGTGTCCTTCCTCGCGCCATCGCTCATCGCGACATACGCCCCAATCCGAGTCGTTGCGCGCTACACCGGTCCGGACGGATCCACGATCGCCGATAGCGCCGATGTCACAATGCATACGCTGACCGCCGCCGAACTCTACCAACCCAAAGTGACCGGCGGCTACGACCTCGGCGTCATTGCCCCGTCATCCATCCTCGGGATGACCTACGTCGTTCAAAACCTCGGTTCCGAAGACGTCAATTATTGGCTTCTCGGACAGACGACCGGAGGCATGACGTTCACGACTCCCCCACCAACGCGACTCCTCGTCGCCGCCGGGTCGGTCGCGTACGTAGGCACGAGCGCCTCCGTGCCGGCAGCCGCCGGCGCTGCGGGCAACGCATCACTCGTCGCGTTCTACACGGCGCCCGACAACACGGTGGTTCAGTCGACGTCCACGTTCATCGTTCGCGCTGGCAGCGGCGGTGCAGCGACACCGTTTGTCGCGGTATCGGTTTCGCCGCATTCCTCACAACCAGCCACGCCGCCGAATGCGGACATCGTCCAACACTTCGACGTCAACAACGTCGGAACGATGGCGTCGAAGTTCCGCTATTCGGTCGCATGCTCCGGCGGCGCGACATGCCCAGCGCGAACCGATAGCACCGCGCTGTTGAATCCGACGCAA
>JBDTAE010000303.1:0-5993 GCA_039924785.1 Gemmatimonadaceae bacterium | reverse complement strand
CTCGTCGGCATGGGCGTGCTGCCGTTAGAATTCACGAATGGCGACACTCGCCAGTCGCTCGGCATCACGGGCTTCGAGACATTCGACATCTCGGGGGTAGACTCGACCCTCAGGTCGCGTGCGACATTGACGGTCACCGCAACGGGCAACGACCGCGGCAAGAAAGAGTTCAAAGTCCTGACTCGTATCGACACGCCCGAAGAGCTCAACTACTACCGGCACGGCGGCATTCTTCCGTACGTATTGCGGCAGTTGGTCCGCGGGCGGTAGTCAGTTAGAGGTCTCGCTTACACGAAGAGGGCGCCACGATTGCGGCGCCCTCTTTTGCATTGGCGGCGAGTCGGGTTACTGCGTCAATCGTCTGAGCGAGGCCTGCGCCTTCTCGCGTTCGCCCCACGATGGCGCGAGCTCGCGGGCCGCGGGAAGACAGCGCGACTGCGGACTGGTGGTGCTTGGGGCGCCCATCGGCACCCACGCGATTACACACCTCGTGAGCGCGGCAACCTCGTCGGGCGCGAGCGCGTGCGTGGACCGAGGTTCGCCCGCGACGGTCGAACCTGCAGCGTGCGCGGTGTTCGACATCAGCGCAACCAACGCTTCGCGAGCGACGACACGGTGGCGTCCGGATCGCACGCGTTGCGTGTCTTGTCGAACCTCGCCGCGATAGAACGCGTGCATCGACATCTCGACGTCCGAGATGAGTTTGTCGAGGATCTGGTCGAGATCCATAAAAGGAACGTGGTGGAAGTTTGGACGGGTGATCGAACCGCTTTACGATAACAAAAGCGGTGCCCACCTCGCGCCGCCATGTCCGGTTCCCTTACACCTTTGATTGTGCGCCGCCGGGAGGGTCACCACCCGGTCTTTTTGTGGATGTCGACGTTGTTGCCGACAACTCCACCAAGAATGCCGCCGATCGCCGCGCCGATGAGTCCGCCCTGAACCTTGTTGCGGCTCGTCGTCGCGCCGATCACTGCGCCGGCCACAGCGCCGATGGCGGCGTCACGACCCGTGTTCTTTTCGATCGTGGTCGGTGGAGCCGGCGCGGGGTAATAGCCGCCGGATCCGGACGACGACGCGTTGCCTACCGACGTCGACGTCGATCGACGGGCCTGTGCGCGGCGAACCGGAGCCGACTGTCGCGCGACCGTGCGCGCGGCGCGCGGCGCATACGCCGGGGCGGCCGACACATAGTTCGCTTCGTACGGCGAGGTTGTCTGCTGAGCATTGTACGGCTGCGATTGCGATGCCAATGCCAAGTCGTTTTTCAGGGCGTCGTCCAACGCAGGGGCGGAGTTCCGCCCGCAGGCGGCGGCCAGCAACGCAATACCAGCAACCATAGATAAGTGCTTCCACGAAACTCGGCGCATGTCCAATCTCCCCCAGTCGAAGGACTCGTACGTGCAGAGTGCCTGAACCGCACGTGCCGTTCCGAGCATAAACTCTAAGTGCGAGCGGTTAAACGGGCCCGACCGCCTCTCCAGAGGACAGCGCTGTCCTCTGAAATGGATGAGCTATCAGGTCTCGTTGTTGTCGACCAAAAGACGAACGCGGACTGGAACGGAATGAGCGCGCGGACGCGGGGACCGCGTTGAGAGCAACGGCCTTCAGACCGACAGCCTTCAGAGCGACGGCGTTTGAAGAGACGCGTTTCAAGAGACGGCGTTTGAAAAGAGGGCGTTTGAAGCGACCGCATTCGAACCGACGCGTTCAAGAGACTCCATTCAATTTGGATGTTTTTGTATTGAAGTCGCTTCTGACTCTCTCTTTCTTGACGCAGTCTCCGCGTTTGTCCGCGCGATTCCGCTCCAGTCCGCGTTTAGCAGTTAACCACCGCGTGATTCGCCGAGACGACGGTCGGTGCGGACGAGACGACGCTCAGTCCGTTCGACGCAATCATCGCAGGTTTCGCGAGGATGATCGCGCCTGCCGACGACATGTCGGTCGTTTTCGCGAGGATGATCGCGCCGGCCGACGACGCGTACGTCGTTTTCGCGAGGACCGACACGCCGGACGACGACGCGTACGTCGTTTTCGCGAGGACCATCACGCCGGCCGACGACGCGTACCTCGCTTTCGCGAGGACCATCACGCCTGCCGACGACGCGTACGCCGCTTTCGCGAGGACCATCACGCCGGCCGACGACGCGTACGTCGTTTTCGCGAGGACCATCACGCTTGCCGGCGACATGTCGCCGCCGTTTGGGGCGACGACGGCAACATTTGCGACCGCAGCTGCCACATTCGGAACGTCGTCTGGACCGAACAGCCGACGCGATGACATATCCCCACACGACCAACTGCGGCGCCTTCTATCGCTCCAGTGAGCCCCGCGTCGGCACCCGACCCCGTGGCGAGAGAAGGTCTGCGCAGGCGAGTCGCGTCTGAGCGATCCAACGCGAACCGTTGCGTCACCGCACCAAAGTACCCATCTTGGCAAGTCAACGATCCCGAGGATTTTTCATGATACGTTTCACACTCAGGAGCGCAGTTGGGCTCGCCGCCGCCGTGCTGATCGGTGGGGCGGCCTCCGCTCGTGCTCAGGCCGGCGGGGCGGCATCAGCGCCCGACGTCGGCGCGACGGCTCCAGACTTCACGCTTCCGGGCGCGACGCGCTTTGGGCTGCTGAAGGATCCCGTCAAGCTCTCCGATTATCGCGGCCAGACTGTCGTCCTGAATTTCTTTCCCAGGGCGCGGTCAAAGGGCTGAACGATCCAAATGGAGGCGTACCGTGATCAGTACGCCACGCTGTTCAACGCCGGAAAGAAGGTCGTCGTGATCGGCATCAGCACCGACGCGGATACCACCCTGGCCAACTGGGCCAAGGACTCCGGTTTCCCAAACATGTTCGTCAGTGACCCGGATCAAGCCGTCGCGAAAGCGTATGGATCGGCCGACGGAAAGGCAGACACGCGCAACGTGTTCATCATCGGACCCGACGGACGCATCGCGCATCGCATCATGAGGCTCAACGTGCTCTCGCAGGACGCATACGCTGAGATCGCGGCCGAAGTGGGCAAGACGATCAAAACACCGCCGGGAGGCTTGCATTAGCAAACGGCTCATCGCTCCACGGAGCGCATGAACAAAGAACTGGCATTAGAACTATATGAAGCCGCGGTGGATGCCGCGGCGCCAGGCGAGTTGACGGCCCGCGCGGTCGATGGACTTCCCATCGGCCGCGCGAGTCGCGTCTGGCTGTTCGCGTTTGGCAAAATGGCGCAGCCCATGGCGGCGGCGGCAGTCACGTCGCTGCTGCGCGGCCTGCACGCCATCATCGGTGGGGTCATCGTCAGTCCCGACCCTGGCGCCGCGCCGTATCCCACGATCGTCGCGATGCGCGGCGACTACCCGGTTCCCGGTCGCAACTCGTTCGCGGCCGCGGCAAAGATCGCTGAAGTCACGCCCGGCCGTCGCGGAAATGACGTCGCAATCGTGCTCGTCTCGGCAGGCGCTTCGAGTCTCATCGCGGGTGCCATTCGCGGACTCGGCGACTCCGACGTCACCACCCTGTATGAGCTTCTGCAAACGTCGGGACTCGACGTCGCGTCGATGAATGCGGTGCGCAAACGCTTCTCGCGCTGGGGCGCCGGACGTCTCGCGCTGGCGCTCGCCCCGGCCGCCACTCACTGTCTCGCAATCTCCGATGTCCCCGGCGACGACCTCGGCATCATCGGCTCTGGTCCGTGCGCACCCGACGAGACGACGGTCAAAGACATCACCGACATTCTCCAACGCTCGGGATTGCTGACGAAAATTCCCGCGGCTCACCGCGACTTTTTGATCGGCATCACGCGCGGCGCGAATCCCGAAACACCAAACAAGCAACACCCCGCATTCGCGCACGTATCGTCGCGCGTCATTGGCAACACGAAAACGGCGGTCGATGGCGCCGCTGCCCGCGCTCGCGCCGCCGGCCTCGAGACGAACGTTGCCGACGAACGACTGACCGGCGATGCGTCGCGGGCGGGCGAGGTCATCGCCCACGCACTCCTCGCTGCGCGCGCCGACGGCGGCAACCGCTGCTCGATTTGGGGCGGCGAGGCGACGGTAAATCTGCCGCCGCTCGTGAATCGCGCGACGACGAGCGGACGCTGCCAGGAACTTGCTCTTGCCGCGGCTCGCGTGCTTTACGAAGCCGGCGACCGCGCAAACGGCATCACACTTCTCGCAGCGTGCACCGGCGGCCGCGACGCCGGCACCGATGCGGCCGGCGCAATCGTCGACAACACAACGTGGCCCGCAATTGCCGCGGCAGGTCGCGATCCGGGCCAAGCGCTCTCTCGCCACGAGTGTAACGGCGCGCTTCGCGCCGTTAACGCCGTCATCGAACAACGGAATACCGGAACCGACGTCAACGACATCGTCGTCGGCTTGATACAGTAGACGCTTCCCGACAGCGCGCAGCGCGACCGCAGCCGTTTTACCTTTCTCGCGTGAACGCCACCAGCCCATTTACCGTCGGAATCATCCAGGACGCCGCCTCTACGGTAGAGGCGTCCGTTGCCCTCGTCCGTGACGCGGCCGCGCAGGGCGCACAGATCATTTGTCTCAAAGAGCTTTTCAACGCTCCATACTTCTGCAAAGTGCAGACTGCGTCGCGCTTCGATCTCGCCGAACCAATTCCCGGCCCGACGACCGAACGGATGCAAGCCGTCGCGAAGGAGCTCGGCGTCGTCATCATCGTCCCGATCTTCGAGCGCCAGGCCGCGGGCGTCTACCGCAACTCGGCGGCAATCATCGACGCGGACGGATCACTGCTCGGCGTGTATCGCAAGATGCACATTCCCGACGATCCGCTCTTTTTCGAGAAGTACTATTTCGCGCCTGGCGACACCGGCGAGGACACGCGAGCGGCGGCGAACGGCGCGATTGCTGCGCAGGCGTCCGGCTTCAAAGTGTGGAAGACGCGCTTCGCCAACATCGGCGTGCTGATTTGCTGGGACCAGTGGTATCCTGAAGCCGCGCGGATCACCGCGCTGCTCGGCGCCGACATCTTGTTTTATCCCACGGCCATCGGTTGGCATCCAAGCGAGAAGGCGGAGTTCGGCACGGCACAGGTCGAAGCGTGGCGCACGATGCAGCGGTCGCATGCGATCGCGAACGGCGTGTTCGTCGCGTCGCCAAATCGCGTTGGCCACGAGGACGAGGCGGGCACCGACGGCCTCGAGTTCTTCGGCAATTCCTTCATCGTCGATCCATTCGGACGAATTCTGGCGTCGGCCGGAACCGAACAGCAAACACTGATCACGGTGTGCGACCCATCACTGATCGAAGACACGCGTCGCAACTGGCCGTTCCTGCGCGATCGTCGCATCGACGCCTACGGTCCGATTCTCTCGCGGTACCTGGGATCGTGAGCGCGTTCGTTCCATGACGCGGTTTCCCGGAGAGTTCGAACCGCACGACGCAACGTGGATCTCGTGGCCCCACCATGAGCCCGATTGGCCTGGAAAGCTCGGACCGATTCCGTGGGTCTATGCCGAGATCGCGCGGGTATTGTCGCGGCACGAGCGCGTCGAGATTCTCTGCAATGACGAAAGTGTAAAGACCGCCGCCGAGGCCGTGCTCGGAGCGCACGACGTTGCGGAAAACGTTCGGCTTCACATCGTCCCGACCGATCGCGTGTGGTTGCGCGACTCGGGACCGACCGGTGTGTTGACGGACGACGGGTCCGTCTCACTGGTGAACTGGCGGTTCAACGCGTGGGCGAAGTACGACAATTTCGCGCTGGATCAAAACGTTCCAACGGAGATGGCGGAGATCACCGGATTGGCGCGCGTGGTGCCAGTGCGTCCCGACGACGGCCAGCGCGTCGTGCTCGAAGGCGGTGCGATCGACACGGATGGCGAAGGGACGCTGCTCGTCACCGAGGAGTGTTTGCTCTCGCCGATTCAGGAGCGCAATCCCGGACTGTCGCGCGACGGATACGAAGCGGTCTTTCGCGACGCACTCGGCATTCGGCAGACGATCTGGCTCGGCGAAGGCTGCGT
>JBDTAE010000302.1:0-11582 GCA_039924785.1 Gemmatimonadaceae bacterium | reverse complement strand
AGACCTCTACGGCGATCGCGACGTTGTCGGTGAGCAGATTCGCGTGCGCGGCATCCCCTTCGTGGTGATCGGGCTGCTCGCCGAGCGCGGCACCGGCCTCGATGCATTCGACGAGGACGAGGTGGTGTTCGTGCCGCTCAAGACGGCGCGCCGCCGGCTGTTTCAAGTCGACTATGTTCAAAGATTGTTCATTCGCGCGGATGCATCGGCCAACGTGGGCGTGGTTGGCGCGACCGTGGCGGCGCTGCTCCGGGGCACGCATCCGACCACCGCCACAGACGCACCTGACTTTCGGGTGCAGGACCAGCGGCGGTTGGTGTCGCTGCGCGAAACGACCATTGCGCGGCTCGGCGCCTTTCAGTGGATCGTTGCGAGTGTGCTTCTCACGGCCGGGGCCGCGGGTGTGTTCGCGCTGCAGTTCCTCTCCGTGCGCGAGCGGCAGTCGGAGGTGGGAACGCGTCGCGCGGTGGGCGCGACGCGAGCGATGATCTTCGCCCAGTTTGTCGCCGAGGCAACCGTCATCACGGTCGGCGGCGGTGTGCTCGGAGTTATCATCGGAATGTTCGGGGTCGGCGTCGCCGGAGTGCGCGTGTCCGTGCCCGTTGCGATCGCGGCGTTTTCGGCGTCGTGCATCGCCGGCATCGCGGCGGCATTCGAGCCGGCGCGGCGAGCGGCATATCTTCCTCCGGCGGTCGCGTTTCGTGGCCAGTGACGACCGATCCGACAGCGAGCTCATTGCCCGATCCGCGTCCGGCGACGACACGGCGTTCGGCGTCCTCGTGCGCCGACACATCCGCGCGGCTACGCTCCTCGCCGCGCAGATGACGGGCGATCGCGACGAGGCAGAGGATGTCGCGCAGAATGCCTTCACCGCGGTGCATCGACGGTTATCAGAGTTCGATCATGCCCGTCCCTTTCCTGCATGGTTGTTCGGCATCGTACGACACATCGCCGAACGAGTCCGCGCGCGGAACGCCAGACGCATGCGTCTGTGGCATCGATGGGGCACGCGGAGCGACGATTTGGCGAGCACGCCGCGTCCGGATGTCCACTTGGACGCCGCCCGCGAGCTCGAGGTGGTCTATCATGCAATGCGCGCACTCTCGCCAATGCAACGTGCCTGCTTCGAGCTGGTGGCCGTCCGCAACGTTACGCCCGCGGACGCGGCTGCAATGCATGGCATTTCCGAATCGACGGTCCGCCAACACGTCTTTCGGGCGCGGCGCGCGTTGCGCGCCGCCGTCGGTGATGAGTCATGATTTCATTTCAGTCTGAGGAGGATACGCGCATGCCGGAGCCATTCGATACGACGTCCATTCCCGACGACGAGCCATATTGGGACGCGCTCGCTGCGCGCGTCGCGCTCGCGGCGGTGCGAGAGCCGGTCGCGTCGGACTGGCTCTCGAGCGGAACCACCCCGTGGATAGCGGCGGCGGCGCTGGCATGCGCCGCGTCGCTCGTGCTTGCGCTGGTGTTGTCGTCCACCGCTGGACGTGGTATGGACAACGTGTGGTCGGCGTCGCTTGCACCGCGCGACGCAGTCGGACGGACGTTTGCCTCGGGCGACGCGCCGCCGGGGATCGGTGAGATTCTCGTCGCGAGCCAAGCGGAGGCTCGACCGTGACGGCCGCGTGGATTCGCGGCTCCGCGCTGTTGGTCGTCGTGCTCGCGGTCGGCATCGCCATTGGAGTCGAGTTCGGGCGCGCCCGCCGGCCCGCGACGGATGCGCCGCGGTCCGCGATGGACTCGGCCACAATGATGCGAACGTTCGATCGCGAGCTGTCGCTGGACTCGAGCCAACACGCGGGCATCGCCGCGGTGCTGGGGCACCGTCAGGCAGAAATCGATTCCGCATGGCGCACGCTTCAACCAAATATCCGCGCGGCGATGGATTCGACGCAGAGGGAAATTATCGGTTTTCTCAATGACACCCAGCGCGCAAAGTTTCTTGCGCTGATCCGCGGCGCGCACGGTGCGGCGCGGATGCCAGCCGTCCCCATGCGCCAACGCTAGCGTAAACATCGACGCGGCTCGTGGGAATATGTCTATATGAGCTCGCGAATAGCATTCAGAATAGACCGCGCGCCTGCGGATACGCGGTGACCCGGTCCCGAGTCGAGAGTAACCTACTCGCGCTCGGCACCGCTGCCGGTCTCGCCGTCTACGGCGCCGGCTATTTGCGCACAGGGCCGTCCACGATGTCCGTCGGCGCGTCGAACAGTGCGCCGATGTCTGGCGTCGATACCGCGCCGGCGCTGACGCCGTGGAAGGACGGCATCTATTCGGGGTGGGGGACGTCGCGACACGGCGACATCCAGGTGTCCGTCGAGATCCGAGGCGGACGAATTGCGGCGACGAGCATCGCGCAGTGCCTGACTCGCTATTCGTGTTCGTGGATCTCCGATCTTCCTTCGCAGGTCGTCGGCAACCAGAACGTGCGCGTCGACCTCGTCTCGGGCGCGACTCAGAGCAGCGAGGCCTTTCGTGCTGCCGTCGCTGATGCACTGAGGCACGCGACGTGATTCCATTGCACGGCCGACGCAACCGCGTGACCCGTTTGTTCCGGACGCCAAAGAGTCTTCTCATTCTGAACCTCGTCGGACTGGCAGCCCTCGGCGCGTACGTCGAGGGTGTTCGGACGATTATCCCCAGCGTGTGCGCGGCTGTCGCGGCGGCGGTGCTCATCGATGCACCGATTGTGAGAATTCGCGACGGGTCGTGGTCCTTTCCGGACGGAGCGCTGATCACAGCGCTGATCGTTGCGATGGTGCTGAGTCCTCATGAGCCGGCGTACGTCGTCGGGATGACCACGGCAGTGGGAGTTTGGAGTAAGCACATCTTTCGGTCCGGTGCGGCAAACATCTTCAATCCAGCTGCGCTGGGTTTGCTGTCCACGTTCTACGTCTTTGACACCGGTCAAAGTTGGTGGGGTGCGCTCGGAAACCTTCCTTGGCCGGCGATCGCGGCGCTCCTCGCGGCGGGTCTTTTCATCACGAATCGCGTCAAGAAGTACCCGGCGGTCCTTTCGTTTTTACTCATCTACTATCTCTTGGCGACGACGGCCGCGTTTGTTGGCGATCCGTCTCGCGTTACCGAGTTATTTAGAACACCGGACGTCAACGCCGCTCTGTATTTCGCTTTTTTCATGCTGACCGATCCGCCCACGTCGCCTCCGAAATCGAGAGATCAACCGGCGTTCGGTGCCATCGCCGCAATCCTCGCCTTCGCCGCGTTCGAGTTGATCGGTGCCGCCTATTTCCTGCTTGTCGGCCTGCTCGGAGCGAATGCGTGGGAAGCGTTTCGCAGGAGTCGCAGCTCGCGCGGTCGACTCCCTCGTGCGATTCACCCACCGAGCTGCTTCTCGATTGTTTCTCCCGATGGTCACGAATCCTTTTCGCCGCAGACCGGCGGGACTTCTCATAATGACACGCTCGTTGCGACCTGAATCGACCGCCCATTTCCTCGCGGAATTCGCCGCGGATTTCTCGGCGGACATCCGCTACGCCGCGCGAGCGTTGCGGTTAGCGCCCGGGTTCACCTTCGCGGCCATCGTGACGTTGGCGATTGGAATTGGCGCCAGCACGGCGGTGTTTAGTGCCGTCGACGGCGTGCTGCTCAAACCGCTCCCGTTCTCGCAGCCAGACCGCATCGTCACGGTATTTCAGAACGATCGGAAGAAAGGCGTCGAGCACGATGACGTCGCTCCCGGAAACTTTGCGGATTGGCGCGCCAGAAACAGCGTCTTCTCTGGACTGGCGGCCGCCGAACCATTCGCGTTGAACTATTCGGGTCCCGAGGGCGAGGAACAGATCTACAACTGGAATGTCACGCAGGATTTCTTTTCGGTGTTGGACGCGCGACCGTGGCTCGGTCGTCTTTTCCAGGCCGCCGATTTCGCGCCGGATCGCGCACGTGTGCTCGTGCTCAATTATGGGTCGTGGCAACGGCGCTTCGGCGGAGACTCGTCCGTCGTGGGGCGAAAGCTCATCATCGGCGGGGCGCCGACGACGGTGGTCGGAGTGCTGCCGCCAACCTTCTCGTATCTCCAGACGTCGAAAATGGAGATGTATGCGCCGAAAGTGTTGGACACGGGCGAGGCGCGTCTTCGCAATCCTGCGTGGTACCACGTCGTCGGGCGCCTCAAGCCCGGAGTCACGCTCGACCGGGCCCGCGCCGACATGACCCGGTTGGCACGTCTGCTCGGCGGCGAATATCCGGCAACGAACGCCAACGTCGGAACCACGATCGAAGCTTTGGGCGACACCATCGTCGGTGACACGTCACGAGCACTGCTCATCCTGTTTGGCGCCGTCGGCATGGTCCTGCTCATTGCTTGTGCCAATGTTGCAAATCTCCTCTTGGTGCGAACGGCGCGACGCGGCCGCGAGTTCGCGATTCGTGGCGCGCTCGGCGCGGCCCGCGGTCGTGTCGTGCGTCAGGTGCTCACCGAGAGTCTGCTCATCGCGTTTGCGGGAGGCGTGGCTGGGGTTGCATTGGCATTCTGGAGCGTCGCGACTATTCGCGGATTTGCCCCGGCATCGCTGCCCCGAGTCGACGAGATGCGTGTCGACGGGCGAGCGCTCGCGTTCACGCTCGCTGCCGTCGTCCTTGCTGCAATGCTGTTTGGCACACTCCCCGCGTGGCGCGCTGCGCGACCGAGCGCGGCCGATGAGCTCCGATCTGGCGGTCGGAGTGTCGGAAGTGGGCGACAGAATCGGTTGCGCGGCGCGTTCGTGACCGCTGAACTTTCCTTTGCAATCATTCTGCTCATCGGCGCCGGGCTGCTGGTGCGCAGCTTCGTCTCGGTCGTCCGCGCCGACCGTGGATACAGGTCTGACCATGTATTCGCCGCGACGGTTTTCGTGTACAAGTGGAACACAACACCCGCCGCCCGCGGACAATTCATTGCCCGCCTCGTGGCGCGAACTTCGATGATCCCGGGCGTGATTGCCGCCGGCGCGACATCGTCACTGCCGCTGGCGATGGCGATTGGCGCCGATCGCGGCACCTTCACGATCCCCGAGCGTCCGGTGGCGATCGGGGCAGAGCCGTCCGCCCGTATGACTTCACTCACACCCAAAGCATTCGATGCGCTGCGCATCCCGTTGCGCCGCGGTCGCCTGTTCACGTCAGCCGATGATTCGTCGTCGACTCCCGTCGCCGTCGTCAGCGAAGAGATGGCGCGTCGCTATTGGCCCGGCGAGAATCCCATTGGCAGGTCGGTACGCGTCGCCTTCTACAGCAAGCCGCTTGACCGACAGATCGTCGGCATCGTGGCCGACACCCGGCAGGTCGCGCTCGACGCTCCACTGGAACCAACGATGTACGTTCCGCATGCCCAGGCGCCGACCGGCGCCGTGAGTCTCGTCCTTCGAACGGCCAACGATCCGAAGCAGGTTGCGCGCGATCTCAAGCGGGCCGTCGCCGAGCTGAATCCCGCGTTGCCGCTCACGGACATGATGACACTGGACGATCTTGTGGCGAGCTCACTCATGCCGCGGCGATTCACACTGTTGCTGTTCGTCGCGTTTTCCCTTGCGGCCGTCGTGTTGGCTGTCGTCGGCGTGTACGGCGTCATCAGCCAAAGCACCACCGAACGCTCGAAGGAGTTCGGCGTGCGTATCGCCCTGGGCGCTCAACCGTACGACATTGTGTCGTTGGCGATGCGGCAGGGAATCAGATCAACGGTGTTGGGAATCGCCATCGGCGTGGCGGGTGCCGCGGCGCTCACGACGCTACTTCGCGGGATGCTCTTCTCCATCGTGCCGCTCGACGTGCCGACGTTCGGCGGCGTCAGCGTCCTGATGTTCGGCACCGCCATGATCGCGTGCTATGTCCCGGCGCGAAGAGCGACCCGCGTCGATCCGTTGGTCGCGCTCCGCGCGGATTGATATGAAACGGCTGGTGTCATGATGAGTGGACGTGGTACCGCGACACTAGCAGCCCGTGGTAGTAAACGGTGTGCTCATACAGGAATCAGCACGTGGAGACATCGGCCGTCGATCGCTAGAGTTGACTGAACGTGCCGTGGAGGCGTTCGATGAGCCGGTGACGTCCGATGAGCATCGCCTGGCGGGGCCAGCAGGAGGTTAGAGACCACGCGTCGCCACCACGCGTCGCCGCTTGTCTCCGGGCGAGTGGTTTCGCATTTTCTCATACCGCCCGTCGCCGCTCCCGAGCCACTCGACATCACTGACATTCCGAAGGGCGAGTCTCGTCGCGCATTGCCGGCGGATCAAGTTCAGCGGGTGATTCTTGCCGTGGCTACCCACCGCAAGAATCTCTACTGCGTTAGGCGTTTCCTCGCACATCATATGAACGACGTGAAAATCACTCCCTTTGCTATAAACGTTCCAGACGCGGCGATGGCTGATCTCAAACTTCGTCTCGAGCTTACCCGGTGGCCGGACGAGGTCGGTGAAGGCACATGGGAGTACGGCACGCCGCGGAAGGTTCTCCAGGAAGTCGTCGCGTACTGGCACGACCGCTTCGATTGGCGCGCGGCAGAGCGCAGACTCAACGGCCTGCCTCAATTCCTGAGCGAGATTGAGGGGCGAGTCGTTCACTACGTGCATGTCAAAGGCATCGACCAGGATTCAGCTCCGCTCATACTGACGCACGGTTGGCCAGGCTCGTTCGTCGAGATGTATAAGATCATCCCGATGCTGACCGCGCCGGTAACGAACGGGTTCCCCGGATGCCGCTCCTTTGATGTCATCGCACCTTCGCTGCCTGGCTTCGGATTCTCGGAAGCACCCGCTAACCCGGGTACGAACAGCCGCGTTGTCGCTGCCCTCTGGCACAGCTTAATGGGAGAGCTTGGCTACTCAAGCTATTTCGCTCAGGGCGGCGATATTGGCTCCGGGGTTAGCACTTGGCTGGCACGCCTCTACCCGGCGGCCGTGCGCGCACTCCACCTGAATTTCATCTCTGGCGGCTACCAGCCGTCGCTGACCGAAGCAGATCGCCCGCTTTCCCCAGCAGAGTCGCAGTGGCTGGCTGCACGCACGCGATGGGTTGAGCGAGAAGGCGGTTACAGTCACGTCCAAGCTACAAAGCCACAGACCCTGGCATACTCGTTGTCCGACTCTCCCGCCGGCCTCGCCGCGTGGGTGCTCGAAAAGTTCTTTGCGTGGAGCGACGGCAGCGAAGAACTCAGTCAAAGGTTCGACCTCGACGAACTTTTGACAAACGTCTCGATCTACTGGTACTCCGGCAACGTCGCATCGACGCTTCGCATGTACAAAGAGAATGCCGCGCAGCCGCTGCGATTCGACTCCGGCGAGCGAGTCATCCCGCCCCTCTCCTACGCTTGGTTTCCCAAAGAGATCATCAACCCACCCCGCGAGTGGGTAGAGCGCGTGTTCAATGTTGCCAGATGGACCGAGATGCGCGCCGGTGGCCACTTCGCCGCGCTGGAGCAACCGTTTGCTTTAGCTCGTGACATTCATGAGTCGTTCTCGGCGTTTGGCTAAGTAATCCAGTCTGCCGCACTCCCGACTTACCAGACTGTTGAAATAGCCGTGGACAGGCGATTTAAAGAAGTGTAAATTGATGGGAAGCCACCCGCCCTCGTTTCCGCCGGACAACTTCCGTCCCTCGCGCGCGAGCGCTTCCTCGCCAGCGTGACCGGCGACCCTCGTGTAGTTGTCATGGCTGGTCCGGGTGGCAACGGCGGCGGCGCGCTTGTTTGCGCGCGGCGACTTGCCGCGGTGGGTATGGACAGACGGCCCGCCACTCTGAGCTGGATGCGGACCCTTTCCAGTACAGCAGGCGAACCTGCCGGCGATTGCCAAGCGTCTTTCGCAGCCCCGTCATCGAAGCGACTGGGTCGAGAGCGCCACGAGCGAGTCCCGGCGCGAAGAGCGACCCGCGTCGATCCGTTGGTCGCGCTCCGCGCGGATTGATATGAAACGACTGGTGTGAAGATGAGTGGACGTGGTACCACGGCACGTTTGAACGTCCACGTTCCCAAATGACTACACTCGGTACGACGGGTCGGTTTCCACGGGAATCGACCGGATCGCTTTGGGATGGCGATCACGTGGAGATGGATGCCGTGCACGTGCAAGCGTGGTCAAGCACGAATGGAAGTACATCGCAAGTTCTGACCGGCGGAAACCGCTTTCGATTGATGATCTAAATGGCGCGTGCCGCGAGCGAGATTTCAGACAATCGCGCGGAGGAGCGGGATGCGGCGAAAGGCCGCACTGCTCAATGCAAACGTCACCACAACCGCAAACACTGTGAGTAGCACGAACTTGACCAGCGGCGGCCACGTCGTCCCATGCATGATACGCGCGCCCATAATCACGATCGGCGGGTGGAAGACGTACACGGCGAACGCGTTATCCGAAAGGTATCGCGCCAGCCGTCCCTGCGTGTTGAATCGCTCGCGGTAGAGCACGAGCAATCCGAATGACAGGGCGACACCCGTGAATGACTCCCAGACGGCGAAACCCGCAGCCTGCCAGTGCCACCGGTCGGTCGAACTGCGGGATGCGAAAAGGGCGAGCCACGCCGCAAACCCAATGGGGAGCACGATCAGCAACCAGCGCATTCCAAGCGCGAACGAGAGCTTTGGCAGCCAGCCGTGTCGCGCGACGACGATGCCGGCGATGAACAGCGCGATGTATTGCGAGAAGTCGCTGACGTGCATGTTCATGATCGTGAGTCCCGACGGTAGCACGACGCGGAGTGCGAACCCGGCGCCGGCGATCGCGAACGCCATGCAGACCAGCGCGGCCGTGCCAGGTGGTGCGTCGCTTTCCGGTGCCGGTGGCGTCGCTCCGCGCCACATACGGAGCGCGGCGTAAACCGTCGAAAAGATCAGGAGCGCGAGGCAGAACCAGAGCGGCCCGTTCATCCCCAAGAACTCGCCATCGATGAGATGGATCCACCACTCGCGCGCAAATGTCGAGTCGCTCGCGGTCCAGGAATGGGACACGAAGTACTCCGTGAACGGGCCGACCGCAAACGTGTAGAGAAGAACTGGCATGCCGAGCCGGAACGCGCGATCTCGCAGAAACAGACGTGGCCCCTTCTTGTCGAATGATGCGGGGACGAAGACGCCGGCGACGAAGAACAAGAGGCCCATGAAAAAAGATTGCAGGTATGTTTGCCACGCGGCGAACGTGAGCAGCACCGGCGTGCTCAATGGCGACCGATCGACGTAATACCAATTGCCCAATGGGCTGTAGGTATCCGCCGCGTGCATGCTGATGACCAGCAGGATCATCGTCCAACGGAGGTTGTCGATGAACGCCAACCGCACCCTCGTGCCAACCGCCTCTGTCACAGACCGAGCCGCGACCGACTCAGTCATCGCCTCCCTCGTCGCCGAAATGCTCATGCGCGGATTATCAGGATTGATTGTTTCACTCGCGGCTTAGAGACGCGCAGTTGACGCCCGCGACCGACGTGTTCGGCTACCTAGTCCTAAAATAAGCGAGTAATTTGGCGACGACGAATCGACGGGCTTGGCGTGTGATCGTTTGCGCGTACCGGGGGCTGTGGCTGCCAATCCGTCGGCCCATCGATCGAAGTGCGCGGTCAACGAGAAGTCGGTGTCGCCCCCGCATGCAGACGCGCACCGCGGACGGCTGCACCACCGCGATCGCCCGATCGATCCACTCGCTCGCGCGCGATTCTCACAGACGGCTGGTTGCAGATCGCTCGCCCATTCTTGCCACCCACGGAACATTACGCGAAATCGTTCGTGGCCATGCTTCGCACGCTGATGCTCTTCCAGGGCGGCGCCAAGACTCCGTTCTCGCACACGCCGGATACGCCTTTTGCGACCGGAGCGCTATCAGGAAATGCTGGAACCCGTCGTCGCGCCGATTTGCCGACCACCAGTTTACCCGGAGAGACGCCGACTAAATGTAGTGGATAGCCTCTTCTGAAAAGGACGGCCCCTCCGCGACCCGCGAAAAGCGACTTGTTTCGCGAGCGCGACCTGGTCGCTCGCGCCGTGCCATGTCCAACGATGTCGCTCAATCGGAGCGACGACAATGGACGTGCGATTGAGATTGGCAATGCTGTCGACGCCGTTCGCGCGCTGCGGCGACGACCGCTACACAGCTAATTGTTGACCGGCGGCCTCGAAGCCGATGAGGTCGAACGTATCCTCGATGGCGGCGCATACGCGATCCAGCGTGACGAGGGAGAGGTCCTCTGGCGCAGGCCCAATGACGCGGACGCCGGGCGTGTCGAAGGGCAGCCACTGCGCCTTCTGAGAATTGTGAATGGAAACGAGTGGTCGCAAAAAGGCGGACGCCATGTGGCACACCGACGTATCCGGACTCACGACCAGTTCCGCCGATTCGATGAGCGACAGCAGCTCTCGGATGTTCGGCATTACCACTCTGACCGCGCCCTCGGCAACGAATTCCGCCAGCACTCGATCGCGTTCCATGCCGATCACGATCACGTTCGCGACGACGGATCGTTTTCGAATGTGCCGAACGACTTCGCGAAAGGCTTCACGCGGCCATTGCCGCTCCGAGCCGTTGGTGGAAACGTTGACGAGAATGCGTGGCCCCGAGCGCGCGTGTCCCCACAGTCTCGCCGCGGATGAACGTTCCTCGTCGCTGACGGCGAGCTGCGGCCGTGACGGGGACAGTGGAACTTCGTAGAACGGAGTGGCGAGCGACAGCATGCGCGCAAGGTGCGTCACCGGCGCCTCGGCGCGCGGAACCGTGACGCTGAGCAGATAGTCGCTTCCACGATCGTCTTCGCCGATCCACGTGTGCGCTCCGCTGGCGAGCATCATTGCGAAGCTGCGCGATCGAACGTGCCGGCAGAGCACCATGCCGTCGACGACGACGTCGTACGGTCCGTGTTTCCGAATTGCGTTCGCCGCATGAAGCCGCCGATGATCGCCTCGCGGAAACACGATCGTGTTCCGAATGTATGAAGCGCCCTCGAGCATCTGCGCCGGAATCGGCCAGGTCACGACGTCCACCACGGAGTGCGCGTGCGACTCGGCGATCGCGCGGATCGCGGGAAGAGATAGCACCATATCCCCGATTGCGTCCTCCATGATTACGAGAACGCGAAACGGTCTATTCCGAAGCGAAGGACGCTCGTTCGAATGCCCGGTGCGGCCACGCGTCGTCCGCCGCATCAATGACGTGAAGAGCGCGCGTCGCGCGGCTTCTTCGATCGCCTGCAAGGCCGGCAGTATTCGCATGGTGTGGCGAAGTGAGAGAGACGGTTCGCTGCGTGCTCACGATGCGACGACGATATCTTCAATCGCTAGTCGACCCGTTCACTCTTAACGAGTTCTTGATGTGTTAAGTCTGCTTTCCACAAGCGCTGGTGGCGGGAGTGTTCTTTAGAGATCGCGAACGACGGTCGGCGCGGCGGCGGCCAGACGAGACGATGCGTTCGTACTTTAGGGCGGCAAATTGAACTGTCCGCGTGCCCATTATCTCCAAAGGGCGACTTCCGAGCTCTCCGACACCCCTGAGATCCGGGTTTGCAGTCAGAAAGTGGAATACTGAGTTCCCACTGCGACGGCGTTCCCGGCACGACAGCAAACGAACCGCAAACCTTCCTTTGCGGGGTTGAACGGCCGC
>JBDTAE010000301.1:0-7769 GCA_039924785.1 Gemmatimonadaceae bacterium | reverse complement strand
CTGCACGACACGTCGGCGCGCCGGCGGATGGTGAATCCGCGGAAGGCGTATCCCGTGGATCCCGGATTGATCCCGCTGTTTCAGCGAACCACTGAACCGCAGGCGGGCCACGCGCTGGAAACCGCCGTGCTGCTCGAGCTCGAACGTCGGGAGTATCGGGTCGAGTACATCAAGACGAAGGATGGCCACGAAGTCGACTTCCACGCGTCGGCCCCCGGGCGCGACACGCTGCTGATTCAGGTGAGCGCGCAGACGCACGACGCCAAGACGCTCGATCGTGAACTGAAGGCGCTCGCCGGCGCGCATGCGGAGTACCCGCGTACTCGCTCGCTGCTCCTGACCATGGAGGCCGATCCGCCAGCGACCGCGCTTCCACCTCACGTCGAGTGGCAAGCGGCGGCGCAGTGGTTGCTCGAGGGGCAGGACGTGTGAGAATTGGACGTGAACGAATGTGCCAGGCATGCAACGCCCGAACCAGGCTGCCGAATAAACGCCGAAATCGTCGATTCTGTCGACGACGCCGCATCGATGACCGTCGAGAACGATCCGTTCAGACTCTCGAACAGCGCGCCAACCGTGCGTTTCAGCTTGGCCGACGGAACTACCATCGTCGGCGCCGCGCCCATCGCACCGCCGCTGCGACCCGCATTTGTTCTCAAGGCCATCGTAGGCGGCCCGCCGTGGCAAGCGGTGATCGACGGTATTCCCGGGCAACCACCCGGGACGCTCGCAGAGCCCGGGAAACGCTTCGACAAGTTCGTGATTAGAGATGTGACGCGAGACAGCGTTATCGTCCAGGGTCCAGATACCTCGTGGATCTTGAGCTTTAGGAGACGCTCATGAGGCTATTGTATAGCGCCGCGGCAATCCTCTTCGTACAGGGCACGGTGGTGCGTGCGCAAGGCCAGCCAAAATTGCCCCCCTTCGCCTTGGCGGCGCCGAGCGCACCACCGCGAGCGGTCGACAGCGTCACGATCCGAATCGTCGGCACAGAATTGCGATCCGCCGTCCAGATCATGCAGCAGTACCTCGATCGTCCGGTGATCTTCAGCGGTGCCGGTTCTGGTCCACAGGTGACGCTCGAGACGCCGCGACCCGTGCCGCGCGCCGACATTCCGCGGTTGATGCGCGGGTTGCTGGAGTCAGCAGGATACGAGTTCGTGAGCGACAGTGCTTCGGGTACGTATCGCGCGCGGCCGGCCGCTCCCGCGACGCCGGCACGGCTGCCTATGTCTAGCTCGTCGTCGCCCGCCGGTGCGGCAGGTTCTGGAGCGCAGCGGCAGGGCACAGGCCCTGAACTGTTTGTGATTGCGCTCAAACATGCGCGCGCCGCCGATGTTGCGGCGACGGTCAACACATTGTTTGGTAGAGGTCCTTCGAACGGAAACGGTGGTACCCAGCAACAGACCGCGGGCCGCACCCTCACCGACGAGCTCCGCGGCCTTCAGGTGCCGTCAACAGAACCGCCGCTTCCGCAGAGCATCGCTGGAACTTCTGGCCGTACCGCCGCACTCACCGGCGACATGACGATCGTCCCCGACGCGCACGCCAACAGCCTGTTGTTGCGTGTGAATCGCGCGGACTTCGAATTGATTCAAGCGGCCGTGGCACAGATCGATGTCCGGCCGCCGCAGGTGTTGATCGAGGTTCTGATCGTCGAAGCCGCGGTGAACAGCAATTTCAGTCTGGGCGTGCAGAGCACGGTCGATCAGCAACACATCAAGAATACTGAAAACACCACCGTCGGTGGCGCGTTTACGCCGGGTGATGCAGGGCTCGGCGACTTCACGCTGAAGGTGATGGGCGCGAGCGGCATCGATATCGGTGCGACCATCAGTGCGGCGGCGGGTCGAGGTGCGGTGAAGATCATTAGTCGCCCGGTGGTCTTGACTGAGAACGACGAGCAGGCGGAGGTGGTAGTCGGAAGCCAGCGGCCGTTCGTGCAGGTGTCACGCTCGTTGCCGACGAGCGACGCTGTGCGCGACCAGGTCGTTCAGTATAAGGATGTGGGCACGAAGTTGAACGTCCGTCCTACGATCAGCGTCGACGGCACGGTCCAGTTACATGTCATGCAAGAGGTCAGCAATGCGACGACGGAGACGGCGTTCGATGCGCCCGTCATTTCGACACGCTCAGTGCGGACCGATCTTCTCGTGCACGACGGCCAGACGATCGTCCTGGGCGGGTTGACGGATACGCAGCACGACACGCAGTCCGAGGGAATTCCGCTGTTGTCGAGCATTCCCTTCATCGGCGGGTTCTTTGGCCGACAGTCGCGAACGACGTCACAGACCGAGCTTTTCATTTTTCTCACACCGCGCGTCATTCGCACCGATGAGGATGCAGACCGCCTGACAAAGCCGCTGCGAGAGCGCGCCGACAAGGTGAAGCCATGACGACGCCAATTCAGAGTGCGGTATTGATCGGTCAATCACCAGCCATGCGCGGCCTGCGTGCGCTGATCGAGCAGGTGGCCCCGACACGATTGCCGGTGTTGATCGAAGGTGAAACGGGAACCGGGAAGGAGCTCGTTGCGGGTCTGCTGCATCAACTCAGCCGACGCAATGGCAACTTCGTTCCTTTCAACGTGTGTGCGATCGGCGATTCAATGTTTGAGGACGCTCTTTTCGGGCACGTGCGTGGATCTTACACAGGTGCAGTGAGCGACTCGCTTGGCTATCTGCGAGAGGCGGATCGCGGTACGGCATTCTTCGACGAGATTAGTGCGCTGCCGATGGGGTTGCAGGCGAAGTTGTTGCGGGCGATCGAGACGGGCGTGTTTCGTCCGATCGGTGCGACTCGGGACGCGCGCAGCGATTTTCGTGTGGTCGCAGCGACGAATGAGTCGCTGGTGGATGCTGGTACCCGCGGTGCGTTCCGCGCTGACTTGCGACACCGACTCAGTGGGGTTGTCGTGCGAGTGCCGCCGCTGTCGGAGCGGGTGGAGGATATTCCGGATCTTGCGCGTTTTTTCTTACGCGAGGCGGCCGAATTGGAAGTTAGAGAGACGCTTGATTCGGGTGCGATCCGGCTCCTGATGGAACTCTCATGGCCAGGGAACGTGCGCGAATTGAAGCTCGTCGTTGAAACGGCGACAGCCTTGGCGCCCGGGAGCGTTGATCGGCGGTCTGTCGAGCGCGCGCTGCTGCACCGGCCTGGTATGGTTTGCGATTCGCTGCCCGTTAACGATGAGTCGTTAAGGCGGCGTGAGTTGATCGTCGCGCTGCACGACGCAAAGTGGGATGTCGATCGCACGGCCGACGGGCTGGGACTTCATCGCACAACATTGTATCGGCGGATGAAGGAGCATGGGATTGAACCGCCGAGGTTCGCTGCACGGTCCTGTTGATTGTGCTACCGCGAAATTTCCGGGGTTTGACGTCGAAATGGTACGCGAAGCGCGGCAGATTCAACGGGTCGGCGCAACACAAATACCGGCGGAGGAGGCCCCTCGCGCAGGACGCCGAGGCGCTGCAGGCGACCGCGGAGCGTGGCCCCGCTTTCCACTTGGTGCCCGGCAGCCGATAGGCGAGCGTGCGATTCGCGTGCCCCAAACGAAAGCGGTCGATCAGTGCGACGTTGTTGAGGCCACGCTGGTCGCGATACCCGATCGCCTCGGGGCTCGCCTTGAGCGTTTCGTGATAGAAGTCGACGACCTCGCGCACGAGCGTTGCGTCGTCGATCGCCTCCGCCTCCACCGCCTTGGTCGTGATCGGCGCGAGGGTCACCGCCGGCGCCGCGCTCGTCGGATCACTCTCGCGTTTGATGCGCTCGACCTCGGCGTCCGGGATGCGGGCCATGGCGAAAACCTGTCAAGGGGGGCCGCGAGAAATCTCGGCGCGATTCGCGTGTTCCGGGATCTTACATTATTTGTAAGTCCCCGGCAAGCGCGCCCGGACACTCCGCCATTCGCCCTTACATTCGCTTGGAGGCGCTCCTCGTGGTCCTCGATCCCCATTCGCCGCCGCGGGCCGGGTTGCCGGCGCTCGGCACCTTCGCTCCCCTCGACTCGGTCGATTCGCTCATGGCTCGCGTTCGCTCGGCTCGCCGTAGTGATCCTGCCCCCGACGGCTTCGGCGCGCGCCTCGTGCGCCTCCGCCAGGCGCGGGGGCTCACGCAGGAAGAGCTGGGCGCGGTCGTCGGCCTCTCCAATCGCATGATCGCCTACTACGAGCGCGACGACGCCGAGCCGCCCGGTCCGATGCTCGCCTCCCTCGCCACGGCGCTCCGCGTCACCACCGACGAGCTCTTAGGCCTCGCGCCCATCACGCAGACGATGCGCCCCCGCACCGCGCGCCTCATGAAGCGCCTCCAGCAAATCGAAGAGCTCCCGGCCGCCGAGCAGCGCGCCGTCCTCAAAATGGTCGACGCCCTCCTCGAGCACCGCCGCGCCACCCCCACGATCGCGCGCAGTAAACGCAAAGCCAGCTGAGAGGGTCTAGCGTTATGTAATAAGAAGCCCGGCCAAGATCCGCTCGGCCGGGCTTCTTATTCGCAAACGCCACGCTTGCCTGACTACGCGCCAGCCGGCGCACCTCGATCCAAGAATGTCTTGATGTCGGACACAGGAACTTCCCACTCGGAGATAGGCTGACCCTCTTCACTCACCGTCGTTCTCGCCGGCACGAAGCGGAATGGGTTATCAGGATCAAACGGCGCAGATAGTTGCTCAAACAGCAGAATCGAATTCTGCACCTGAACAACATCGCCAATTCGATACAGTGGCCACCAGAAAAGGAGGTGGGAATCAGCCGGGTCGTGGAGTGATGTAATGAGACATGACGTAGCCTCACCTTCGACAACGCGCATCAACGCATCCCGCCAGTGCGACGCATACCGCTGAGCACTCCAGTACCCGACCAGCGCGATAAAACGCTCTTGAAATGAGCCCAGCGTGATCTCTCCATACTGTGACTGACTCCCCGTATCGGGATCGACGATCTCCCCTGGAAGCAGCTCGATCGAAAAAGTCATTTGCCGATTGGATTCAAGAGTGCGCCGAACGTCCCTAGTCGATTGCCTTGACGGTCGAACATTTTCCATACTCCGCCACTGTGCGCATCGACATCCAAAGTGAGCAACGTTTTCCCGTTCGTCCAAACTGCTTGGCCATGCGAATTGAACGGAACGTCTTTCACCCTCGATTCATATCCAAGATATCGAGCCAGATCCGCACCCTGGCTTGTCGTCAAACGCGCGGCGTCTCCGGCTCCTCCCGCCGCTGCCATCCCGGCGGCAGCAGCGGCCATCACCCGGTCGCCAGTTCCTTGTACGTTCGGATTTAAACCGGCTGCCGTGTACAGATCTCCAAGCCCGGAAACCGCGTTGATCGCGCCCGCAGTGAGTTCGAGGGCCTTGCTCGCCAGGTTGGCGAATGCATCCGCCATTCCTTGGTTGATCTTGTCCATCATTGATGGACAAGGATCCTCGCCCGGCCCCTTTCCGCACAACCCCAGCGGATCGCTGAAATTGACAGGATCCCCATTCGCAAACCCATACAAATTCATACCACCCGCGAGGCCGATGGGGTCTTCCTGCGTGAAACGACCCCCCCAGCATCCGCGGTATGATTCCGGTTTTCTAAGTCGCTGATATTCCTCCTTTTAGCTGCTCGGCCTCCTCGATTTTCCGCCATAGTTTTCACTTCTGAGGCCCAGACGCGAGTTTTCGAGGCCCGACACGCGTAAGTGCTTGTGCGGCATCACGCGCGGTTTCCTCAAGGGAAATGTGGGGGGTCGTACGTGCAGGCGTGAGCGGCGGCGCGTCTACGCTGCGACATGCAGGCGACCACGCTTGCGGGATTTCGGCGCGGGACGGACGATGATCTCGAGGTCCCGTCCAAGGCCCATGAGAAAACTCATCAGGCGTTCTGTGGAGAAGTCGGCCAGCCGGCCGCGCAGGACGTGCGAGACCTTGGGCTGATCGATTCCCATGAGCGTCGCGGCTTCGCGCTGCGTGAGCCCGCGCTCTTTGATCGCGCGCGAAATGGCGAGCGCGAGCTCGGCTTTCGCGAGTCGTTCCTCCGGATTCGACAGACCAAGATCGGCGAAGACGTTGCCACTTCCCCGTGTCACCGTGATCGCCTTATCGGCGGTTGATTTGCTTTTCATCCTCACTCCTCCTGCGGTTCGTAGTAGGCCGCGTGGTGTTCCCGCGCGCGTGCGTAGCGCGCTTTGATCAGTTCGATTTCCCGCCGCGGCGTCGCGATGCCGCGGGTGGACTTCTTCTGAAACGCATGCAGCACATAAATCGCGCCGCGCAGCTTCAGCGTGTACACGGCCCGATAGGTGTTGCCATCGAAGTCCTCGACCAGCTCGATCAGGCCTCCGAGTTCGCCTTTCAGTCGCTTCGCCTGCAGCGGATGTTCACCGCATTGGACGACGTACAGCGCGTACCCGATCTCGTCTTGGACGGCGTCGGGAAAGGCACGGAGGTCGCCGCGGGCGGAGCTGATCCATTCGACCTGCGTCAGGGGTGGTCGGGTGACCATGAGGTGAAATATGCTAGTGGTAGCATGTGTCGGCAAGCGACGACACGCGTGCCGCCCTCGAGCGCTTCCGCCGCGCGTTCCACATGATGGCGCGCGGGCCCTTCCTCAAGGACATGGATCTCGACCCCGAGCTGTTCCGCATGTTGGAACACGAAATCGAGCACTTGGTGGCACGTCCGCCGCGCGGCGACACCACCGTATCGAAACCACCAGTGCGGCGCAAACGAAAGCCGACGCTCCAGCGGCCGGCTTCATCCGGCTCTACCTGAAAGAGAGTTCTCTAAATATGAAACCCAGCCGATGCTCTGGCCGGGTTTCCCTTCATATCGAAGAATAGCGTTTACCAACTTGGTGAGCAGCGGCGTTCCCTTATCCCAAGGGTTCGATAGCGACGAGATCGACGGTGACAGCATCATCGCCACCTTTCTGCACGATGTACCGGGTCAACGAATATCCATCGATCTGAGCTTCGTCTACCCAGTCTTCAGCCTCGGAACGGCTATGGACGGTGTTTGACCCGCCGAAAGTATACTTCACCACCTGTGGCATCGCGCCATGCAGATCTCGTACTGTCGAGTCGATGTGTCCGAGGACCTCCGTTGTAGGGACCGTATCACCGATAGGAATCTCACGATGCGGCATCGGGATTAAACCTCATGTTGATGAGCGGCGACAGCTGATTACCGAAATGGGTTACCGAACGGATCTAGGTGAATATCGATGATCTTCTTGAATCGATCGGCCTTAGCTGGATTGGGAATGTATTGCTCGTAATTGATGTGCGGCACGGCCGGGCCTCCGGGCGTTATCGGATGGGTCTCCACACCGCGAAGCACATGCTTCATGCCCGACTCGACGTTCACCCATTCTTGCTGCAAAGCACCAGTCGTCTTCGTGATGAACGAGTTGACCACCGGTCCGTACTTCTCCGTCAGCTTCGTCGCGATCTCGGCGACTGCCTCGACGCCCTCGGCGGCGGCGAGGTACTCGCTCGCAGCGGCCAATGCGAGCTTCGCCGCTGTCTTGTCACTTACAACCGGCTCAATCGGTTTATCGCACTCCCTTTGATTTATCTCCTCGCCCTTTGCGTTCTTACACAATCCAAATGGATCGGAGAAGTTCACCGGGTCCCCACCCGCAAACCCGTACAGATTCATCCCGCCGGCGAGCCCGATGGGGTCTTCTTGCGTGAAACGACCCCCCCAGCATCCGCGGTATGATTCCGGTTTTCTAAGTCGCTGATATTCCTCCTTTTAGCTGCTCGGCCTCCTCGATTTTC
>JBDTAE010000300.1:0-5772 GCA_039924785.1 Gemmatimonadaceae bacterium | reverse complement strand
GCCAGCGACCTCGCGATCGCCACTCGCTGCGCCTCGCCTCCCGACAACTGCCTCGGGTACGCATCCAACCGATGCGAAACGCCGAGCGTTTCCGCCAATCCGCGCGCGACGCCTTCCGCCCTCTCACGCGACCAGCCAAGCGCGTGTATCGGACCGAGCGTGATATTGTCGAGCGCCGTGAGATGCTCGAACAGCGAATGCGCCTGAAACACGATTCCCACTTTCCGTCTGAGCGCCTTCAGTCGCGACTCGGGTGGCAGTGGGCCCGGTTTGAGTGACACCTCCCCGGCTGCGATGCTTCCGCCGTCGAACGGTTGCAGCGCTACGACAGAACGCAGCGCCGTCGACTTTCCACCGCCCGACGCGCCCATCAATACGCAGATCTCACCCGGCTCGACCGTGATGCTCACGCCACGCAGAATCCGGTTCGATCCCCGCGTCACTTCGAGATCTCTAACGACGAGCGTATCGCTCATGCGATGCTCCACTTGCGCTCGAGATATCGCGCAAAGCGCGCGAGCGGCAGAGAGAACATCAAATACACCGCGGCGCAAAGCATTCCGGGAATTACCCAGCTACCGACATTCGTCGCGTAAATCGCCGTCTGCTTCGTGAGCTCCACCACCGTGATCACCGACACGAGCGACGAATCCTTTAGCAGCGCGACAAAATCGTTCGTCATCGGCGCGACGGCGAGACGAAGCGCCTGCGGTCCACGAACGAGCCGTAAAATCTGAAACTCGGAGAGTCCTAAAGTCCGCGCCGCCTCGAGCTGTGATTTGGCAATGGCCTCCAGCGCGCCACGATAGATCTCGGATTCATAGGCCGCGTAATTGAGGCCAAGTCCGAGCACCGCCGCCGCGAACGCCGGCAGACGAATCACGCTCGAAAGCCCGTAATACAGCACGAACAACTGAAGCAGCACCGGCGTACCGCGAACGATTTCGACGTAGGTGGCCAGCGCGATCCGAACGATCCCCGGACCGTAAATGCGACCAGCCGCGATAAGAATTCCCGCCGACACAGCGAGGCTCATCGACAGAATCGACAGCACCAGCGTAATGCCGGCCGCTCTCGCCAGACTCGGCACATAGCTCGCGATCGAATTCGCCACCGCGGGTCTTGGCGGCGCGATCGTCGCCGCATCGGTCGTCGTGCGGGCGAAGTACGCGGCCTCGTTCGCGTCCCACACATTCCATTTTCGAAACACCTTCTCCAGCGAGCCGTCGCGCATTCTGGCAACGAGCACGGTATTCGCCGAGTCGCGCAACGCCGCGTTGTTCTTTGCGAAGACGGCGACGTAGTGCCCGATCGCGACCGGCTGTTCCTGAATGACGAAGCCGCCCGTCCGCCGCAGCGAACGCTCGGCGATGATGTTGTCGAGCAACACCGCATCCAATCGCCCCGACACGAGATCGGCGTAGGGATGCACGTCGTCGTCGTACGAGATCACTTGCAAATGATTGTGTGCGCTCTCGTCGACCAGAATCTGATACGCCTGTGTTGCGCCGAGCGTCCCGACGCGTTTGCCGGCAAGATCGGCGAGCGTCTTGAGCTTATCCCGATCACCAGGGCGCACCGCAATCACTTCACGAAACTCATAATACGGCATGCTCACCGAGTGGCGCGCTCGAAGCTCGGGACGATCTTCAACGCCGGACATGCCGACATCGAAGTCGCCGCGCTCCACCGATTGTTCGATCGACGCCCACGCGACCTGAACGAACCGCGCCTTTCGCCCGATTCCCTCGGCGATCATGCCGGCGACCTCCACGTCGATGCCGCGGACCTTCGACGGATCCGACGGGTCCGCCTCTACGTACGGCGCACCGCCCTCCGCATCGCCGCCCCAGCGAAGCTCGGCGGTGGTGTGAGAAGTTTGAACGGGCTGCGGCTGGCATCCGCAGAGCAAGACGGCCAGCGCGAAAACGCATGCGCGCATGGCAGAGAAGCTAAGCGCCGGCGCCCGCGCGCGAAGTGGCTAGCGCCCCGCAGCGGTCCGTCGTGGTGTGAGTCTCATGGTTGTCTTCCGACGTCGGAGGCTGCCGATCCACTTCGCCCTACGGCCCGGTCGTGGCTGCGCTCATTCTCGCCACAGCCCAATGACAATCGGATCATTCCCGGCATTCCGTCGGCCGGAAGGACTTTGCGAATGAGCGCCCGCCTGCAATAGTTCAGGTCCCACCGTTGCCAACCCAATCCTCTCCACCATGACGCCATCCCACCGCCAGCCGGGCGCATCGCGCCGAACGTACTGGAAAACCCGTTTCCTTCAGGTAGCGGGAGTCGGCATCGCCGTCGCCGGAATTGCCCTGGCGCGTCAGCCGCACACGCTCGGCGCCCGCGCGTCCACCGATCCGACGTTCGCCGAAGACGTCGCGCCGATTCTATACAAGAACTGCACGGTGTGTCATCGCCCGGGCGGCTTGGGGCCCTTCTCGCTCATCGACTACGATAGCGCAAAGAAAGAAGTCTCGAAGATGCGGGACGCTGTCGAGGCAGGGCAGATGCCCCCGTGGCATGCGGAAGGTCCACGGGGAATGTTCAGCAACGACCGGCGTCTCTCCGACGCTGAGCGTGGGACGATTCTGCGGTGGATCGATGCGGGGGCAAACCCTGGCGACTTGGGCAAGCTCCCGCCCGCGCCGCAATACGCATCAAAGTGGACGCTCGGCACACCCGACGCGACCGTGTCGATGCCGGAGGAATTCGAAGTGCCGGCGTCGGGGACGGTCGAATATCAGTACTTCGAAGCCCCGACGAACTTTACAGAAGACAAATGGATCTCGGCCATCGAGGTCCTGCCTGGCGCGCGCGAGGTCGTCCATCACGTGCTCGTGTTCGCACGAGTGCCGGCAACTCCGGGCGTCGCCGCACCCGTCGCGGCAGTACAGTCGCAGCCGGGAACCGCCGCGCCGCGACCAGTCTTTATTCGCAACCGTGCTCAAAGCCAGTTGCCAGATCCGCGGCGCACCGATTCCCGGAACGCTCCGCCGCGCCAACCGGGCACGCTCATCGCGACCAACACGCCGGGCAATGAAGTCATGCAGCTCCCCGAAGGTACCGCGCTCCGCGTGCGCGCCGGAACCGTGCTCACGTTCCAGATGCACTACACGGCGCATGGACATCAAATGAAGGATCGCACGACGGTTGGTTTCCATTTCGCAAAGGGACCTCCGGCGGAGGAGATCTTCGCATCACAGTTTGTGAATGGAACGCTATTGCTCCCCGCGGGCGCCAAGGACGTTGCCGTACCCGCCGACATCACCGCCGGCCAGCCGGTGAAAATCTGGGGCATGATGCCGCACACGCACCTTCGCGGCACACGCTGGCAGTACAAGCTCGAGAAGCCCGACGGAACGTCGCAGGTGATTCTCGACGTGCCGCACTACGACTTCAATTGGCAGACGTATTACATGTTTGCGAAGCCGCTCGAGATCGCGCCCGGCGACAAGATCTCTTCGATGGCGTGGTACGACAACTCCGCGACGAACAAAAACAATCCCGATGCGAGCAAGGATGTGCATTGGGGCGATCAGACGTGGGAAGAGATGCAGTACACCGGATTCCTGTACAGCGTGCCCGGTCGCAAGGTCACGCCGTAGCATTTCGACATGAAACACGCCGATCACCGGCCGGGGCGACGGAATTCCACCAGCCGTTGGGCGGTGGCGTAGGAGCTCATCGGCGCGGCGTGCCGTTGCGTCTTGCCGGGGTCTTTCGAGGGCGGGTGATGCGAATGGATATGTTGGTTACGTCCAGTGCTGGCCGACCCGCGCCCCCGCCCGTACTTTCTTCCGCCTATGACGAGCCAACCGCCCCCAGAAACGCCGTCCTCGGAGCTCGCGCGCGCCGAAGCGCAGGTGGTCGCCAAGAGCGCCGTCCTTCACAAAGAGCTCGGCGTCCGCGATCTCGCGCTCACTCAGATCCTCTTCATCGTTGGACTCACATGGATCGGGGTCGCCGGAAAGCTCGGCCCATCTCATGTGCTCATGTGGTCGCTCGCGATCGTGCTTTTCTATCTGCCGTCGGCGGCCGTCGTTATCTATCTCAACCGCCTCATGCCGCTCGAAGGCGGACTGTATCAGTGGGCAAAGCTCGGGTTCAATCAGACCGTTGGATTCCTGCTCGCGTGGAATCTGTGGCTATACGTAATCTTGAATACGTCGGAAATCGGACTGCAGTGCGCGACGTACGTTGGGTATGCGATCGGTCCGAGCGCCGCGGAGATGACGAAGAGCGCCTGGTTCGTCGCCGGATCGAGCTTCCTCGTGCTCGGCGGCATGGTCGTCATCTCGATCATTGGCCTGTCGATCGGCAAGTGGGTGCACAACATCGGCGGCGTGTTCATGCTGGTCATCTTCGGCGCCGTCGTGTTGCTGCCGCTATTGAATCTCGCCACGGGACACCTCAAGGAATACCATCCGCTTCGCACCGCCGTGCCGGCGTTCACGCTCTTGAATCTCAATCTTCTCGGAAAGATGGGGTTCGGTGCGCTCGGCGGATTCGAGTATGTCGCGATTCTCGCGGGCGAAACGCGATCGCCCGCGAAGGCGGTGAGCCGTTCCGTGTGGATCGCCGCACCGGTCATCGCGCTGATGTTCGTGCTCGGGACAGCCACCGTCGTCGCAATGGTGCCGCGAGACGACATCGATCTCATCGGACCGATCGCGCAGGTGTTGCGAATCGGCTTCGCCCCGTTCGGAATCGCAACGCAATTCGTGACGATGGCGATCGTGATGTCGCTTGCGATGCGCGTCGCGCAGACGAGTGTGGCATTCACTGCCGTGACACGGTTGCCGATGGTCGCAGGTTGGGATCGCATGTTGCCCTCGTGGTTCTCGAAGCTTCATGCGAAGCACAAGACGCCGATGAATTCGATTGCGCTCGTCGGCGTGCTCGCGTTCCTGTTCGGGCTGATCAGTCTCATTAACGTCGGCCAGGCGGAAGCGTTTCAGTTGTTGTGGAACGCCAGCGGAATGTTCTACGCGATGACGTACGCCGTCATGTTCGCGATTCCGATCTTCGGGTTGCGCGGTGTCACTCCGCGGCCGCCGCTCTGGCTCAAGGCGGCGTCGTGGTCCGGCTTGCTGATGACGATTCTTTATATCGTGCTTTCGGTATTCCCGATCATTCAAGTCGCCAGCGTGGCGGCGTTCGCGATCAAGATCACGCTCGTCATCGTGCTCGCGAACGTGCTCGGCGTCTTCATTCTCTTTTCGGCGCGCCGTCGATCCCGCGCGCTCGTTGCCTAACCCGATCTCGCATCATGACGCACGCATTCGTCCCGCTGCAATTCGAGCGTTTGACGCCTGAAGAATCGCTCCGCCGCGCGGAGGCATTTTATGAAGACGCAAATCGTCGTCGCACGACGCGTCACTTTTCGACGGAGCCCGTTTCTCGCGAGTTGATCGAATACGCGATTCGCACCGCCGGAACGGCACCGAGTGGCGCGCATCAGCAGCCGTGGACGTTCGTCGCGGTGTCGGATCCGGATCTCAAGAGACGAATGCGCGAGGCCGCCGAGGTCGAAGAGCACGAGAACTACAAGGGACGAATGCCCGGCGAGTGGATCGAGGCGCTTGCGCCGCTCGGAACGGATGAGCGCAAGGCGCATTTGACGGACGCGCCGTGGGTCGTCGTCTTGTTTCGACAGTCGTTCGGCGTCACGGCTGCGGGGGAGAAACGCACGCACTACTACACACAGGAGTCGTGTGGTATCGCCGCGGGGATGTTCATCTCCGCTGTGCACGCGATGGGGCTCGTTACACT
>JBDTAE010000299.1:0-10376 GCA_039924785.1 Gemmatimonadaceae bacterium | reverse complement strand
ATTCGTCTGCTGCTTTTTTCCCGTAATAATATCCTGTAAAAAGCGCCTCAGCATAATTGGCAAAAGATTCATGAATCCACATATCAGCCAGGTCTACAGAAGTGATATTATTTCCAAACCATTCATGTGCACTTTCATGTACGATGATAAAATCCCACTTCAATCCCCATCCGCTTCCTGAAAGACGGCTCGGTAACATCCCCGTAACCGACGGTGGAACGATCCGTATCAGTCGGATCGTTCCACCGTCATGGGATCGACCGTCGCCGCACGCCGGGCCGGCAACCACCTGCCGCGTGCGACTTCCGGAATTCCGTTTTGCTTGCCCCGAACTACCGCACGTTCTTCCCGCCCACCGAGCCTCGGCGATCGTCATTCACGAAATGACTTTTCGCGGGCATCTGCACTGCCGGAAGAGATTTGGCGTCCATCGCGGTTCCCGCCGGAATGAGCCCTTCCCGATTCAACAGATACGCGGTGACGGCGTACGTCTGATCCGCGGTCAGCGTTCCCGGCGCGGTCAACGGCATCGCGCGGCGAATATAGTCGTACAAGGTCGTCGCATACGGCCAGTAGTTGCCGATCGTTCGAGGAATCTTGTAATCGCTCGCGAAGTTGAACTCGCCCTTCGGTCCACCGATGAGTTGCGGATAGAGCGGCGGCTTTCCTTCGCCGTTCACGCCGTGGCACGTCGCGCACGTGGTCGCGAAGACCGGCGCCCCCTGTTCGGGCGTTCCGCTTCCCGGCGGGAGCCCCGCGCCATTCGGTGAGACATCGATATCGACTGCGGCGATCTCCGCCGCGGTCGGCGTGCTGCCCAGACCGAACTGCTTCGGATCCTTGTCGCCGAGGTAGTCGTCGCGGGTGTCGAGCTTGCACCCGCCGAGAAGGACGATGGCGAGAATGAGCGCGCGCTTCATGTTGCGGCCTCGAAGGTGACGGTACCGTCGCGCGCCACACGCCACGCGCGAATCGAGTTGAAATGGTAGTCGGTACCTGGTCCGCGAACGGCTCTGAGTTGCGCCATCGTCGGCTGCACATAGCCCTGATCGTCCAACGCCCGGCTCATTATTAAACTCTCATTGCCGTTCCACTTCCACATGTATTGGAAGCGTACCTGCGCCTTTGGAATGAGCGGCGACATCAACTCTGCTTCGATCCAGGTTTTGCCGCCGTCGACGCTGATATCGACACGCGTGATGCGCCCGCGCCCGCTCCACGCGAGTCCCGTGATCGGCCACCACCCCGGGCCGCTGAGGTTTTCCGGATAGGCCGGCGACGTGATGATCGACTTCGCGTCCACCTCGAAGCTGAACTGACGAATCTTTCCGCCGGGAAGGGGGTCGGTGTATTGCGACGTTTCCCAGCGCGTCATGAACGGCTCGGTGCCAAGCTTGATGCGGCGCAGCCATTTCACGTTTGCGTTACCCTCGTACCCCGGCAACAGCAGTCGGACGGGAAAGCCCTGCTCGGGCCGCAACGGTTCGCCGTTCTGCGCATACACCACGACGGCGTCGTCCATCGCCTTCGCCATCGGAATGCTGCGCGCGAGCAGACACGCGTCGCCGCCTTCGGCGAGAAACCACTTTGCTTCTTTCTTGACGCCGGTTTCGTGCAAGAGCGTGGACAGTGGGACACCGACCCACTCCGTGTTGCTGACCAAGCCGTCGATTTCCTGAGGTGTCATTTCCGGCTTCGGCGTGCGATACGCCGACCGTCCATTGCCAGAGCATTCTATGAAGTGCGTCCGCGTTACCGCGGGATACCGCTTCAGATCGGCCACCGTGAACTCAACGGGATGGTCGACGAGCCCGTGGATCAACAGCCGATGCTTGGTCGGATCGATTGTCGGGATTCCAGCGTGAATACGCGTGAAGTGCAGGTCGGACGGAGTAATCGTTCCCGAGAGATCCTGAATTGGAGTCAACGCGCTTCCCGTGATCTTGCCGACGGGGGCACGTTGAGGATTCACGAATGGCGACCGCGATCCCACCGCGGTTGTGGGACTGCCCGGAAATTTGGTCGGGTCGGCCGGTGCCGTCGGCGGTACGACGGGAGGCGGCACGGCCGACTTCTGTTGCGCGCCGGCAGGGAGGCCCGCCAGCAGCGCGCCGCCCGCCGCAACCGCCGCTCCCGTGAGGAGCGTTCGTCGGGTGATTGGAGCCGCGGAATTGTCGTTGCTGTCGTCCATGAGTATCCTCGAACTACTTGGGCCGAAGAACGGATGCCGGCGCGGAAACGATGGCCGCGGCGGCGTTGGTCGTGCGTGGCAGAATCACTGGAGGACGGTACGCCTTGTGGCCTTTTGTATCGTACGGCGTGTCATTGGGCGCGCCGCCATTCGGCCAATCATTCTCCTTGGCCGGAAGATCCGGGCGCGGCATGGAGGTCACGTAGGCGGCGAGATCATATGCTTCCTGGTTGTTGAGTGTGCCCGGCCGATCGAACGGCATGTTGTGCCGAATGAACGACGCGGCGCGCTCCACACGCGCCATCGACGCACCGATGCTGAACGATCGCGCCCCCCACACTGGCGGGAAGACGCCCATGCCCGCGCCGTCGTTGCCATGACAGCGCGCACAGTTGTTTGCGAACAGCACATTTCCGCGCGCCGAATCACCGGCGAGCGCCGGCATCTTCGGCATGCCTTCACCGCGAACGTGTTCTCCGACGGGAATGCCCGTGGAGATGTACGCAAGGTACGACACAATGTCCTGCATCTCGCGACTGTCCGCGGGAAGCTTCGACCCCGCGAGGCTGCGCGTGAGGCAATAGTTCACGCGGTCTTCGATTCCGATGACCGCATTCATGCGATCGTTGTATTTCGGGTAGCGTCCGAACGCGCCAACGAGCGGCGTCGCGTTCGGACGACGACCTTCGTCGAGATGACAACTCGTGCAATTCAGCGCGCTCACGGCGTACCCCGGCAAACTGTCGTGCGTGTGCGTGAGAATTGCGAGACCGCGATAGATCGAAACCTCAAGCGGATCGTCCGGCGTGCTGTCCACCGCTGGCGCCTGCCAAGTGTCGGCATTCCAACTCCGCGTGGCGGTCCTGGGTGCCGCCCCCGCGGAATCGGCGCGATTCCCCGCTTCCTGAAGCGTACAGCCGGCGAAGAACGCGACGTATGCGACGGCAAGCGCACCGCGCCGCCACGGGTGACCAAGCATCAGTGACGATCAGGCAATGGACCGCAATGCCGCCGAGACCGTCCCAAAGATCTGATCGATCTGCGATCGGTCGATGATGAGCGGCGGCGACAGCGCGATCGTGTCGGCGGTCGATCGAACGAGCACGCCCGACTCGAAGCACTTGAGAAATATCTCAAATCCGCGTGCACCCGGCGCTCCTGCGCGTGGCTCGAGCTCGATGCCGGCGACGAGACCGATGTTGCGGAGGTCGACGACGTTGGGCGATCCGCGCAGCGAATGCACGGCGTCCGCCCAGTACGACTCGAGCGACGCCGCGCGCGCGAACAATCCCTCGGTGCGATACAGATCGAGCGTCGCGAGACCGGCCGCCGCGGCAAGCGGATGCCCCGAGTACGTGTACCCGTGAAACAGCTCGATACCCGCCCCCGCGCCGTTCACGACGGTGTCGTAGATGTTGTGGCGCACACACACCGCGCCCATCGGCACCGTCGCATTCGTAATTCCCTTGGCGATAGTCATCATGTCGGGCAGCACACCGAACTTTTCCGCCGCGAACGACGCGCCGAGCCGGCCGAAGCCCGTGATGACTTCATCATAGATGAGAAGAATGCCGTGCTTGTCGCAGATCGCGCGCAGTCGCTCGAGATATCCCTTGGGTGGAATGAGAACACCCGTCGACCCGGCGACCGGCTCGATGATGACCGCGGCAATCGTCGAGCCATCGTACTTCGCTACCATCTCCTCGAGCGCATCCGCGAACTCAGCGCCATGTTCCGGCTGTCCGCGCGAGTATGAGTTGCGCGTGAGATCGTGGGTGTGCGACATGTGATCGACCGAGGGAAGGATCTGCGCCGCAAACTGCTTGCTGTTCGCGGCGATTCCCCCGACGGAAATGCCGCCGAAGCCAACGCCGTGATAGCCCCGCAGGCGACCGATGAACCGCACGCGCTGCGGCTCTCCCTTCGCCTGCCAGTACGCGAGCGCGATTTTGAGCGCGCTGTCGACCGCTTCGGAACCCGAGTTTCCGAAAAACACGTGGTTGATGTCACCCGGCAACATGCGAGACAACTGCTGCGCGAGTTCGAACGCGAGCGGATGTCCCATTTGAAACGGCGGGGCGTAGTCGAGAATTCCGGCCTGCTCCCGAATCGCCGCCGTGATCGACTCGCGGCAATGACCTGCATTCACGCACCACAGGCCGGCGGTCCCATCGAGGATCTGACGGCCATCGGCGGTGGTGTAATGCATGTCCTTTGCGGCGACGAGCATTCGCGGCGCGCGTTTGAACGCGCGATTCGCCGTGAAGGGCATCCACAGCTCTTCGAGCGACGGAAGGTCGCTATGCGCGGTGGAAGTGTGCGGGTCGAAGGTCTGGCTCGTCGTCATATGACTGGTGTTAAGTGGGCAACGTTGGAAACGGAATATGTGCCGAAACCAGGGCGCAAGCGAGGAGGCGCGATGGTTGATCAACCGGAAGACAGCGACGTCGAACAGCGGGTGAAAGAGATCCAGGACCGCCACCGCGGCCGCGTCAACTGGCACGTCTCCAAACACACTGCCGAGCTGGCCATCGAAGCCATCGAGCCGACCGCAAGACGCTCAAGGAAAAAATCAGCCAGCGGCAAGTCTCGCCGCCGAAAAAAGCACAAGCGATTGCTTTGAACCTTCTGGACGTGGTTCGATCGCGCGATTTAAACGGTAGGTGTTTCGATCGCGCGAAGTGGAAGAGACCAACGATTCTTTCCCGCGCGCTTCGCTGTTCGCAGCGCACCGTCGGCCGCGGCGAGCAACGAATCGACCGTTCCACCGTCCTCGGGATACACCGAGGCACCAATGCTGATCGTGACGTCGAGTGGACGCCCCTGCGCGACGAACGGCTCCCGCGCCAAGTTCTCCAAGACAGTCTTCGCCACGATCTCCACGTCGCTCGGCGTCTTGAGCGTCGGGAGCAGGACGACGAATTCATCGCCGCCGAGTCGCGCGACGGTATCTGAATCTCGAAGCGCGCCCTGGAGTCGCCGCCCAACCTGCACGAGGAGATCGTCGCCCGTCGCATGACCGAGTAAATCGTTTACGCCTTTGAATCCATCGAGGTCGATGAACAGCACGCCCACCGCCGCCTTGTTGCGACCGGCGGTTTTGATCGCGCGCGTCACGCGGTCGGTCAGCAGGAGTCGATTCGGAAGACCGGTGAGAAAATCATGCGTCGCGAGATTCTCGGCGGCTTCCTTTGCGGCGCGAAGGTCGTCTTCGAGCCGCTTTCGTCCTGTGAGATCCTCGATGTGGACGTAAAATCCCTTCACGACGCCGTCGACCATGTCGGGGATGTACGTCGCGTGGCTGTATCGCGGTGTTCCGCTCTTCGGGTCCGGCATTTCGCGATCGAATGCCTGCGGTTCCCCTCGCAAGGCGCCCAACGTGTGGGGGAGATTCAGATCGTACGTCGGTCCGAGCAACTCGGTCATTCGCTCGCCGACCGACGCTTCGGGCGCGAGGCCGAACCAAAACTCGTATGCCTTGTTCACATACTGGCATCGTTGGTCCGCGTCCCAGTATGCGATCATTGCCGGCACCGTGTTGGCGACGGCGCGCACGAGCTGAAGCTCGGCCTTCAGGCGTTCGTATTCCGCGTCAGTCACGGCCATCATTCAAACTACGCAACACGGAGCCGCGCGTCAGCGTTTGATCGCTTCTTCCGCCTCGTGAACTCCCTCGAGAAGACGAGCCGCCCCGTCCCCGATGGCGCGCGCCGCGTCCAAATCCTGCGTGACGCTTTCCACCGAACCGACGCCGGCCTGCAACCGCAGCAGGTTGAGACGGACGTTCTCCATCGCCGACACGACTTGGGCGAGACGTTCCTCGGCGCTTGCGCGCGCCGCCCGAAGATCCGCAACGAGAGCCTCCTGTCGCTCGGCCGATGCGCCTTGTCCCGGGCCGTGCAGCGCTTGGTCGATGGTCGCGTCCAGTTCCTCGATGTGCGCTCGCGCTGCGCGAGCATGCGCCTCGAGAGCGTGAAGTGCAGTGGGTACGTCGCCAAGCGACTCGCGCATCTCTTTCGGAAATTTCGCGAAGAGCGCCTCCGCGGACATGGAGATGGCGAGCTCCGTGGGCCGATTGGCAGGAATTGCGCGTTGGCCGAGTCTAAAGCCTGAAATCGCCGAGATTTTCTGACCGATTCGACCCTCCCAGAAGCGCGCGAGGCGGGGACCCTTGCCCTCGCGGAGCCGTTTCCATTTGCTGGTAAACGCGATGCCGAAAATGCCGACGTCGAACGCCAGGATCGCGAATGGAATTGCCGTGGCGGGAAACGCCCCCGAAGCGATTCCGGCGGTGATGCCCGCGGCAGCGAGCACGCCGGACACCGCGGCGCTGCGAAACGTTCGTTCGCGAAAGCTGACCTTCGTTCCGAATTCGTACTGGAACTCTTCGCGACGGCGGTCGTACGACGCGCGCAGGCCGGCCGCGATATCATCGGTGCCGTACCCGAGGCGAAGCACTGTCCGCAGTCGCTTCATGAGAATTACCAGCGGCGCGGCGATGGACGCGGCAGAAAGAGCCGCAGCCGCCGCGATCTTGTACGTCGGGGGCGTGCCGTGCCGCATCAATTCGACGATGAAGTTAATCGCCATCGAGTTGACGATGATCGGCGGCATGATCATCGCCATCGCGCGTCGGCGGTCGATCAACACGCGCACTGGAACGGGCACTTCCGCGCGCTTTGCCATCGCGGGCGCAAGTGCGTCCGCGAGCACTTCGCCAGTGGCCGGCCGGTCGGCCGGATCCTTCTGCAAACACTGGTCGATCGCGTGTGCCAACGCGGTTGGCACGCCGCGCGCGACGCTCGACACCGACGGTGCCGACTTCGTGATGTGCTGAGCGAGCAGCGATTGCGCCGAACTGCCGATGAACGGCAATCGTCCGGTAAGCGCAAAGAAGCCGACGACGCCGAGCGAGTAGAGATCGCTGCGGCCGTCGAGTGGTTCTCCGCTGGCCTGTTCGGGCGACATGTACTCCGGCGTTCCGAGCAATTCTCCCTCGGCGTCGCCGCTCGCGTGGGCGAGTCGCGCGATACCGAAGTCGGTGACCATGGCGCGCTCGGTGCCCACCTCGAGGAGAATGTTGGCCGGCTTGATGTCGCGATGGATGACGCCCTGCGCGTGCGCGTACGCGAGCGCCCATGCCACTTCTCTCAAGATCCGAGTCGCTTCGCCCGGGGGGACCGGTCCGCGCGACATCACCCGTTGGGTGAGCGTTTCACCTTCGACGTACGCCATGACGTAGAAGACGAACTCGCCCGCTTGATCGACCGAGTGGATCGGGACGATATATGGATGCGACAGCCGCGCGGCGGTTCGTGCTTCGCGAAGAAATCGCGCGCGAAGCCGATCGTGCGCAGCGAATTCCGGCGGAAGGAGTTTGATTGCAACCAATCGGTCGAGGCGCACCTCTCGCGCGAGGTACACGACGCCCATGCCGCCGCGGCCGAGTTCGCGTTCCAGCGAGTATCGTCCGGAGAGGGCTGTTTGAAACGACAGGAAGAGCTGGTCGACGGTATCGGGCATTTCGTAGATAAGCCTACGTCATTCGGCTTACGAACGTTACATGTCTCGACTGAGGTGGATGCGAAGGCCCGCCGGACGTCTGGTGAGCTTTCGAACGAACGCGCGTGCGGGTGACGTCGCGGGTAACGACCGTGAGTGTGCGCTTCCACGAGTTGCAAGCATCGAAAGAATCGTCGCAAGTCGCGACGAGGTTCAGGACTGCAAAGGTGCAACTCCCGAACTCCGCCGAACCGCCGATCATGGGTGGGTCAAACCCAGTAACAGGGCAGTCGGGAGAACGAACATCGTCGACGGAGAAAGTTCGTCGACGATGAACGGGGGCAGCAGGAATTTCGGCCAACGAACTCGGCAATTCGTGGCCAGTTATTCGCCGAGCAGTACTACCATGATAATTTGCAACGAATTGTTAAATAAAGACTTGTGCGATTCCACTGCGCATATCTCATTTCTCATGACGATGCAGTAAGTCCACACAAATAGCGCCTAAATCCTGCGCATTTTCCACGTTCCTCGGCGGAAGATCACGGCGCTTGCGATCGCGAGCGTGGAGAAGGCGATCGTCATCGCGATGTAGATCCCGTGAGGTCCGAGGCCGAGCTTGATCGCGAGAAAATAGGCGAGCGGAATCTCCCAGAGCCAAAACACAAACAGATTGAGCAGCGTGGGTGTGCGTGTGTCGCCCGCGCCGTTGAACGACTGCGACAGCACCATGCCCCAAGCGTAGAACGGAAACCCGAGCGACACCACACGCATCGTATCCGACGCGACCTTCGAGATTGCCCAATCTGTTGTGAAGAACCGCGCGATGTTCGGGGCGAAGATCGCGAGGAAGGCGCCGACGACGCTGAGAACGAGCATGTCGTACACGCCGGCGAGCTTCACCGCGTGTTCCGCACGGTCCGGCTTTTTGGCGCCGAGTGCTTGGCCAACCATCGTAGCCGCGGCATTCGCGACGCCCGCTGCGGGAAGCAGCGCAAACATGATCACACGAAAACCGATCGTGTAGCCCGCGACGACGGCCGAGCCGAAGGTCGCCAGAACGCGCGTCAGGGCGATCCAGCTGCCCATGCCGATGAGCATTTGAAATGCGGCCGACCATGCGATGCGCACGAGCCGCTTCGTCAAATCCCAGTCGAAGCGGAAATGCCGAGCGTGGAGATCGATGCGCGAACCCGGCTTGAGCAACCGGCTCAGCGCGAACAATGCTCCGGTGCCGCGCCCGATGTTCGTGGCGATGGCCGCTCCGGTGACGCCGAGCCGCGGAAACGGTCCGACGCCGAAGATCAAACACGGTCCGAGCACGATGTTGATGCCGTTCGCCAGCCACAGCACGCGCATGGCGATGACCGCGTCGCCCGCGCCGCGGAAGATGGCGTTGATGAGAAACAGCATGAGAATTGTCACATTGCCGCCAAGCATGATCCGCGCATACGTCGAGCCGACGGCGAGAACGTCGGGCGACGCGCCCATGACGGCGAGCACCTTCGGCGCGAACATCGCTCCCGCGACGCCGAGCAGCAGCGAGACGCCGAGCGCGAGCATGATCGCTTGCGCGCCGGCGTGTGCCGCACCTTCGCGGTCGCGTTCGCCAGTGCGTCGCGCGACCATCGCGGACGCGGCGATGGCCAGGCCCATGCCGAGCGCGTAGACGATCGTGATCCACGATTCGGTGAGACCGACCGTCGCGACGGCGCTGGCGCCGAGCTTCGACACGAAGAATACGTCGGTGACGGCAAAGACGCTCTCCATGAGCATCTCGAGCACCATCGGTACGGCGAGCACGAAAATGGCGCGAGCGACCGAGCCTTCGGTGAAGTCGCGATGTGATCCCCGAAGCGCTTCGCGAATGGAGTCCCACACGCCGCCGTCGACATGCGGCGCGCCGGCGGGCTGAGGGTGACTGGGTGGCGCGAGGGTCTCGTTCGTCGTTTCAGACATCGATGTACTCATGAAAAGCCTCGAATTGGTGAGGATCGATGGCGTGGCGGCGGACGCCTGAATTGCGATTGCGAGGAAATCAAAAGGGCGGCACCGTTCGCGGCGCCGCCCTCGTGTACAGCCCGAGCCGTGATTGCGCGATCAGTGCATGGCTACCGGTGCGACGACGAACGTGACTGGGCCCCTCGGGGCATCGGCGGCGTTGGTCATCGGGGTACGTGCAGAGATCATTTTCACAGCGACTGCTCCGGTCGGGAGGTGTTGGAGGCCTGAACTTAGGGCGGATTTCTCTTTGGCGCAAGCGTTGAGAGTTCTCTCGCGCAAACCATTGCGCGCGTTGCGTGTCGGTGTGGCGGAGCGGTTGCCCCGGCGTTAGCCGTGATAGGAGGTGGCCGCGGTGTGCGCTGAATCCGCAGAGTCTCGCGGAACGACTCGTCTGGCGAGAGCCAATGTCGCGGGTGTCGAGACTCCCAATTCTCTTGGTGTAGCAAGGATACATTCGGATCGACTCCGCACCGTGGTGGCGGCACGCTATCGTTGAAGCGTATTCTTTAGTTCTCTAAAGACAGCGTGAACGGATGCGCTTCGATGAACTGGGTCTCGGCCGGCGACTTATGGAGGATGCCGCCTGAACTCCGCCACCAGAGCTCACAACCAAATCCTGCTGAACAATTCCTAACAAGCAATAAAAAGTGCGCTCGGAACGTGACAGCCCACGTTCCGA
>JBDTAE010000298.1:0-7678 GCA_039924785.1 Gemmatimonadaceae bacterium | reverse complement strand
AATACGTGACGAACGTTACGTCGTCGCTCGTGGAGTACTATCGCGCGTGGATCGCCGGAGTGCTCGCCGACAATCGATACCAGCCCGGTATCTACGCGGCCAAATCAAACGCGGCCGCACTATACGGCGCGGCCGAAGCGGAGTACACGGTGCGCGGGCGCGCGGGCGCGCCGTCGTTCTGGATCGCGAGCAGTACTGGCTTTTCGATCTCGGCGAAGCCGGCGGCGGTCGGTTTCGACTTCGCCAAACTTTGGCAGGGCATGTTCGATGTGACGCAAACTTGGAAAGGGGCGCCCATCACGATCGATGTGGACGTGGCGAGCACAAAGTCGCCGAGCGCACCGTAGATCGACGTGGCTATTGAGAATTGTCGGCGCGAGGCGTCACTTTCTCGTTTGGTCGATTCACAACGGCTGCTTCGCGGTCCGGGGCAACCAAGAGCGCTTCGCGCAGGAAGAGGAAACCGTGATGAGCATGGCTCGATCGATCGGCGCGGCTGTTCTGTGGATACTTGTCGTTGCGATGCCGCCGCGCGTCGGCGCGCAAACACCAACGCCACCGGCAGCCGCGCAGAATCCGTCACCGATGGTCGAAGAAACCCGCGAACACCAGCGTCTCACGCAGCGTGACCTTGGTGGCGTGACGCGTTCGTTTGTCGGTCCGGGCGCCAAGCCGGTCGAAGTGTTCGTGTCGAATCCGGCGCAACTGCGTGGTGGATTCGATCTTGTGGTGCATTTTCACGGCGCCGCGTGGGTCGCTGAACAGTCAGTCGTTGGCATCGGACCGAACGTCGTCGCGGCGGTGGTGAATGTCGGTGTCGGATCTGGCGCGTACGATCGCGCGTTTTCTGATCCGGCCGCCTTTGACTCCTTGCTGGCAGGCGTGATGAGAGAAGTTTCAACAGCGACCGGGAGACCATCGCGCATCGGACGCATCACGCTCGTCGGTTACTCGGCGGGACACGGCGCCGTGCGCGCAATCCTTCGCGACCCGACACATTTCGCGCGGGTCGACAACGTGATGCTGCTCGACGGCATGCATACGTCGTATGTCCCGGAAGGTTCGCTGCTCGCGGCTGGCGGAGCGATCAACACTACGAACCTCGTTGCGTTCGAGCAGTTCGCGCGCGCGGCGATGCGCGGCGACAAGAAGTTTCTGGTGACGCACTCCGAGATTTTTCCGGGAACGTTCGCGAGCACGACGGAGACGGCCGACTGGCTGATTCACGCGCTCGGGCTTCACCGCACGCCGGTGCTCCGCTGGGGACCGCGCGGCATGCAGCAGCTCAGCGAAGTCCACGCGGGGCGCTTCGACATTCTCGGCTTCGCGGGCAACTCGGCGCCGGATCACGTCGATCAGTTGCAGGCGATGCCCGAGATGCTCGCGCGTTTGCTGAAGTAAGGCGGGACGGGCTGCTCCGGCGATTCAGACCGACGACTGCACACCTTCAGCGTTCACGACCGCACGAGATCTTTGAACTCCGGATGACGCTCGATGTACGCGGCGATGAACGGGCACTGCGGCACGACCTTGAGTTTGTTCTCACGCGCGTAATCCAGCGCGGCCTTCGCCAACCGTCCGGCGACTCCGTGGCCCTCGAGGCCGGTCGGCACCCTCGTGTGCAGCAACACGAGTGTGCCGTCGTGTCGCACGTGATAGGTCAGCACGGCAAGATCGCGATCGGCGCGAGCCTCGAAGCGGTGCTTATGCTGATTGTGCTCGACCGTGACGTCGTCGCGATCCGCAACTGGTGCCACGTCGATATGCTCACCGGTGAGCGACGTCCAACCCGGCGGATCGCTCGCCGGAAAGGATTCGTCGGACGCTTCGTCGACTTCATCGGCCGGATCGTTCGGTGTTTCGTCAAACCATTGCATGGGCACGCTTCGCTTTCATGAGTTCGTTGCGCTGCCGCCACGCAATAGAAGAATCATCATACTTGCGGCGCACCGGATGCGAAATAGGATACGAGGCGCCGGTGATTGTCGGCGCGCCAATCGCACGTGCTGGAGGAGAAATGTATTCAGACAATTTATCCGTGCGCATGTAGCCGCACACAAGCGAGGTTGAGCGCGGCGCCAAGAGACTCGCCGCGCCGGGCTCGCGAAGATCGACGGTGGACGACAAGTTATGATTCGTCCACCGCCTTCCTTCTCGCCGAGCCTTCGCATGACCACGCGTCGCCAATTCCTCGTTCACGCTCCACTCGGCGTCGCCGGCGTGGTCAGCGCTTGCCGCAACGGAGCTCCTGCCATCGACACAACGAGCGCTGCGTCCGCGACCGGTGCGCCAATCATCCAGGCGGGATCGGTCGCCGGCAACGGCACGAAGCCACTGCTCGCAAACGTGCCGCCTGGTACGCCGGTGCTTCAGTGGACACCGAAACACGAGGAGCTCGTTTACACCTTCGGCGGTGCGACGCCGCGGCAGCGCATCAAGTCGGGCACGCGGATCGTCACGTGGACGGAAGACTGTTTCGACGGCGCGGTGAAAACGGCCGACGATCTTCCGTCGAAGAAGATGCCCGCCGGCCATGATAATCCTCAGACGGGCCCGTTCCACATTGAGGGAGCCGAACCCGGCGATACGGTCGCGATTCACATTCTCAAACTCGAGCCGGCGCGGAATTACGGCGTGTCGTCGTTCAGTCCGGGATTCGGCGCGCTCGTTGGTACCGATCAAACGGCGATGCTGGGCCCGGATTTTCCCGAGACGACGTGGCGCTACGACATCGACGCCGCAAAAGGAACCGCGCACACCACCACCCGCGACGGCAAACACAGATGGGAGGTGCCGGTGCTTCCCTTTCTTGGCTGCATTGGCGTTGCGCCCGCCGGCGGTGAGGTTCGCACGACGATCGTTCCCGGCAACTTCGGTGGCAACATGGATTGTCCGGAAGCACGCGCGGGCAACACGGTGTTCCTCGGCGTCAACATGCCTGGTGCGTTGATGTCCTTTGGCGATGGACACTACGCGATGGGCGACGGCGAGATCATGGGCGCGGCGATCGAAGGCGCGATGAACGTCGAGGTCTATGTAGAACTTCAAAAAAAACAGGCGACACTGATTCCGCGCATCGAGAATGCCGACGAGATCGTTTTCGTGGGGTCGGGACGACCGCTCGAGGACGCGGCGCGCGTTGCGTTCAAGGCGATGATCGGTTGGGTCAAACAGCAGACCAGCATGTCCGATCTCGATGCATATCAATTCGTGTCGCAAAACGCGCGCGCGCCGATCATTCAGCTCGTCGACCCCGAATACACGGTGCTGGTCAAGCTTGCCAAATCGAGGCTTCCGACCGCCGGTTAGGCTTTGGTTGCGGGCCCTTGCCGGAACGGTTTCCCGCGGCACACCCGAGAACGCGTGGTGTTCGTCGAGATGGAATTTATAGATCTTCAATTGTCGCTGTCGCCACACGGCTCTTCGAGCAGCGCGAGTTCGATCCCATGGTAGTGCGCCGGCAAACGTGGATCCCGCGCGACGACCCGGCGATCCTTCAGCCGAAATCCGAGGCGCCCGTCGTCGCCCCACCTCGCTCGCGCTGAATTCGGCGGCCGGCCGCGTACGCCGCGCGAATGTCGGTGAGGTTCGCCGCCGTCGCTGCCACTATTTGCATTTGCAAAACCCTTCGTCGATTCGTCGGCAGCTATTTCGCCCCAATCCATTTGTAGACGATACCGCCTCGCATCACGAACACGACTCGCCGCACCGCGGTCAGATCGGAGAGGGGATCGCCGTCGAGCGCGATGAGATCCGCTTCATACCCAGGGGCAAGCGTGCCGAGTTGATCACCCATGCCGATCGCATCCGCCGCGAGTGAATTGGCCGACACGAGGGCCGCCATCGGCGATTGGCCGCAATGCTCGACTCGACCGATGAACTCTTCGGCATTGCGGCCGTGCGCGCCGGCAGTCGCATCAGTCGAAAACACGACCTTCGCACCCGGCGTCTTCACGGCGATCGTGCAGATCTCGAAGTCACGCGGCAGATCGCGTTGCATGATGGCCATGCCCTCCTCGGTGAACCCCCCCACTCCCACATACCGCGCTTTGTTCTCCAAGTAGTTCTGTACAACCAGACCGACCTGCGGACTGACGTACGCACCGGCCCTCACGGCCGCGTCGATGTCGGCCTGCTCACTGTACGTCGCATGCTCGATCTCACGGCATCCGGCGCGTGCCGCGGCTCCCGCCTGAGAACGATACGCGTGCACCATCGACCGCAATCCGAGCGCTGTGGCTTCGCCGCACAACACACGCAATTGATCCTCGGTGATGGTCGGACCGGCGCCGACACGCTCACTCTTCGATGCAAATATTTTGATGAGATCTGCCCCCTGATCTCTGCGACGTCGAACCATCGCGCGCAGCGAATCGCTCGACACCGACGTATCGGCATTGATCGGCGCAAGCGACGTGAGCACGCGCGGACCAGGCAGCCCACGATCGCGAATCATATCGCGCAACGCCGCATCGGAGAACGCGCCAACCGACTGCACGGTGGTAAACCCAGCCATCAACGTCATCCACACATTGTTCGCCATCCCGAGTGCGGCTTCTGCAGCCGGCTCCGCGCGCGTCGCGATGTGCCCGGTGCGATCGAAATGCGAATCCAGATGAACATGCGTGTCGATCCATCCAGGAATGACCGTGTATCCACGAAGATCTATCGTCGTCGCGTCCTTCGTTTGCGGCGCACTCAGCGACGTGATTTTCCCGCGTGTCACACCGATGCGTGCATCCCGCAACACTCCACCGCGGCCGTCGAGCGCGCGATCGGTGAGAATAACGACGGGGCGTTCGGGCGGGCCAGTCGTTGGAACCGGCGAGACTTGCGCGCCGAGCGCCGAAGATAGACCGAGTACGGACAATGCGCTTCGCATCGCGATTCGAAATTGAGGCATGCCCAAACTGACGGCGTTTTCGCACGAGCGGCAAGAGCGGGCATTACCCGTCATTGGCTTGAGAAATTCCCATCGAGCCGCGCGACGCGCGTCGGTCGATTGTCGCCGAGCGTGTCGTTCAGTGTGGTTCGGTCCTTGCCACGATCGACGTCAGCCAAATATGATCCAACTCTGATGCGACGCTCGACCCTCGACAACATCCTCGTCGCCGCGACTGCCACGGCGATCGCGGTCGTGCTCGGCGCCGCAACACAGACGTTCAGAACCGCCGCGTTCGATCGAAAGGTTCGCAAGGCGATGCGCGCGCGGCGACCACGAGTCGTAAGGCTAGCGAGATCTACAAGCTATCTCGCCGCGCCCGCATCGCATCCGGCGCTCGCGATCGCGGCGTCCGCAGCACTCACAGCAGCGCGCGGACGACTCGCACCAGCGCCGGTCCTCGCCTCGCTCCTGGCCCTCGCTATCGATCGCGGCGCGCGACTCTTCGTCGATCAACTTCGACCGCCCGGCGCGCGACGACGAACAGGACTCGAGCGATTTGGATTTCCGAGCGGCCACACGTCGGCGGGAACCGCCATTGCATTCGCCACCGCGATGGAATTCGCGAAAGGACGGTCCCCTGGTGAAAAGGCCGCGACATATCTGTCAGCCGGCATCTTCGCTGCCGCGGTCGGATGGTCGCGCGTCGCGCTCGATGAGCATTGGGCCGACGACGTCATGGGCGGCTGGGCGGTCGGCGTCGCGATCGCAAGCATCGCCGATTTGACGTGCGACTTGTGGAGTCTTGCCCCGGCGGAGATGATTGAGCCAGGACTATAGGCCGCGACGCCTCGTCGAACACCCCTGACGCCAGCGTCGAGCCATCAATTTTTGGAGAGATCGACGTGCATCTGAAACGCGCGGGTTTCACATCGATTGCCATGGCCTTTGCGTTCGCGGCCATGGCCGGTGCTCAGAAAACCGAGTCAATCGGCACCGGCAGCGGCGGAAGTCCACACGAGAAAACGACGTGGACGATCGGCGGCGCGACCATCTCGATTCAATACGGCCGCCCATACCTCAAAGGACGACCCGAAGCGCAGCTCATGCCGCCGGGACAGCCGTGGCGCACTGGTGCCGATCAGGCCACGGTCCTGACCACAGACAAGACGCTCACCTTCGGAAAGGTCGCGCTCGCGCCGGGCAGCTATACGATCAACACTGAACCGGGCGCCCATGAGTGGACTCTAATACTCGGCAAACTTGGGACGGCGGATCAATGGGGCATTCCATACCTGCCCAAGCTCGAGATTGGACGCGCGCCGATGAAGGTGTCGAAGGAATCCAAGTCGGCGGAGCAGGTCACGATTTCAATTCGCGGTACCGGCACAACGGCCACGTTGGCCGTCGAGTGGGGCACCGTCTCCGCCGCGACTCCATTCCACATCGGTTCCTAGCCGGCGTTCGACATTCATTCGCGAATCATCATGCCGATTTCTCGTCGCGAGGCGCTCCGCGAGCTCACCGCGCTGCTGGCCATCCCGCTGGTTCGATGGCCCGAGCTGGTCGCCGATCCCCTCGCCGGAAGCATCGCCGAGTATCAGGCCGGACGCATGCGCGGAGAGTGGACCGCCGCTGAAATCACCAAACAGGCGCTCGATCGCTGCAGTCGCTGGAACAACACACTGCACGCGATCGATCGACTGTCGGACGCCGCAATGGACGAGGCTCGCACATCCGACTCGCGCGCGCGACGCCACGCGCTCCTCGGCCCTCTCGATGGCGTTCCCGTTTTCGCGAAATCCATCTACGACGTGAACGGTCTCCCCACCACCGGATCGAACGCCGAATGGGCACGACTGTTCCCAGCGGTCGTGAAACGCGACGCCCTCGAGGTCGCGCGAATGCGAGCGGTGGGCGCGGTGGTGCTCGGGAAAACCGCGGCGGATGACTTCGCGTATCATGGCAACGGCACGAGCTCCCTCTCCGGACAGGTGCGCAATCCGTACGATCCCAGCGGAGTCAAAACGCCCGGCGGATCGAGCGCGGGTTCGGCGGTGAGCGTTGCCTGTGGCATGGCATTCGCCGCAGTCGGCACCGACGATGGCGGATCGAATCGCATTCCCGCGCAGTTCTGCGGGGTGGTTGGAATGAAGCCGACGTTCGGCCTGGTGCCGCGGACCGGCGTCATTCCGACATGGCCGTACCTCGATACGCACGGACCGCTTGCGCGCAATGTCGCCGACGCCGCGATGCTCCTCGATGCCATCGCCGGTCCCGATGCGTCCGACGGGCTCGCAATCGTAACGCCGTGGGCGCGCGGCTCGATCGAGATACTTCATGATGATTCTCTCATTGGCGCTCGACTTGGCGTCGTGGAGATCCACGTCCCCCGAGCGCAGATGTCCCCTGAGTCGGTCTCGATCTGGGATCGCACGGTTGCCGATCTGAAGTCGGCTGGCGCGATCGTCGAACCGTTCGACGCGTCGGTGACGCGCGTGAACGTGCGCGCGTTGTTCGCCGACGCCGCGAAAGCGCGCGGAGATGTTGCCCCCAATCCCAACTCGCCCGCGGCAACCGCCAACGCGTTGTTGAGATATTTCTCAACGCACGGCGCGGACGCGCGAAAGGACGTCGAACGCGGACTGGCCGCGTATCGCGCGTTCTATGACGTGCTTCCGAAAGACTGGAACGAGATGGCGACGCTCATCGACCAGCCGTACGAGCGCGATGTGGCCGGCGTCTCGTTTGCGCGATCGCGCGCGACGGTGGTCGAAACCCTTGCCGAGTCGATGC
>JBDTAE010000297.1:0-5791 GCA_039924785.1 Gemmatimonadaceae bacterium | reverse complement strand
TCCGGCGTGTTGTTCAGCCGAAGAAAGTACTCCTCGATCGAGTGCCGCGACGGTACCACCTGGGCGGGGTGGTTCGCCTCGAATGTATCGGCGTTGAATCGTCGGCGGAGATAGGCCAGCTGTCGGTCGACATCATCGGGTTGGTCGCTGCGGTCGACGAAGCGCGCAATGTCACCTTCAGCGCCATTCCATGAGTCGCCAGGAAAAAGATCGATCACCGGAGTGGGTGCGTCGGCGAATGCGTCGACGACATCCGCAAGCGTGTTCCGCGGCAACGCCTTCACAAAACGCTCATGCGAGGGGTGCCAGAGTGAAAAATGCGACGCAAAGGGTAAGACCGCACCGGCGCCGTAGAGCACCGCGGCCTCGCGAAGCATCCGCAAATGGCCTTGCTTGGCCCGCTCGCCGATGTCCTTCTTCTGTTCGTCGGACAGATGGGTCCACGTCAACGGATACCCCGAAGCGCCGGGACTGAATGACGACGCGAGCACATCGACGGGCGCGACCAAGCGCGCGATGCGATGATTCAAGCCCGCGTCATTCAGATTCAAAAAGCGAAACCCGTCGATCTCGATCAACACCACAGAATCATTCCAGAGACTTCCGGGCTCGTGACACGTGATGCGGAAATTCTCGTTCAGCTCGACGGTCGTACCGAACGGCACTGCGCGGGCGCGCACAAACCCGAGCTCGCGCAGCCGGTTCGCGATTCTGCGATTCGGGAAATCGGGAAAATAAACCGGCGTGTTTCGCGAAAAATGCCGGAGCGTTCGCTCGTGAAAATGATCCGAATGCTCGTGCGAGATCCAGACCGCATTCGGTGTGAGCGCGCCGACGTCGACTACCGGCGGCGGGTACTGGGTCCACGCGCCGAAGAACGCGGGCCCGTCGAGCCACGGATCGGTGAGCAGCGAAGACCCGCGATACACGAACTCTAAACATGCGTGCGCGTGCAGAGTGATCGACAGCCCTTCCACCCGCGGGATGGGGCGCGGCGACGGTGGCCCTTCTGGGGCCATCGCGGAGAGCGGCAAATCGGCGAAGAGTCGCCCGCCCGCTTCGACGACTGGGATCGACGCCATGCGACGACCGGGTGCGTTGATGCTTTCACCGGAATCGTGCTTGAACTGCCATCCGTGGTTTGGGCATTCAAAGCAGCGACCTGCGTCCTCGATTCGACCGCCCTGGTGCGGGCATGTGCTCGACAGCAGATGAACGCCGCTCGCCGCCGTCGAGCTCGTCGCCATGAACCACGATGCTCCGTCGATCTCCACGCGCCGCGGAAGTCGACCAACCGCGTTGCTGGAGCCGAGGTCGACGCGTCCATCCGGAGAGCGCGTGGCTCGCTGGACGGGGGCGTTCGTTGCGGCCATCGATCGTTCGTTCATGCGGACAGGTTGGAGCTCCCGGAAAGGTGAAGCCGCGTCCGAGGTCGACCCCCGAAGAAACGCTAATCGGCGCGCCAATCCAGGGATTCCTATATGATGCGCCCGTCGGAAAATCAGCAAGGATGCAGGCTTGACCGGCTCTGAGCCCGCCCCGGCAAATTCATCATCCTGTTTTGCCGTCATTGTTTCGCATCACGCAGCATCGAAGGTGAGTCGCCCACCGGCCGATACTTGAACGTAGAGTAGCCTGCCGTCCCGCCTCGGCGACCACGCGTATTTTTGGCCGTCGTACACCCATACGCGCGCAACCGCGCACACAAACCCGCACAATGCAGCGACCCACCGCCAACGAAGAAGCGCTTGTACTGCGCTCTCCGCTCTCGAAACTCATCCACAGCTACAATCCGGGCATCACGCTTCTCGTGGTGCTGTGGACAGCCGCCTTCGCGCTGCGCGAGCGCCTGCTCAAGGCCGGACCGATCGATCAGCTCGCCGACAACGCGATCAAGTCGCTGCTACTCGTGATTCCGATCATGCTTGCGGGGTGGGCCGTTCTCACGGTCGTGGACCGCCGCTACCGACTCGGCCTCTTTCGCTAGCAACGGCAGCCGTCAGCGGAGTTCCCTCGAAAAAAGCCGTATTTTTCGTCATGACCCACGCCGATGACCATGAATACGCCGCGTCCGTCGTCTGGACGGGCGCACGTGCAGGTCCGACGATCTCGTACCAGACGTATTCGAGAGAATACGAATACCGCAGCGGCGACAAGCCGTGGATGAAGGGCTCCGCCGACCCGCAGTTTCGCGGCGACGCGGCGCTCTACAATCCGGAAGAGATGCTGGTGATTGCGCTGTCAACTTGCCATCTGCTGAGCTATCTCGCGCTCTGCGCGCTGGCGAAGCTGCCGGTCGTGGCATACGAGGACGCGGCGCGCGGTACGATGAAGGCCGTCGACGGCGTCGTTCGCTTCACCGATGTGCTGCTCACGCCGCGCGTGACGATTGCCGCCGGCGCGGACGCCGGTAAAGCGCTGGCGCTGCATCACAACGCGCGCGCGGAGTGCTACATCGCGAACTCGGTCAACTTCCCGGTACGCGACGAGCCGACGATCATCGTCGCACCGGCGTGAACGGACCGACTCCCGCTACTGATACTGGATGTAGAGCGGGCGCGGATCGAGCGCGAGCACGTCGGCCGGCGACATCAGCTTGTCGCCTCCCTTCGTATCGTTCTTATAGAAAAGCTTAAATCCGGTATACTCCACCGGATAACTGTAGATGTACCGTCGATACGACTCGCGCTTGTACGACGGCGGCCCCCAGCCGTCCATGTCCATCACGATCTGCACTCGCGGATCGAGCGTCACCCGCTTGTAGCCCGTGACCATATCGCGCGTGAAGCGATGCACGACGAGAATCTTCGGCGGCAATCCGCGCGACGCGACAAGATCCGCGAGCATCGCCGACGCGTAGTTCACATCCTTTGCGTCGAACGTGCCGATCTTCGTGCCCGGAACTTCCTTGTGCTTCATCGAAAACTCGGGATCGATGCCAAGATGCACGTCGGGGCGTGAGAGAAACGGCGTGAGCCGCGGCAACTCCTCTTGCAGCGTTCCCTGCCCGACTTGCAGGTCGAGAAAGAGCAGCGCGTGTCGGGACTGCGCCCAGCCATAGACCTTCTCGATCAACGCGCTGTCCATCCGCATGCGGTACTTGCCGGCGGTTCCGCGCGCATCCTGCGCGACGACCGCAATGAGGTGCAGCGCCGGCTGCACTGGCGTCGTGGGATCGGCGGCGTTCCATGCGGCAACTTCGCGATCGAGCTTCGCGAGCATGCTATCCGGCGGAAGCTGGCCGAGGATCCCCATGCGTTTCGAGAGCGGGTTGCCGTAGAACGCGACGATCCGCTTCGCGGGCAAAATCGATCCGGGAAGGGGATCGGGCGCCGCGACGGGCCACACTGGCTCGTTCCCAGAATCCTTCTGAATCTGAATAGGCTTGGCGGGCGCAACCCGCGCCGACGTTTTCGGAGGCTGCTGGCCAGCCGCCGGCGACGTATGGCCAGCGAGCGCCAGTGCAGTCATAATCATCCACGTCTTGCCCATGCTCCGATGTATAGCCTCCACATTCTCCCCGCGCATCCATGCCCTGGCAGCAGAACTACGATCCCCTGCACGGGGCGCTGTCGACGATTGCGGCTGCCGTACCGCTTGTCGTCCTCTTAGGACTCCTCGCACTCAAACGAGTTCCCGCGTACATCGCCGCAATCTCGGGGCTCGCCGTTGCGCTCGCTGTCGCGATCCTCGTCGTCGGCATGCCCGCGCCGATGGCGGGCCGTGCCGCCACGCTCGGCGTCGCGTATGGTCTCCTGCCGATTGGCTGGATCGTGCTCAACGTGATGTTTCTCTACACGTTGACGTCGCAAAAGGGTGTGTTCATCGCGCTGCAGCGCGCGATCACCAGCATCACGAGCGATCGCCGTCTTCAGCTTTTGCTCATTGCGTTCTCGTTCGGTGCGTTCTTCGAAGGCGCGGCAGGATTCGGCACGCCAGTCGCCGTAACGGGCGCGATTCTAATCGGGCTCGGCTTTCCGCCGTTCGAAGCATCGACGCTTTCGCTGATCGCCAACACGGCGCCCGTGGCATTCGGCGCGCTGGGCACACCGGTCATTGCGCTACAGGGCGTGACTGGCATCGACCTCCGCACACTCAGCGCGATGATTGGACGACAGTTGCCGTTCTTCTCGCTCATTGTGCCGTTCTGGTTGATGGCCGCGTACTCCGGGATCAAGGGCGTGAAAGAACTCTGGCCCGCCCTACTCGTTGCGGGCGTGTCGTTCGCTGTTCCCCAGTTTCTTGTCTCCAACTTTCATGGCCCGTGGCTGGTCGACATCATCGCCGCGGCGTCCTCGATGGTTTCGCTCGCGCTGTTCCTGAAATGGCGTTCGCTGCGAACGGTCGGATCCACGCAACCGAGCGCTGCTCTTTCAACTGAAACGTTGTCTGCGCCAGCGGTGCCGCTCAGCGTGGCAATCGTCCCGTGGATCATTCTCACGGTGATCGTGTTCGCGTGGGGAACGCCGCAGGTCAAAACGTTTCTGAATGGAATTTCAGCGCCGAGCATTCCGATGCCGGGGCTGGACAAGATGGTGCTCCGCATGGCGCCCGTTGTGGCCAAGCCAACGGCGGAGCCGGCGGTCTTTTTGTTCAACTGGTTGTCAGCGAGCGGAACGGCGATTCTCATCACGGCGATCATCTCGGGTGTGATGCTCGGCTACTCCGTTGGCGATTTGGTGCGCAACTATCTGAGAACGCTCAAGATGGTGTGGCGGTCGCTCGTCACGATCGCCGCGATGCTCGGCATCGGCTACACCACGCGCTACTCAGGCGAGGACGCGATTCTCGGACTCGCGTTCGCGCACACCGGCGTTGCGTATCCGTTCTTCGCGGCGATGCTCGGCTGGATGGGCGTTGCCCTGACGGGCAGCGACACGTCGTCGAACGTGTTGTTCGGTAGCTTGCAGAAGATCACCGCGGGCAGCCTTGGCTTGAATCCGACGTTGATGGCCGCGGCGAACAGCTCGGGCGGCGTGATGGGCAAGATGATCGACGCGCAGAGCATTTGCGTCGCGAGCACCGCGACGGGTTATGTCGGTCACGAATGGCGAATCCTGCGATTCGTATTTTTGCATAGCGTCGCGCTCGCTGCACTTGTTGGCGTGCTGACGTTGCTCCAGCAGTACGTGTATCCGTTCACGTTGATGCTCATCAAATAGCGTCGACGACGTAGGCTGTGGTGCGGAGCGCCAATATATTCCGCGCCATGACTTCACTCGTTACCGGCGGCGCGGGGTTCATCGGCTCGCACGTTGCGAAGCATTGCTTGGCGGCGGGGCACAACGTCGTCGTGCTCGACGATTTGAGCGGCGGATTTCGCGATCAGGTCCCGGCGAACGCAACGTTTGTCCAGGGCTCGATCACCGACGCCGCATTGCTCGCGCGGCTGTTCGATCAATACGAGTTCGACTATGTGTACCACCTTGGGGCGTATGCCGCGGAGGGGCTGTCGCATTTCATTCGACGGTTCAACTATACGAACAACGTGGTCGGCAGCGTCAACATCGTGAATGAATGTGTGAAGCACGACGTGAAGTGTCTCGTCTTCACATCATCGATCGCGGTGTATGGCGGGGGCCAGCTTCCGATGTCGGAAGACATGATTCCGAAGCCCGAAGATCCGTCTGGAATCGCGAAATATTCGGTGGAGCTGGATCTGCACGCGGCACACGAGATGTTCGGTCTCAACTCGATCGTGTTCCGTCCGCACAACGTGTACGGCGAGCACCAGAACATCGGCGACCGCTATCGCAACGTGATCGGCATCTTCATGAATCAGCTCATGCAA
>JBDTAE010000296.1:0-6135 GCA_039924785.1 Gemmatimonadaceae bacterium | reverse complement strand
GCAGTAACTCGTTACAAGACAGCGAATTACGCGATGTGTAAATAAAATGATCACATGGTCGTCAGGATCGCATGTTGCGGCGGTGCAACACAAGTGTGACACGATGTCACGCGACGCGCATCACGCCCTCGCCAGGTCCAGAACGAACGAGAAACGTGTCCCCTGATCCAACCCGCTCTCCACCTTGAGCGAGCTCCCCATCGCTTCGAGCAACGTCCGGCAAATCGCCAAGCCGAGACCCGCGCTCGAGAATCGCATCCCCACCGACCCTGGTCGGAATCCATCGAACAACATCGCGAGAACGTTGTCCGGAATCCCCCGCCCGGTGTCCTTGACCCAAAACTCGATCAGGCGCTCCGAATGCTCCGTGCACCCGATCGAGACCGACCCCACGTCCGTGTACCGAAGCGCATTCGTGGTCAGGTTCAACAGCACGCGATTCAGCGCCGAGCCGTACCCGATGCGCCCGTCGAACTCCGGAAACGTCGCGTTGAGCGGAAGATTCTTTTCTTCGCTGATCGGCTGCACGATCGCGCACACACCGAGGATGATCTCCGTGATCGAAAACGGCACCGGCTTGCCGTCGACGAGACGCTCGCCGCGCACCGCGTCGATCAGATCCGATGAGAGAGTGCTCAAGCCGAGCGCCGCGCCGTACACGAGCCCGAGCTGCCGTTCCTGAACCGACGACACCGCGCCGCTCTGCCCGCGCCGAATCGTATCGACGAGAAACAGAATCGACGACAGCGGCGACCGGATGTCATGCGCAATCTCGACGACGGCGTTCACCGACTCGGCGCCGGCAAGCCTCGCGACGAACCGGCCGGTGCTCGTGCGCTCGCTGCGATGCGTGAGCTCTTCCAACGACCGTAACAAGCCGACCACTTCGCGCCCGTCGACATCGCCGCCATCTGAGGCCAGCACGCGGAGCAGCTCGCCGCGCAACACCTCGATGTACCGCCGGGGGATGTTCCACCGGGCATCCTCGATCGCCGACGGCTCGTACGGCGCCGCGATCTCGGGGAGCAGATCGATCAGCTTGTCGAGCGCTGCCTGCACATCGCCGCGCGCCTTCCCCGGCCCTTGCGCAAGGAGAGCGGTCGTGCGCGCGACGGCCTCCGCCAGCGCATCATCCAGACTGAGCGACGGAGAACCCGCGGTGGAGTCGAGGGACGACGTCACCCCGCTCAGGCGGCGCTAGGAGAGCGACGCGTCGCCCGCTTCACGGCGAAAGCCGTGGCGCTGCAACAGCCGGTAGAGGGTCGTCCGATCGACGCTCGCCAGACGCGCGGCCTTGGACACGTTTCCCGACGCGCGCGCCACGAGCCGCGTGACGTACTCCTGCTCGAAATTCGCGAGCACGTGCTCCTTCGCAAGGTGATACGCATCGTCGAGCATGGACGGCGAAAGCGTGGACGTCGTTGTTTCGTCGCCTGCTTCCTCGCGTGCCCATTCCTCCTCGAGCGGAAGATCGTCCATGTGGATCTCCGCATCGGGCTGCGCGAACACCATGAGGCGCTCCACGACATTCTGCAGTTCGCGCACGTTTCCGCGCCACGGCCGCGACATGAGAAATGCCATCGCCCCTTCACTAAATCGCGGGGGAAGATCCTTCGACGAATGGTGGCGGCTCCAGAACAACGCCAGGAAATGATTCGCCAGAATCGCGATGTCTTCCACTCGCTCACGAAGCGGCGGCAACGTGATGCGAACGACGTTCAGTCTATAGTAGAAGTCTTCGCGAAGATTCTTGGTTTTGATCGCGTCGCGCGGATCGCGGTTCGTCGCCGAGACGAACCGCACGTCCACCACTGCGTCCTGCTGCTCGCTGCCCACGCGCCGAACCACGCCGTCCTGAATGACGCGCAGCAGCTTCGCCTGCAGTGGCAGCGACATCTCGGTGAGCTCGTCGAGGAAGAACGTTCCGCCATTCGCGAACTCGAGCAAACCGACCTTGTCGCGGTCGGCGCCCGTAAACGAGCCTTTTCGATGGCCGAACATTTCCGACTCGAGGAGCTGCTCCGGCATTGCGGCGCAGTTCAACGGAACCAGCGCGCGCTTGGATCGACGGCTGTGCGCGTGAATGAACTGCGCGATCAGCTCCTTGCCGGTGCCGCTCTCGCCCACGATCATGACCGACGCGTCGGTCGACGCCACCTTCCGCGCGAGATCGACCGCCTTACGGAACGCGGCCGATGTGCCAAGCAGCGTGATCTTGTCGCTGTTCCCGTTGTGCTCCAGCATCGTGTCGCGCGCAGTCTCTTCATCGCGCCGCGCGAGGACAGCGTGCGTAGCGCGCCCGAACAGCAGCTGCACGTGCGTGCCGGAGAACGGCTTTGGCAGATAGTCCCACGCACCAAGGCGAAGCGCTTCGACGCTCGTTGCGACGCTTGGGTTGCCCGTCATCATGACGACGAGCGTTTCCGAATACGCTTCGAGCGCGGCCTTGAGAATTTCCATCCCCGACACGGGGGTCATACACAGGTCGACCAGGATGACGTCGAAACGGCTGCGGCGAAGCATCTCGATGGCTTCGTCGCCGCGGCCGGAAATCGTGACGTTATAGCCTTCGACCTGAAGGAGGCTCGCGCAGCCCTCGCGCAACGTACGGTCGTCGTCGATGACGAGCACCCGAATCGACGAACGCACCTTCGGCGAAACACCGGCGGCATCCGCTAGCTGACCGTCCCCGCTGATCGACCCCATGGAGATTTCCGCGTCAGACGAACGCGGAGCACTGGGCGATCCCATCGGCGGGAACACTCCAAAATCGGTTCGAGCGGGCTTCATAAAAAATTCCTTCGAGCTGTTCGAGAAACCGTTGTGTTGGACGGGCACCACAAGTGTGGAAGCACGCAACACCGCAGTAGGCGCACAAGTTGGTGCGTTCACGCCACACGGTCAAGCATCAGCAACGATTGTTGCCGTCCGGTGACACTGGTATTTTCGGCAGGAAGCGCCAAAAATGGATGTGATGTGCATCACCTGTTGCGGCTCCGCAACAGGTTTTGCGCAAGGGCGGCGTTGCGTCAGCTCATCAACACTTCGTCGAAGTTCACGCTGGCTGACTCGAAACGTCCTCGAGGCGCATGTTCCAGCGCGGTTTCCGCGCGCTTCACGAGCTCGCCCGGGGCCAGGTTCGCTGCCGCGAGGTTGGACACGGCGCAGTATCCGGCGCGAAGCGACTGAGCGCGGCGACCACCGCGCGACTTCGACGCGACTTGGCCGAGCGCCTGCTGCAGGCGGTTGATGAGACGCTGCACGCCGATGGCATCGGTGTCCGGCGCCAGAATCGCGACGCGCGAATCCCCGAGATACCCCACCACATCCGACTTACGGCTCGTCGAGCGACAAACGTCCGTCACCTCGGCAAGGGCTTCACTGGCCTGTTCCGCGGTCAGAGTCCCGCCTTCGGCGATGGGAATGTCAGCCGTCACCACCACGCACGCGATCGGTTCGCGCTTTCGCAGCGCACGCGCACCCATTTGCTCGGCCCACTGCTCGAGTCCGTGCTGGCTGTAAAGTCCCGTGCTTCGATCGACGAGCGACTTCGATTTTGCGGTATCGATGTCGCTGCCGGCGCGAATGAATGTTCCGAGCTTCGCGAGCAGCGTTTCAAGGTCGAGCGGGTGCGTGGAGTATTCCCAGGCGCCTGCGGCATACGCGGCGGATCGAACGCGGCTCGCGTGCTGCGCCGCCGCGGTGATGACGATGGGGGTTGCGCGGTTGAACAGCGGATCGTCGCGGAGCGCTCGGCACACTCCCACGGCGTCGATATCAGCGAGTGAATCGTCGAGCAGAATGGCATCGGGGTTCGTCCGCCGCGCGAGCTCCAGCGCGCGCCGGCCGGATTCCACCCGAAGGACCGAGTACCCGTTCAACTCGAGGACATTCTCCAGTGACCGTCCTAGCCACTCCCCTTCGCTCGCAATGAGCACGAGGCGCGGCTGTGTCTGGGTCTCAATCATTTTCAAGTACTAGAAGAGGAGAACGTCCAACGTCGTCTTGCTCGCGAGTGACCCGTCGCCATCGGCGGAACCAGACTCGCTCACCACCTGCATACCGCGCTTCGGCGCCCCCACGCCGAAGAAGTCATCCAGCCGCGCTCGACGAGCGAGCGTACCACTCCAACGCCTCCGACAACCCCGCCGCGATCGCATACCGCGGCGCAAAACCCAGCATTCGCTTCGCCTTCGTGATGTCCGCGACCGAACGCGGAATGTCGCCAAGCCGTTCAGGCTCGTGCACCGGTGGCGAGACGTCGACCGACGAGTCGAACTCAACCAGCGCCTCCCGCACCAGACCAAACAACTCCAGCAGCGAGGTCGACTCGCCGCGCCCAACGTTGTACACCTGATTCGTCGCCAGCTCGTCGCCGCATGCGGCGAGAATGTTCGCCTGAACGACGTCTTTCACGAAAACGTAGTCGCGGGTATCCTCGCCGCTGCCAAAGATCCGGCAGACCTCCCCGTCGAGCTGGCTGGCAACCCAACGCGGAATGACCGCTGCGTACGCGCCGTTCGGATCCTGGCGGCGGCCGAACACATTGAAGTACCGGAGGCCAATCAACTGCACGCCGTACGACATCTGGAATGCGGCCGCATAGAGCTCGTTTGCGCCCTTCGTGGCGGCGTATGGCGACAGCGGCCGCCCGGTAATCTCTTCGGCTTGCGGGAGCTGAACGGTATCGCCATAAACGGCGCTCGATGACGCATACACAACGCGACGCACTTTGGCGTCGCGGGCTGCGGCAAACACGTTGAGCGTTCCGTCTACGTTGACCTGGTTGCTCGTCGCCGGATCGTCGATCGAACGCGGCACGGAACCCAGCGCCGCATGATGCAGCACGTAGTCCACCCCGCGACACGCCTCGGCGCACGCCTTGGGCTCGCGGATGTCCCCGGTAATGAGACGGAAGCGACCGCGCGCCTCACCCGCGATCTCGAGCGCGTCGTCGATGTTGGCCTGGTGACCCGTCGAAAAGTTGTCGAGTCCAACAACAGTCTGCCCGAGCCCCAGCAGCTGTTCCATGATGTTGGAGCCGATGAACCCGGCGACGCCGGTGACCAGCCAAGTCTTCGGTGCGGACGTTAGCTCGCGCCTGAGGCTGTCGTAGTCTTGAAAACTGGTTCGGTCGTTTGTCGAGTTTCGCATTCCGGTGGGGCTCCGCTTCGTTCAGAGATCCAGCAACCGCGTCGATCTGAACACGAATTCACCAACGCTCCGCGTTGGCTTGACGCGATACCAGGCCTGACCAAGGACGGACTTCACTGCTTGATCAAGGCACGTTCCATTCCTAAAGACAAATTTGATCTAAACTGTATAAGTCGTTATTTCGCAACGTGTTGGTGAACCTTCGCAGAGCGTCGGTCCACGATTGTGGCACGGGTGCAGCAACAAAACATCACAACTGTCGACAACGCGCAACAAAATCTTAGCGCCGTGCAACGCAACAGGCTGTTGTGTGATTGGTCACACAACCATCCCGTTAATGTGCAAAGAAAATTTCCTATTTTTGACCAAAAACCCGGTATTTATTCCCAGATCAGTCCGTCTGCCAAGCAGACGGACTGACCGGCGTTCTCACGGGGTAATACTGATCTGCAGGCCGACGCTCTTCGTCGCCGGAAGCTGGCCCATCTCGATCCCGCTGAACTGGTAGGGACTCAAGAGAGTCTCGGGATCAATGTTCGGGGCTTTAGCGTGCAGATACACATTTCGCGCAACGAGCGACGCGCTGAAACCCGAGAACGGCAGACCGGCAAACCCATTCGTCGGAACCGCGAACGTCACCTTCATCTCGCGAATCTTGAAATAGGTCGCGCTATACACCCACGGTTCCGCGACGTTACCGAGCGCGTGATAGTAGTCCTGGGTCGTCACATGCGTCGTGTTAGCCTTCTTCGTCGTTGCGTCGAGGCCGGGAATCAACAAGCCGGAGTCTGGGCGAAACGCCGTCTCCGCAAGGCTTCCCGCCACGCTTCCCATCAGGTTCGTCGCGCTGAAGATGCTGCCCCCGAAGTGCCCGTCGGCACGGGCCGTCAGACTCAGCCACCGGAAGCGCATGACGCTGCGCAAGCCGACGACCCAGTCCGGCTGCGCCACGCCGAGCTGCTGAAGCCCCGCCGCGCTATC
>JBDTAE010000295.1:0-20439 GCA_039924785.1 Gemmatimonadaceae bacterium | reverse complement strand
GACAAGAAAGACAGCGAAGAGGTTTTTCTGCATTCGCAGAAGGACTTCAACGCCGTCACGGAGCATGATGAAACGTGGAAGGTCCTCCACGATCGGACCACGACCATCAAGAACGACGAGACGAAGGTCGTCCAGGAAGGGAACGAGCTCACTACGATTGCCAAAGGCACTCGTACTGTCGCCGTGTCCGTGGGCGATCAGACGCACACGGTCGACACCGGCAAGGACACCATTACCGTCGAAGGCGATCGAACGATTACGATCAAAACGGGAAAGCATTCGCTCATCGTCAAGACCGGCGACATGATCACGGAGGTCGACACCGGAGATCAAAGCAACACGGTGAAGACCGGGAACCTCAAGACCGAGGTCAAGACCGGGAACGCGACCATGAAAGTCGGCCTCGGCCTGATCACGTACGAAGCGATGCAGTCGATCGAGCTGAAGGTCGGACCGAGCAGCATCAAGATCGCGCCCGACGGTATCACGATCAAAGGGATGCAGGTCAAGATTGAGGGTTCTGCAATGGTCGAGATGAAGGCCCCGATGACGACGGTCAAAGCCGACGGCGTGCTGACGCTGAAGGGCGGCGTCACGATGATCAACTAACATGACGAGTCCTGTCGCTCCCATGCAGGGAACCAAAAATCTCGCCGCCGTCGCCGAGTTGAGCGACGAAGCGAACGCGCTGCTGGTCGCAGAGGAGCCCGCGCCAAAAGCCTTCATCGCGAAGCTCATGGAAGGCGAGCACTTCATGGACGCCGTGCGCTTTCTCGCGTACGCTTTGCCCAAGCGCGAGGCGGTGTGGTGGGCGTGGGTCTCGGCGCGAAAGGCCGCCGGGGCGGAACCTGCGCCAAAGATCAAGAGCGCGCTCGAAGCAACCGAGCGCTGGATCGTTCAACCCACCGAAGACAATCGCCGGCTAACGATGGCCGCCGGTGAGGTCGCGGAGTTTGGAACTGCCGCTGGATGCGCCGCGCTCGCGGCCTTCATGAGCACCGGAAGCATCGCACCGCCTGAGAATCCGCCGGTGCCGCCCCCCGAGTTCATGACGGCGAAGGCCGTCGCTGGTAGCGTGACGCTTGCTGCCGTTTCCAAGCCGGAAGCCGCGAATGCGCAGTTCGCGGACTTCGTAAAGATTGGCCTCGAGGTCGCGGAGCGCACAAAACTCTGGGGCCAATAAGCCCATAGGCGCCGGGCCCGCTTCTCTGCGCTGGACGAACTTCACGCGCGTCGGCGAGTCGTTTCCCGGCTAGACGCAACCGTTCCCGCACGCCAAGTTTCGCGCCGGGGGTTTTGCGGCGTCTATCGATGGCGCGCCCCGTGTCGTCCCTCCCGATCGATCAATTCCTCCTGTCGCCCTTCCCACACGCCAAGTGCCGTCGTCCACACGTTCCACCCCGCGCGTCACCCAATCCTACTCCAGAGCCGCGGCTAGGGGCGCCGGTTCGCCGGTCGAGCACAGACACCTTCCGCTGCTCGTGCTGCTCTTCATTGGAAGCGGCTGCGCGGCACTCATCTATGAGATTGTCTGGTTTCAGCTTTTAAGTCTCATCATCGGCTCGTCGGCCATCTCGATGGGCGTGCTGCTCGGCACGTTCATGGGCGGTATGTGCATCGGCAGCTTGTTCCTGTCGAAGTACATCTCGCGGAGGGAGCATCCGCTGCGCGTGTACGCGGTGCTCGAGGGCGCGATCGCGGTGTTTGGATTGCTGGAGTTGTGGGGACTGCCATACGCGGGCGGTTTGTACTATGCGATTGCCGTTCACGGCATGAGCGGGCTGTTCCTGCGCGGCGTGTTCTGCGCGATCTGCCTGTTGCCGCCGACGTTGCTCATGGGCGCGACGCTTCCGGCGATTTCGCGCTGGGTCAACACGACACCCGAAGGTGTGGCGTGGCTCGGGTTCTTCTACGGCGGCAACATCGCGGGCGCCGTGTTCGGTTGCTTGCTCGCGGGCTTCTATCTCCTGCGCGTTTTCGATATGGCGGTTGCGACCTATGTCGCCGTCGCGATCGACATCGCCGTCGCGCTGGCGAGCCTCGCGCTCGCGAAGGTGACGACGCACACCGGCGAGCCCGAAAAGGCCACCGACGAGCCGACGAGCATTTTCTATATCCCGCCCGGCACCTGGCCGATCTATCTGACGATTGGGCTGTCCGGCGCGACTGCGCTTGCGGCCGAAGCCGTGTGGACGCGTCTTCTGTCGCTGCTCCTGGGCGCGACGACCTATACGTTTTCTCTCATTCTGGCCGCGTTCCTCGTCGGACTTGGCATTGGCAGTAGCATCGGTTCGATGATGTCGCGCACGATGAAGGAGCCAAAGGTTGCGCTCGGCGTGTGTCAGCTGCTGTTGACCGGGGCCATCGCGTGGTCGGCATACTCGATGATGGCGTTGCTCCCGTACTGGCCGATCAACCCCAGTCTCGCGTCGAGCCCGACGGCGATGTTCCAGGTCGACATCGTGCGCTGCTTGTTCGCCGTGCTGCCGGCGGCGATTCTGTGGGGCGCGAGTTTTCCGCTGGCGCTGGCGGCGGCCGGCCGCGGTGAGAAGGATCCGGGCCGACTGGTCGGTACGGTGTATGCCGCGAATACGGTCGGCGGCATCGTCGGAGCGCTGTTCGGCAGCTTGCTGGTGATCGCGTGGCTCGGCACGCAGAACGCCCAGAGAATTCTCATTGGCGTCGCCGCGGTGAGCGCGGTCGTTGCGTTCATTCCGGTTGTCGGCGACGCGGTTGGCGAGATGACGCATACCACGCGCCGGTACATTCTTGCCGGCGTCACCGCGGTCCTCGCGTTTGCGTTCATCGCCACGGTTCCACCAATTTCGCCGCTGCTCGTCGGCTATGGCCGTTGGTTCGCGAGCCGGTTGTCCAACGCGAACGATTTCATCTACGTCGGCGAAGGCATGGTATCGTCGGTCGCGGTGTCGGAGCTGCCGGGCGGCGTGCGCAACTATCACAATGCCGGAAAGGTGCAGGCGTCGAGCGAGCCGCAAGACATGCGTCTTCAGAGAATGCTCGGACACCTCACGACGTTGTTGCCGCCGAACCCATACTCGGTGCTCGTCATCGGATGCGGCGCGGGCGTGACCGCCGGCGCCGTCAGCGTGGATCCGCGTCTCAAGAGCGAGACCATCGCCGAGATCGAGCCGTTGGTGCCAAAGGTGGTCGCCAAGTATTTCGGCGATTACAACTTCCACGTGGTGGACAACCCGAAGGTGCACGTGCAGATCGACGACGCGCGCCACTTCATTCTCACGACCGACCAGAAGTTTGACGCCGTTACGTCGGACCCGCTCGATCCTTGGGTGAAGGGCGCGGCGACGCTGTACACCGAAGAATTCTTCAACGTCGTGAAGGACCATCTGAACCCCGGCGGCGTCGTCACACTGTTCGTGCAGCTTTACGAGAGCAACACCGAAGCGGTGAAGAGCGAAGTCGCCACGTTCTTCAAGGCGTTCCCGAACGGTGTGGTGTTTGGAAATACGAACAACGGCGCGGGCTACGATCTCGTGCTTGTTGGACAGATGGGGACGATGAAGATCGACGTCGACGCGATCGACAAACGCTTGCAGACGCCGGAGTACGCGGTGGTTGCGCAGTCACTTCGGGAGATCGGCTTCACCAACGCGACGCAACTGTTCGCGACGTTCGCCGGCAACGAGCCGATGCTTCGCCCGTGGCTTGCCGACGCGCAGATCAACCACGACCGCAACCTCCGCCTGCAGTTTCTCGCCGGACTCGGCGTCAACATCTATGATCAGGCGGGTATCTATAGTCAGATGCTGCAGTACCGGAAATACCCTGACGGCCTGTTCACCGGCACTCCAGAGCAGTTACTGCAGATCAGAGCCGCGACGGGAGGGCTGTAACCAGGCCCGGGCCTCGCAGGCGGCCTCGCTATCTTTCGGAATGTCGACAATACTTCCGCGCATTCGCGCCACGACCATTCTTGCCGTTCGGCGAAATGGCAAAGTGGCGATTGGTGGTGATGGGCAGGTCACGGTCGGTGAGACCGTCATGAAGTCGCACGCGCAAAAGGTGCGCGTGATCCGCGGCGGCAAGATCGTCGCCGGTTTTGCCGGCGCCGCCGCCGACGCGATGACCCTGTTCGAAAAGTTCGAAGAGAAGCTCGAACGCTTTCCCGGCAACCTGCCGCGCGCCGCGGTCGATCTCGCCAAGGATTGGCGCAGCGATCGCGTGTTGCGGCGTCTCGAAGCGTTGCTCATCGTCGCCGACAAGGATCATGGCTTCATCGTCTCGGGCACGGGCGAATTGATCGAGCCGGACGACGGCATTCTTGCGATCGGGTCGGGCGGATCGTACGCGCTCGCGGCCGCTCGCGCGTTGGCCGACAACACCGAGTTCGACGCGAGTGAGATCGTGAAACGTTCAATGCACATTGCCGGCGAGATCTGCATCTACACGAACACGAACATTACGGTTCTCGAGACGACGGCGTAATCGCAATGCCATCATCACGCACACAGCAGGCGCTCGCGAAGCTCGCGGACCTGACGCCGCGGCAAATTGCCGCCGAGTTGGATCGGTATATCGTGGGACAGGCGGACGCGAAGAAGGCAGTGGCGATCGCGCTCCGCAACCGGTGGCGCAGACAGCGCGCGCCGGAGTCGATTCGCGAAGAGATCTCGCCGAACAACATCATCCTGATCGGACCCACCGGCGTGGGCAAAACGGAGATTGCTCGTCGTCTCGCCAAACTCGCCGGCGCCCCGTTCATCAAGGTCGAGGCTTCAAAGTTTACTGAAGTCGGGTACGTCGGCCGCGATGTGGAGTCAATGGTGCGCGATCTCGTCGAAAGCGCCATCGACATGGTGCGCAGCGAGCGCGAGACCGAAGTCGAAGAGATTGCCCACGAGCGCGTCGACGAGCGGCTGCTCGATCTGCTGCTGCCGCCGCCTGCTGCTGCGGGCGCGCCTGCGTCCGCTGCGGCAACCAGCACCGATGTTCCCGCAGCGCCACCGCCGGCCACGCCGGAGGATGCCTTGGGCGTCTTCCTCGTGTCGGGCAGCGGGGCAGTGAGCAAGGAAACGGTCGACCCGGCGCAGGAACGGTACAAGCGCACCCGCGATAAGCTTCGGCAACTGCTCCTCGACGGAAAACTCGAGGATCGCGAGATCGAGGTCGAGGTCCCGCAGCAGGCGCCGATGTTCGACATGATGGCGTCGCAGGGACAGCCGGAAGGCATGGACAACATCTCCGATATGCTCAAGGAGATGATGCCCAAGCGCAAAAAGAAGCGCACGGTGAAGGTGTCCGAAGGCCGCCGGATTCTGTTCGAGCAAGAGTTGGAAAAACTGATCGACTTGGACGACGTCACCACCGACGCGCTCGATCGCGTCGAGAAGCTCGGCATCATCTTTCTCGACGAGATCGACAAGATTGCCGGTGAGCGTTCTCAGATGGGCGGTCCGGACGTGTCGCGCGAAGGGGTGCAGCGCGATCTTCTGCCGATCGTCGAAGGGTCGAACGTGCAGACGAAGTACGGCATGGTGAAGACCGACCACGTGTTGTTCATCGCGGCCGGCGCGTTTCACGTCTCGAAGCCGAGCGATTTGATTCCGGAGTTGCAGGGCCGGTTTCCGATTCGCGTCGAGCTCAAGCCGCTCACGGAACAGGACTTCGTGCGCATCATGACCGAGCCGGAGAACGCGCTGACGAAACAGTACGCGGCGCTTGTGGAAGCTGAAGGCGCCAAGCTCGACTTCCACGAGGACGGTATCGCCGAGATTGCGCGGATCGCTGCACTGGTCAACGACCGCATGGAGAACATCGGCGCGCGTCGCCTGCACACGGTGATGACGACGCTGCTCGAGGACGTGATGTTCGATTTGCCCGATCGTGGAACGGATACGATTGTGGTGACTGGGGAAGTCGTGCGCGATCGTTTGAAAACGATCGTGGAGGATGAGGATTTGCGAAAATACATCCTGTAAGGACTTCTGGCGTCCGGCTCCGGGCGGTAGGACACTATCGACTCGGCCTGCGCCTCGCGTCCAGCATCGTTTCCGATTCATGCAGTATGAAGTCAGCTGTCCCCGGTAGTCCGTAGCGAGTAGGCCGCGACGAGTAGCCAGCAGCAGTTCTCATCGGTCATTCGACATCCAGCGTACCGTTCTCTCATGCCAACCGACTTTCTCGCCATTCCCGATTTCTCTCGCGACGAGCTCGATGCGTTGCTCGACCTCGCTGACGCGATGCGCGCGGGGAAATACACGTCGAAGCCCCTGAGCGGAAAAACGCTCGCGATGATCTTCATGAAGGCGAGCACGCGCACGCGCGTCTCCTTCGAGGCCGGAACATTCCACCTCGGCGGCCATGCGCTGTTCCTTTCCGCGCGCGATGTGCAACTCGGACGCGGCGAACCCATCTCGGATACGGCGCGCGTGCTGTCGCGGTACGTCGACGGGATCATGATTCGCACGTTCGCGCACCAGGACATCGAGGAGCTCGCGAAGTTCGCCGACGTGCCGGTGATCAACGGACTCACCGACATGCTGCATCCCTGTCAGGTGCTCGCCGATCTTCAGACCGTGCGCGCGGAGTTCGGCAAGGTCACCGGTATGAAGTACGCGTGGATCGGCGACGGCAACAACATGGCGAACTCGTGGATCAACGCGGCGTATCGCTACGGCTTCGATCTCGATATTGCGTGCCCCGAGGGGTATGAGCCGGCCGACCATCTGCTCGAGCGAGCGCAGACGGTCGCGAAGGTCCGTATCGTGCGCGACCCGCTCGAGGCAGCCAAAGGCGCGAGCGTCGTCACGACCGACGTGTGGGCGTCGATGGGCCAGGAGCAGGAGCAGAAGGAGCGCGAGCGTGCATTCAAGGGCTTCAGCGTCGGTGAAAACACGATGAAGCTTGCGGAAGGCAACGCCATTTTCCTTCACTGTCTGCCGGCGCACCGCGGCGAAGAAGTTGCCGCCGACGTGATCGACGGACCGCAGAGCCGCGTGTGGGACGAAGCCGAGAATCGCCTGCACGTCCAGAAGGCGATTATGGCGGTGTTGATCGGCGGCGAGAAGCTGTAGCCGGTTGCGGTGTGCGCGTCGCCGCCACCATATCGAGCTTGTACGTCATCGTGCTCCGGTCGTGCAAACGCACGTGCCACGGAATGCCGTCGCGCTCGCCGCTCAGTTTCAGGGCGTTGATAGAACTCTGATGAGCGCCCGGCGTGAGCAAGGTACGAAGCACCGTCTCCGAGGATCCTTCGACCGGCGACCGCTGCGAATGTCCGCCCAGCCATGCTTCGACGGCCGTGGCGTTCGGCGACCAATCATACGGACACGCGATCACCGTCTTGCCGCCGGGCTTGAGCACGTTCGCGAGCGACACGAGAAAATCGTGCGGCGCGTGCAAGCAATCGAGCACGTTCATGTTCGGCGCGAACGAAAACGTGGCGGCGGGAAAGGGCAGCGCGGTCGCGTCGCACGCCCAGAAGTCGACGCGATCAGCCCCCGCGAAGTGCACCGGAAACTCTCGGCGATGATACACGACGCCGACGCTTCGCCGCGAGTAGCGAACCACGCCGCCGCGAAGCGCCTCCGCCGCCAATCGTAACATCGGAAAATGCAAATCGATGCCGAGCACGAGCTCGTCGGTCCCTTCGGCGAGGTCGAAGGTGCTTCGCCCTACGGAGCAGCCGACGTCGAGAATCGGCCCCGGGGGCAACTCGCCGGCAATCTCCCGCGCTGCCCTGAGCGCCGAGCGCATCGATCCCGGCCGTGGATCCGTCGACGTTTCTCGAGGATCCAGGTCGCCGTAGTGATCCCAGGTGTATGAGCTCAGGTGCTGTCGTGTCGCATCGAACGGGGAGTTCGGCCCGCAGCAGTCCCCAAGAATCGTCTCGGCGAAATCGCTGACGTCGCGCCGCGCGTAGATCGCCGAAATGTTTTCGGAGACGTACTGGCGAATGTTCGCGACGATGATCGGAATGCCGTCGAGGATTGGAAACTCGCGTTGGCAGTCGGCGTTGCTGCAGTGCAGCGCGCCTTCGATGATATGTCCGTCGGCTTCGCGTTCGATGTGCGCCAGCCGAAGCGGAAATTCCGTCGCGTTCAGCCCACGGCAGACAGGACAAACCGGCGCGAGCGTTTCGAAATGCTCGCGCCTCACGCGGGTTCAGCCACCGATCATGACGGTCGGACAGCCCGGCGGGAGAATTTGTCCAGTGGGGCTGGGGATCGGCGCGACACAGGCGGCGTGCATCGTCATGTCGCCGACGCGCGCGGCGGGCATTCCGCCAATGATCACCGTTGCCGACGCTTTCATGATGACTCCGGGGCCGCCAGGCACGCAGCCCGGAAGCATACACGGCGCAGTCATGTCGGTCATGCGCGCGGCGGGCATGCTGCCGATCAACACGGTCGGCTGCCCTTTGATGATCGCGAGCGGCAGCGCCGGATGCGGCATGGGGGTTGGGACCGGTGCGGGCGGATGGATCGGCGCGTGGCAATGCGGCGCGGCCTGAAGCACCATGTCACCCATTCGCGCTGCCATCGGCATTTGGCCACCCTCTCGAGCGAAGTGATCGTCTACACGGGACCGCCGGTTGCGGCGTGCTTCCCATGCATTGAGTATGCAACGACGCCCCGCCACAGTCGAGGGGTGGCGGCGATTTACATTACTACTTCGGCACTACTTCGCACTACTCGGTATTACTTCGGCACTACGTCAACCGGCCCGATTGGCCGGTGCCGCTCAACGGAGACCCGCAAATGATGCCCAAGGCCGGCGACACGGCGCCTGACTTTTCCGCGACCACCGATACGGGCGAAACGCTCGATCTGAAGTCTCTCAAAGGAAAAAACGTGGTGCTGTTTTTCTACCCGAAAGACGACACGCCCGGATGCACCATAGAGGCGTGTTCGTTCCGTGATGACTTTCCCGAATTCGGAAAATTGAACGCCGTCATTCTTGGCGTGAGCAAGGACTCGGCGAAGTCGCACCAGAAATTCAAGACCAAGTACAAGCTGCCCTACACGCTGCTGTCCGATCCCGAGCACGTCGTGGCCGACGCGTACGGCGTCTGGGGCGAAAAGAAATTCATGGGCCGCACGTTCATGGGAATGACGCGATCGACGTTTGTCATTGGCGCGAACGGAAAGATCCTCAAGGTGTTCGAGAAGGTGACACCGATGGGGCACGGCGAAGAGGTTGCCGCGGTCCTCCGATAAGACCCAGCGAGCGAGACGGAGCCGGCTTGGGCTGGTTCTGAGTTATTGAGTTCTAATGAGCGTATACATGACAGTGCCCGGCACCGGGCTTCCGTTGGCCGTTGACGCGACGACCGCGAGGACGTTCGCGTTCACGCGGAAGCGGATGTACCCCCCTCCCCCGCTCACGAGGACCATGTTGACGGTCGTTCCACTCGGCAGCGGGTGGATCGACGACGCCAGGGGCCACGCGCCGAAGTTGTCGTCGACGGGATACAGGCTGCGGAAATTCCAGCTCGGGTACGTGAACTGCGCCGCGGTCGGCAGGCCGGAATCGTCGGTGAACTGAGCGATCGCCCAGTCGTGCGTCATGTCGGTAATGCTGCCGAACACCGCGTTGAAGTTCGCCTGTCCGGCGGTGAGCGAATTCGTCAGCGCGAACCACGTGCTTCGCTCGGCGCCGCCCTTTCTGTCCGCGGCGTAGCGCAGTAGCTCCCAGGTCGCGCCGCGCGTCTCGAGGCCGTCGTAGTCGGAGTACGGTGAATTCACCTCCGGCGCGAACAGATACGTGCCGAGTCGTTGAATGTCGCCCCCCGACATCAGGTTGCGATATGCCGCGGTCTGCGCCGGCGTCGACAAGACGAGAAGCCCGCCGATGTTCGATCGCGGGGAATTCCCGCTTACGCGATAGTACAGCAGCTCTTCCGCGATGTGACTCAGGCCTTCGTTGAGCCACGTTTCCTCGGCGACCGGCGCGTTGTTCACGTACAGCCGCCGCCCCGAGTTGATCAGATGCTGAAATTCGTGAACGAGCACGCCGGCCACGCTGCTCGACAGGAACGCCTTATCGGAGTACGCGTTGTTTAGAGTTTTCGAAGGATCCGGCACCGCCATGTAGAAGATCTCGCCCTCATTGCTGCCTGCGCACGCGTCGGCTCCGGTCGTGGGCAGCAGGTCGCGCACGGCAAACAATCCGGCGACGATCGCACCCACCGGCGCCGGGATGACGTTCACCCCGGGTGTGAAAAAGATTCCAACCCGCCCGTTTCCGTCAATGTCGGTCGGCGCGCCGAAGTTGAGCGTGTCGAGCGGAAATCCAAGCGTATCGAACGCCGTACCGAACGCGACCAACTCGGCGTCGGTATAGCCGCCCGCCGGCGCCGTTTGATCGACGAACACGATGGTGTGCGGAAGAACGGCCACCACGCGCGCGGGATGCAGTTGCTTCGGGCCGCATGACGTCGAGACGTCCGCGTTCAGTGAGTACACCGCGCCCACCACCGGCGCTGTCGGCACGCTCGTCAGCAGCTCTCGTCGGGAAAGGAGTGGCGCGCGCGCTTTGCCACGCATCGCGTTGAGGCGCGATGCGAGGTCCGCGCGTTCCCGAGTCTTGAAAGCAATTTCGCCGGCAGCGATAGACGGGTGCGGCGACTGCACGCCGCTCGCTCCAACCGAAACCGGGTTCGACGATCGCGCCCGGCGATTTGCCGATGCCACCGTCGCGGAAAGAATGGGAGACGTATTTGTGCCAGTGATTTGAATTCTGGCAATGTCGTCAACGAAGGTCGACGCATCGAACGGAACGAGTACGTACTCCGAGCCGGAGGTGTCGCCGCCGAGGCATGTGGTGGCAATCTGCGCCGCAGTCAGCGCGCGGGTTTCGCCTATCGCAAGATGAAGCGCCTGATCGGCGGGGCACGCCGGCGGTGGCGGCGTCACGGTGACCGCCGCTGTACCAGAGGCCCCTTCGCTCGTCGCGGTGATCGTGGCGGTTCCGAGCGAGACGGCGGTTGCGGTTGCGACGTTGCCCGATGAGGAAACGCTGACAACCGCCGGATTGCTCGAGGTCCACGTGAACGATCGACCCGTGAGAACGGCACCGCCCAGTCCGACGGCCGTCGCGGTAAACGATGCGGTTGCGCCGAGGACGATCGTCGCCGACGGCGGCGTGACAGTCACGGTGGCAACGGGTTCCGGACCGACATTGATCGACGCCGAGCCGGGCCGTCCTTCGCTCGTCGCGGTGATCGCCACGGTTCCGTTCGAAATACCCGTCACCAACCCACTATTGCTCACGGTCGCTTTCGTCGCGTCGCTCGTCGACCACGCGACGACGCGCCCCGTGAGGGTGTTGCCGCGCGCGTCGAGCAACGTCGTGGACAATTGCTGTGTCGCACCAACCGCGATACGCACTCCAGTCGGCGCAACGATCACGGTCGCGACCGGTATCGGTGTGATGACGAGCGATGTGCGACCGGACAGTGTTCCGACCGTCGCGATGAGTTGCACAGTGCCGGGCGACACGGCGGTCACGAAGCCGCCAGGCGATACGGTCGCGACTGACTGGTCGCTGGTCGTCCAGGTGATGGTGCCTAGCGTGATCGCGGCACCGAACTGATCGGCGCCGGTCGCGGTTGCAATCGCCGACTGATCCGCGCTGATGGTGATCGGATTCAGCGACACCGAGATCGTCGTCACGATGGGCACGGGCGGATTGGTCGTCTCACCGCCACAGGCGACGACGAGCGCGACCGCGCCAACGACCACCTGTTTCAGAAATCTCATGCGTCGCGCGCTATGCAGATGCGAGTGATTGGCGGACACCCAGGCTCCGCAGACACCGCAAGAGTGCGCATTCCATGCCAGTCTCAACAAACTAGCGACGGGACAGCGGTGGCTAACCGCCAGCGACGCCCTTTAAGCGACGCCCTTCAAGCGACGGTGACGGCGCTACGGTGTTGCGGTCGCGGTGATCGTAACGGGAGGCAGCGAGCCCGATGCGGCGGAGGCGGTGTTCGCGCCGACGGTGCCGAGCGTCCATTTCGTGCTCGCTTCACCGAGCGCATTCGTAATCACCGTGGCGGGAGTCATTCCGCCGCCGCCGGTGAGCACTTGAAACCCGACGGTGACGCCCTGCATCGGAATGTTGTTCGGGCCAACCACTCGAACGATGATCGAGTTGCTGACCGCCGACGCAACCTTCGCCGACTGGTTGTTGCCCTGAACGAGAATGATCTGACTCGGCAAGAGTCCGGTCGCGGTGAGCGACACCGGATTCGCGCCGACGACCGAGGCGAGAATCTCCTGCGATACGATGTTCGGTCCAAGCGTCCACTTCGCGTGGAATTCTCCGTGCGAGTCGGTCGTGTCCGACGCCGGCGTCACGGTGCCGCCACCCGCCGCGACATACAACGTCACAGTCACGTGCGGGACACCATTGCCGACGGCGTCGATTGCCCGAAGTACGATCGGTGTGCCAAGGTCGCGACCCGCTTGCGCGAGTTGGGCGTCGCCCTGAACGACGATCAGCGCGGCGGCTCCGTTCGATGCGACGCCGGTCGCCGCCGCGGCACCGCAGCCGAGGAGAACGGCGGACGACAGGACGACGATGCTGCGGAAGGCGCGAAGGCCGAGTTGGAACGACATGAACCAATTATCGGCCGCGCGCTCAAGATTCTGGAGAATGAGTTGCCAGCGTTATTTCCGCGGGTCGAGAATCTCACCGATGCGGTGGTCGGCGCCCTGCAGGTGTACGCGCGTTTCGCGATCCGTCGCCTTACCGGCCGCTTCCTTGATCTGTGCGCGAAGCGTCACGAGTTGGCTGCGGAGCTCCGAGCGAGCGTCTTCCGACAACGGCGAAATGCTGATGCCCAGGGCCTGAAGCTGCGCGAGCTGCGCGGCTTGAGCCGCGGGTGGATTGAGCTTGGCGTTGATCTGCGTGATGTAGGCGTCTTGAAGCTGCCGGCGATACGCATCGATCTTCGGCGAGCTCGTGGACAACTCGGACCAAATCCCGCGCTGGAGATCGGTCAGCATCTCAGGCAGCGTATAGACGTCGTTCTTGTTCGTGGCGTCCGCCTCGCCTTCAATGAGGAAATTCATACGCTGGTCGACGAGAACCTGGCTCAGCACGCGGGCCTGTGCGCCCCCGATCCGCGACAGCATGCCGCCCGGCTCGAGGCGAGACGCGATGTCGGGACGAATGAGGTATTTCGGCGTCTTGAACACGCTGTCGTTGAGGAACTTCATCGCGGCGCGCTGGCGTGCCTTGGGGAGCGCGACGTACACTGGTCCGGGCTGACCGCCGGCTTTGTAGTGCACCGTGCCGCCGCCGATCATTGTCGCGGGATGCGCCGCTTCGAGCCCCCACTGGCCAACCGTCTGGTTATACAAGTTGCGAAGATTCGAATTGTCTTCGCCGGCACGCGTGCCGGCGGACAGCACGTACTCCATCACGCGCGCGATGTTCTTGAACCCGAGTCCCGACGACTTCACCGGATCGGCGTCGCCCACCGCTTCGCTCGTCGTGCCGTAGCCGCCAAACGAGTTGTTCGCGGAGAATCGAAGCCACGGAATCGTATCCTGCTCGCGCGTCCACTGCTCCAACGTGGGACGCTCTTCCTCGGTGGTGTGCGCGTTTGGAATTTCCTTATAGCCCCACATGATGGAATACTTGTCCCATGGGCCAACCCGCGGAAATATGTCGGCCAACGCGACATGATCGTCCGGCTGCGCCACATAATTCATTCGCGAGTAATCCATGATGCTCGGGCTGTGACCCATCGTGTGCGTCCACGTTGGGCTGCGGACCGAGTCAGCCGGATACAGCGAGCTTCCGATTTGGTCGTGCTGCAAGCCGAGCGTGTGGCCGATCTCGTGCGCAACGCCGAACTCGAGCAAACGTCCCATGAGCGAGTCGGGGAAGGGCAGCGTCCGCGCGCGCACGTCAACCTGCGCCGCCTGCGCGAAATACCACCACTGCATAAGCTCGATGAGGTTGTGAAAGATCATCGACGAGCCGTTCAGGATCTCACCTGTGCGCGGGTCGTGGACGTTGGGTCCGACCGAGTTCGCAACCGTCGACGGCAGCCAGCGCACCATCGTGTGGCGAATGTCGTCGGGTGACCAATCAGGATCGTTTTTCGGGGCTTCCCCCGGAATGATTCCGTCCTTGAACCCAGCCGCCTCGAACGCCGGTTGCCAGTCGAGAATGGCTTTCCGAACCCACGGCTTCCACTGGTCCGGCGTATCGGGGTCGACGTAATAGACGATCGGCTTTTTCGGGTAGCAGAGATTGCCGTCCTTGCGATCGGAGCATTCGAGACGCCACCGCGTGATGAACTCGCGACGCGCGGCGACCTGATCCGGCGTGCCGAAGTCGACCGAGCGAACGGAGAAGAACCCAATGCGTTCGTCGGCACGACGAGGACGCATGGGATCTTCGGGGAGCCGCACGATGCTCCAGTGCGCCACGACGGATTGAGCCGGACGCGGCGCGCCACCGGGGATGGGGAATGGTGTAGCCCCGCCGGCCGGCGTTCCGGTCTGCGTTGCTTCGATCTCGACGTTGTCGGGGAAGGCCAGTGTGCGTTCGACATAGGACCGAGTTGGGTCGATCGCGCCGCGAATCGCTTCGAACTCCATGACTCCCGTGGTGAACAACCGCGTCACGTCGAGCACCGGCGCGCTGTCCGGGCCGAACGCGTCGACGTTGAAGACCGCGATGATAGGACCGTAATTCGAGTTCTGAATTGAGCGATAGACGCTGAGCGACGTGTCGGCCGTCATGGTGAACGACGGCGAGCGCAGGATCACGCGGTTGCCGTTCCGCTCCCAGCGCAACGAGCGCTCGGCGAACTGATTGCCGCCGTAGTCTCCGAAGGGCGACGACGCCGAGGGCGTTTGATTGTCGGCCGCCGCGCGAGCCAGGCGCCCAACCATCATTTCGTCCTTGTTGAGCTCCTTTCTAGGGATCTCGAATAGCACGCGATCGCCGACGCGGTGGACGAGGAACAGGCCGCGCGCCGTCTTTGCGTCTGGCGTGACGACGCGATTGTACGGCCGAGGCGCTGCCGCGGGCGCTCCACCGCCTGGCATCCCGCCGCGGGCAAGCAACGAGTCTAGACCTCCCGGTAGACCAGGCGTCGGCGGGTTACCCCCGCGACCGGCATTTGCGCTTGGCGGAGTGACCGGGGCCGGCGCGGGCGCGGTTTTACTCGTGCAGGCGGCGGCGCCGACAAACGCAGCGAATACAGCGAAATGAGGTTTCATTGATAGAGCCGAGGAAGGAAGCTTGAAGCTGGAAGGAAGCTCAGCGTAACGCAAACCTTATGTAGGGCGAACGCCGCGATGGTCTGGCTTCGGCGACAGCCCCGCTAGCGGGACAGCCACCAGCTCGCTTTGACGAGGAAGATGTTCTGAGGTGCCGTCGCCAGCAAGGCCTGACGATCCCGCGAGAAATCGAGGTCGCCGAACGACGAGTCGCCCTGCCGCGATTGCGTCCACGCCAAGTACAACACTGACCCGGGCCGGTACTCCCATCGGAACACCGCGTTGCCACGCAATGATTGTTCGCTAAAATCCGGGTTGGCGAGCGTGAACGGCTTCGCCGCGCCGGCGCCGTCGGGATCGATCGTATACGTCGTCACGGCGCCGCTCGCATCGCGCGCCGCCGCCACGGTTCCCCGGTCGCGGCCGTAGACCGCCAACTGCATCGAACGGGGCGCGACATACTCTTTGAACTCGAAGTAGTGCCCGGACGCGAAGAACGGCTGCGCATACAGCTCGAGGGTCATGCTCGGCGAAAATGTCACGCTGAGACGAGTGTCGAGGCCAAGCGTGCGTTGGTCGAGCGTCGACATCACGTAGCGCGAACCGAAGAAGTTCATCGCCGTCGGATCCGCAATCGTCGAGACGTATTGCGTCGCGGTGCGCGACAAGTTGTACGACGGGCCGAACGACATGCTCACGTTCGACCGCGGACGATAGCTCGCGCTGAGATAGAAAGTCGGCGACCATCCGCCGAGCTCGTCCCAGTAGTAGGCGGCGCCGCCGTTCGCCGTGATCGCCGAGCGCGAGTCCGACACGAAGTCGATGTCGGCGAAGTGGCTGCGCGGCGCAATGACGGCGGGACCACCGCGCAGTTGATGGTCGTCGACGACTGACGGGCGTTCCATAAAGAACTCATCGATGGTCCAGAATTGCGGAGTCGTGGTCCGCACGTACTCCTGGAGCTGGGACTGCGTATGATCGCCGCTGTAGTTCTCCTGCGTCTGTCCTCCGGCAAGCGCGGTGATCGACCGATACCACGCCGTCGGCACGGTCCAATTGCGGCCGACGTTCACGTTGTTCCAGAGGTAGTCGGCACGCTGCTGGAAGGAATAGTCGTTCGTTTCGTACCCTGGAGTTCGCGTGTTGAATCCCGTTTCCCAGAACCAATCGCCGCTCTCCTTGGCGAGACGCGCGTACATCCCGGCGCCGCGCAACGACGTGAGCGTCGTATCATACCTGTTCGAGAACAGGCCGTTCGAACCGCTGGCGCGGTCGGGACGTTGAAAATATCGCGCGCTCGACTGCTCGCGCAGCGCGATCTCGCGCGGGTCGCCGCTCACGTTCGTGATCGCTCCACTGGCGCGGAACGTATATGTCTGATTCTTCCACGTCGCGAACAGGTCGTTGCCGTACATCTCGGCGTGACGGGCAAGCCGCGGCGCGAAGGTCGAATCGACGTTGCGCGCCACGCCGCTGAAGATTCCGCCCAGCACGACCTGACCGTTGCGATAGTCCCGCTTGAGCCGCCCGACCGTATAGTTCGCGAGCGGCTCGACCTCTTGGTCTCCACGCACGCCGTTGGCGCTCTGCACCCGCGCGTCGGCGCGGCCGGTCAACGCCTCGAGAAGTCCGACGGTGTAACCGCTCGCCGTGCGGCCGGTGACCTTCCCGGCGCCGAGGATCGTGGTGGCGTCAGGGACATCAGAGAACTGAAAATTGTTTTGCGCCAGGTCGGCTCCCGTCGGCGCCCGCCCGACACGCCGCGAGTAGAAGCCGCGCATGTTCTCCATGTTGCTGCAGAAGTTGCAGTTCGTGCTGCCAAAGTCGAAGACCTGCGCGCCCTCGATGAAGAACGGCCGCTTCTCGGGAAAAAATGTTTCGAACGCCGACAAATTCAGCACGGCGGGGTCGACCTCGACCTGACCGAAGTCGGGATTGATCGTCGCATCGAGCGTGAGGTTCGACGTCAGCCGATCCTTGAGATCGAGTCCCACCCGCACGCTTGGCCGCGCGTGCGTGTTGAACGGATCGCCCGGATCGCCGCCGAGCGATGACGACTTACTCACCGCATACGGGAGGAGCTCGACACGCGAGGTCCGCGCGGGAACGTGGATGTTCTCGAGATGTCCGAACCGCGCCGCACCGCCGGTTTCATTCTTCTTCCAGAACGACCAGTCGTCCTCTTCGTTGCGCCGTTTGATAAAGCGCCGCACCTGCACGCCCCACGTCTGAACCGAGTCGCGCGAGAAGCGAAGCTGGCTGTACGGAATGCGAATCTCCGCGGTCCATCCGTCGGGGTCGATGTGCGTCGCCGCCTCCCAGACCGGATCCCACGAATTGTCGCAGCACGACGTACCGACCCCGATGTAGTCGGATTTGGAGCCCGATGGATTGACGTCGAAGAACGCGCCGCTGAGGTGATCGTGGTAGCCGTCGATGACGATTTCAAAGTAGTCCGAATCGAACGTCGCGTCGCGTCGCACGAGCCGCGTCGTCACGCCCTTCGCGCCCTCGGTGTCGTACATCTTCGCCCCGATGTACAACGCGTCGTCGTCGTAGAGAAAGCGCACCTCGGTTCTCTGCGACGCAGGGAGCCCGTTGTCCGGATCGAATTGCGTGAAGTTTGAGATTGGGGTCGCCGCCGCCCATGCCGGCTCATCGAGCTTCGCGTCGAGCGTGATCGGACCCGACCGACGGGCGGCGGAGGCGTGCGGAACGGGGATGGTGTGACCATAGTCCGCTCGCGCGCTGCCCGTCTGCGCGGGCGTTTGCGCGGCGACGAGCGCGGGGAATAGTGCGAGTGAAGCGAAGAGGGTGCGCATCGGGGCAGGAAGGAGATACCGATGAGACACTAACTCTTCGGTTCGAGTTGGAAGGCAAAACACTAAAAATCGAACAGCAATCTTACAACGCGGGAGCTCAGCTAGCCGCCAGCTAGTCGCAATCCTGATGACTTAAGGGTTGGGCCGCCGGCTCCATGTACGGGGCCGGCGATGGCGTGGTAGCGCGGGCGAGCTCGTAGTTTCGCACTCGCCGGTCGGAACTCTCGTCGGGGACTTCGATAGTCGAGGAGTGGTCAGTAGGCGAGTTCCGACCTCGCTCGGTCCGGTGGTGGCGCGAGCGGAGTCTTCAGTTGCGCGCCTCGAAAGTCCAAAACCGGGACGAGGAATCCGGAGCAGCGAGCACACCGACGAGTCGGAAGCAGTGGAAGTAAGAAGTAACCGACGCGGCGGAAGGAGGACGGTTCGCCCGTGAGTAACTTCTTACTCAAACTGCTTCCGACTCATTGGTTGCTCGCTGCTCCGGATCCTTCTTCAATGGATTTGAACTCAGCGAGGCGGACAAACTGAGGTCCCTGAGTACTCAGTACTAGTCAACAGCTAAGCCGAGCTAGCTTCAAGGCTAGTCTAGTCTTCAGCTAGCTGAGCTAGCCCGACGACTGCCTGGATGGCATATTTTGGAGCATGACGACTGACAACTCGGGCGCTCTGCGCCGGACCCCATTCTACGACAAGCACGCCGCACTCGGCGCCAAGCTCGTTCCTTTCGCCGGCTACGAAATGCCGGTGACCTACCCAATTGGTCTCATCGCCGAGCACAAGGCCGTTCGCGAATGGTGCGGGTTGTTCGACGTGTCGCACATGGGTGAGTTCATCATCACCGGCGACAAGGCGATCGAGTTCACGACGTACGTCACCACCAACGACGTCGACGCGCTCGCCATCGGGCAAGTGCACTACTCCACGATCCTGAATGAACGCGGCACCATCGAAGACGACTGCCTCGTCTATCGATTCGCCGACAAGATCATGATGGTCGTGAATGCCTCGAACGTCGTGAAGGACTACGCGCATATCGTGAAGCACGCCGGCAAGTTCGGGGTGAAGGTCGAGAACATCAGCGACAATATGGGATTGCTCGCGCTCCAAGGCCCCAAGGCCGCGGAGATTCTTCAGACGCGCACGAACGCCGACCTCTCGGCGATCAAGTATTATCACTTCACCGAAGGCGAAGTTGCCGGCATGCCGATGATCATCTCGCGCACCGGTTACACCGGCGAAGACGGCTTCGAGCTCTATCACGACATCAAGTATTCGTCGAAGCTGTGGGACGTCTTGATGGACGCCGGCGACGTCACCCCCGCGGGACTCGGCGCGCGTGATACGCTGCGGCTCGAGATGGGCATGGCGCTCTATGGCAACGACATCGATGACACCGTGACGCCGCTCGAAGCAAACCTCGGGTGGCTCGTCAAGCTGAAGAAGGGCGAGTTCGTCGGAAGCCCGGTGCTGAGCGAGCAGAAGACGAATGGCGTGTCGAAGAAGCTCGTCGGTTTCACGCTCGCCGACCGCAACATCGCGCGACATGGATACGCGGTGTACGCGAACGGCGTGCAGAGCGGTGAAGTCTGCAGCGGCACGATGAGCCCAACGCTCGGCATCGCGATCGGGACGTGCTATCTCCCCGCCGATCTGGCGAAAGAAGGCAGCACGTTCGAAGTCGAGATTCGAGGCAAGCGCGTTCCGGCCACGGTCGTCAAGCCGCCGTTTTACAAGGAAGCCTCACACCTGTAAGCCGGATTCCGTCGGGATCGCCATGCGTGTTGCAATTCTTACCGTCTCCGACGCCGGCGCGCGTGGCGAGCGCGAAGATACGTCGGGCGCGGCGATCGAAGCCTGGGGAATGGCGCGCGGCGATTCGATCGCCGCGCGGAGCCTCGTCCCCGACGACACGGTCGAAATCGTGAACGTGCTCACGCGCTGGTGCGACACCGACGTCGCGGACCTGGTCCTCACGACAGGCGGCACGGGATTGAGCGCCCGCGATGTCACGCCCGAGGCGACGAAGGCCGTGTTGCATCGCGAAGCGCCCGGATTCAGCGAGCGGATTCGAATCCTGTCCCTCACGACCTTCCCACGCGCCGCCCTGAGCCGAGGGGTCAGCGGGGTTCGTTATAAAACGCTCATTATCAATCTTCCCGGCTCCCCGAGCGGCGTCGCTGACGGACTCGCGGCTATCGACCCGATCATCGATCACGCCATCAAAGTGCTCCGCGCCGAGCGTGTCGACCATGACGCGGAGCGAGCGGCCCGCAGTGATCGCGACGGTTGACGCTCGAGGCTGAACCCAGCCGCCGACACCCTGAAGCGAGCACCCGTTGCAGGTAACCATTCGCCATTTGCTCTTTTGAAAGTCCTACTCACGCTCAACG
>JBDTAE010000294.1:0-2625 GCA_039924785.1 Gemmatimonadaceae bacterium | reverse complement strand
GAAAGCCGAAATGACGCATCGTCGGCGCCAATTCTCATCGGACCGGGATGAAGAAGGCGATCGGTGGAATGTTCCTCAATAGCACGGTCGACACGCTCATGCTCTTCGATGGCCGCGATCCGAATGCAGAAGCCAAGTTCTCCGCGAAGCTTCACGGCGGCGACGGAATCAAGCGCGCCGGCGCAGCGGCCGTGCTGACGGTTCCGCCGTCGTTTCGCGGACCAAGCACCGGAATCAAGTTTGCGTTGCGACAGTTGTCGAATGCCGAGGGCGAGCGCAAATATCCGCTCGACGCGCTGCTGATGATGCCTGCGCCGACGTCCGATCCGCCGGATGGCGTTCGCTTCTCCTGGGACACGTTCTCGGTTGTTCTGTATTCGGCATGATCTCATGCGTGTAATCATGCCGTTCACGGTCACGGTCACGCACGTTGGGGAGGTACCCCCGCCCCGAAGCCGGCTCCAGAGCGACCGAAGGGCGGATGCGAATAGTTCTATTTCCCAACTCTGACCGTGAGCTTGACCGCGCCCGCGGCTTCCTGCGCTTTGACGTAGTCCCACACGTCCTGAAGCGGAACCGGCTCGAACTCGCCGGATATGAAATCGTGAATTTCTAGAACTGACATTCCGCGCCCCAGGGTCGCGTTGAGCTCTCCCGTCATGTGTCCTGGAATTTTCGACGATCCAGCGCCGCCGCGACCGCCACCACCTCCGCGACCTCCACCTCCGCCCGCGCCGCCGCGACCACCGCCGGCGCCACCCACCGGAGCATTTCGCTCGACGATCGTCGTTGCAGCCATCTTTTCAAGTTCCGTCGGCACCGGCTCCGCCGGGGGAATCTTCCATGTCGCCGCAGCGAGCGTGTACGTCGCCTTGACCTCGGCGGTCAGCTCCGCGGCGCGTGCCTCGATGAGCGGATCGTACGTCGCGGACAGCTTCTTTTCCGCGTCGGCTGGATTCGCGAACAACGCGCCCGCCGACTTCACAACCGCCTCCTCGATGTTGGCTTGGTGCCGCACTGCGGCCTTCGCGTCGGTATACGCCTGCGCGAGTTGCGCCGCGCTCGTCACATCACCGATGTACCCAAGTCCCTTCCGCTGGTTCGCCGTCATGCGCTCGGCGCCGCGGCCGAGGACGTCGGCGACAACGCGGACCGCCATCGGGTCGTCAGCCGTTGCGAGAACTGTCATCGCGCCGATGCTCACGACCGCTGCACGCTTGAATTGCGTGGGGTCGAGCTTGTCCGGCGTGTCCTGCGACGAGTGGTACCACGGGTCGGGCCACGTGTTGAAGATGACCGCGGGTATTCCGTGCTGCATGTACGTCGCGTGATCGCTCGAGCCGTAGTACTTGTCGACTTTGATGTTGAATGGATCGCGACTGCCGTTCGGTGAAAGGACGTCGAGTGCCGGAGCATAGCCATTCGCGCGATACCGCACGCGTTCACGCGTGATTTCGGCGACGAACTCGAGGAAATTCTGACAGATGTCGTTGAGAAACGTCGGAAACGAATCGGGGGTGCGCATCAACAGCCACTGCGCTCCGCCCTTCGCGAGGCCGAGTCCTTCCATGTCGTAATTGAGATCGGCGATCATGCGCTTCGCGAGATCCGGGTGCGCGTTGAGCCACGCATTGGTGCCGCTGATCTCCTGCACGAAGAGAAAATGGATCGTGCGCTTCGGCTTCGGCAGCTTTCCTTCTTTCACGAGCTGGATGTACGTGCGACCCATCTCGAGAATGTGCGCAGCACCGGAGTTGTCGTCGTTCGCACCCTGCTTGATCAAGCCTTCGTAGATGTGTCCGGAGACCACGATGTCCTGATTCGTGCTTCCGTCGCCGGCGATCGTCGCGTGGATGACCTCTTGCCGACCGGGATACATCTGCGCCTCGACGACTGAGCGCATCGTGATCTTTTCGCCCTTCTCGAGACGCGTGGTCAGGTCGTGCGCCGCGCGCGTCGTCACCATCCAGCCGAATCCGGGACTGCCGCCGGCAGGATTCGTCGCGGAGATCGACGATGAGATCATGATGTCTGGCTGTTCGATCGGACGCATCGAGTTCCATGAGAGAACTCCAACAGCACCTCGTTCAAAGACGGCCAGGCGTTGCAGTGCGTTCAAGCTCGCGCTGCCCATCACGACCTTTCCCTTCACGTCCTTGCCCGCGTAGTCTTCCGCGCGACCGCCGTTGCCAATGTCGATCAACTCGCCGGAGATGTCGCCCGTCGGCGTATTTCCGCCAAGGGCGACCGGCGTGTCGTAGATGTCGTACAGTTTGCGGGGGCCGAGCTTTTCGGACGCCCAGAGTTGTCCCTTCGATGGCTGCCACAGCGCGGCACTGGGAAACTTTTCGATTTCGACGGAGGGAAAGCCGTATTCTTTCGCGAATTGCGCCGTCATCGCGCTTTCGCGGAATGGTCCAGTGGTGTATTCCGAGGCGGGTCGCACTCGATGATACGGCACGAACTCCAGCACGTGATGCATCGCGCGTTCGCCCGATGCTTCCATGATGATCGCGCGCATCTGATCCCAATTGAGAAGCGTGCGATCTTCCTTCTCCTGCGCGCTCGCGAGAGCGGGAGTCAGGACGAGGACGACGGAAAGTATTGCGGCGAGACGGCGCATTG
>JBDTAE010000293.1:0-29302 GCA_039924785.1 Gemmatimonadaceae bacterium | reverse complement strand
ACAGTGAGGAAAACGGGGTGGCGAGACGACGTCTCGCCACCCCGTCGTATCGTTTCACCATCCGTCGTTCTCGGATGCGCGCCCCCGCGTTATGCTATTGAACGGCCCTGCGTCCCGCGATGCGTCTCGCGACGCGAGGCGACACCCCTGAGGAACACGAGCACTCCGTCATGCCATCTACCGTTTCAAAAGCAGCACCGCCGTCTCTCACCCAAGTCCAGCGCGCCGCCGCAATCGCAACCGACATGAAGGGGGTCGACGTCGTTCTTCTCGACCTTCGCGGCGTAACGGATATGACGGACTATTTCCTCGTGGCCAGCGGAACGTCCGACACGCACGTGCGCTCGATTGGCGATCACATCATCGAGCAGCTGAAGAAGGAAGGCAATCGCGTCGCGCATGTCGAAGGACTCGAGAAGGGCCGCTGGGTTCTTCTCGACTACGTCGATTTCGTCGTGCACATCTTCCATCCGACGCTCCGCAACTTCTATCAGCTGGAACGCCTCTGGGCCGACGCCGAGTCAGTTGCCCTGGAAGGCAACGCACGCGCGGGTGCGTAGGCATGGCGCGACGCGGTTGGCTTCGACTTGCCGCCGGCGTCGCCTTCGCCGCGAGTGCGGGCCGGCCGGCGCGCGCGCAGAATTACTTCGGGCAAAACCAGGTTCAGTACCGGCACTTCAAGTGGCAGATCACCGAGAGCGACCACTTTCAAGTTTACTGGTATCCTGAGGAACGGGTCGCCGCGCAAGACGCGGTGAGAATGGCCGAGCGGGCGTATGCCCGTCTGTCGCGCATGCTCGACCACCAGTTCCGTGAGAAGAAGCCGATCGTGCTCTTCTCGTCGCGCGCGGACTTCGGACAGAACAATGTCACCGGCGACCTCGGCGAAGGCACGGGCGGCGTCACCGAGGCGAGCCGGCATCGCATGCTGCTCAACTTCACCGGCGACTACAAGAGCTTCGAGCATGTCCTGATGCACGAGATGGTGCACGTCTTTCAGTACGACATCTTCGCGCGCGGAAAGGCGGGCAACGGACTGCAATCGCTCGCCGAGCATCTGCCGCCGCTGTGGTTCGCCGAAGGCATGGCGGAATATCTGTCGCTCGGTCCCAACTCCACGGCGACCACGACGTGGATGCGCGACGCCGCGCTGAACGGAAACATTCCGACCATCGAACAGCTCACCGACGAGCCGGACAAATATTTTCCGTATCGCTACGGCCATTCGCTTTGGGCCTACATCGGGCAGAAGTACGGCGACGAAGTGATCGGACAGATCATGACGTCGGTGCCGACCGTCGGCGTGCAGCGCGCGATTCTTCGCGAGCTTGGTATCTCGCTCGAGGATCTCGGCGACGCATGGCGCGAGGATGTTCAGACGAGGCTGCTCCCGGCCACGGGCAGCATGGACCGTCCACGAAAGTTTTCGACGGAGCTGCTGTCGGAAAAACAAAGCGGCGGTGAGATCTTCCTCGCGCCCGCCCTGTCGAGCGACGGCAAGACGATCGCATTCCTGTCGAACGGCAACGCACTCAAGGGCCAAGTGTTCATCGACCTGTGGCTCGCCGACGGCGAAAGCGGAAAGCGCGTCGGCCGCGTCGTGAAGAGCGCCCTCGATCCGGACTTCGAAGAGTTGCGGCTGCTGTATTCGCAGAGCGCGTTCTCGCCCGATGGTCGCTTCCTCGCCTTCACCGCCGAACGCCGCGGTGCAGACGTGCTTTACCTGTTCGACGTGCATTCCGGGAAACAGGTCTTTCGATTCGACAAGCTCGGTCACGGCATCGAGTCGGTCGCGAGTCCGAGCTGGTCGCCGGACGGGCGGCGGCTCGTGTTCAGCGGCACGACCGGCGGCATCACCGACCTCTATATAGTGAACTCTGACGGAACCGGTCTCCGCCGGCTGACGAACGATCGCTTCGGCGATCTCCAGCCGCAGTGGTCGCCCGACGGAAAGACGATCGCCTTCGCGAGCGACCGTGACAGCGCGAGTATCGCCCTCCTCGAGTTCCATCCGTGGCGCATCACGCTGCTCGACATCGCGAGCGGTGCGATCCGCGTGCTTCCGGGTCAGGACGGTCTCAACACGAACCCACAGTGGTCGCCGGACGGGCGGTCGATCGCGTACGTCTCCGATCGGAACGGCACGCCGAATGTCTTTCTGTATGATCTCGACGCGCGCGAGCACTACGAGCTCACGAACGTCGTCGGCGCGGTCACGGCCCTGACGGAATACAGTCCATCGATCACCTGGGCACGCACCGCGGATCGGCTCGCGTTCACGTATTATGAGAACTCGAAGTACACGATCTGGAATATCTCGAACCCCCGCAGCCTGAAACGCGCGCCCTATCATCCGGCCGCCGTCGTCGCCGCGGCGCCGGCTCCGGCGGACACGTCCGACAAAGCGGTTTCAGTCGTCGCGCTGCTCGATTCGTTCAATCTCGCGCTGCCCGATACGTCGAAATTCCACCTCGCGCCGTACCGTGTTCGCCTTTCGCCCGACTACGTCACACGGCCCAGCATCGCCTACGCGCCCGACGCGCTCCTGGGCCGCAGCATATTTGGCGGAACGACCGTCGTGCTCAGCGACATGCTCGGCAACAATCACCTCGCGATCTCCGCGGAGGTGAATGGAAAATGGAATGAGGCGCGCGCGTTTTTAGGGTATACGAATCTCTCACGGCGCTGGCAGTACTCGACGGTGCTCTCGCAGGCGCCGTACTACTTCCTGTCGTCCGACTCGCTCTCGAACACAGCCGACCCCGGCGTCGCCCTCGAGAATCAGGAGATCACGACGTACGTGGCGAGGCAGGCCTACGGTGTCACGGCATATCCGTTCAGCCGATTCACCCGCATCGAGCTCGGCGCCGGCTTCAACAACGTGGATCGCAGCCGCGCGTTCGTCACGCGAAAAATCTTCAATGGCAATGTGGCGGGGGCATTTTCCGTGGACAGCGTGCATCGCGATCCCACACTCAACTATGTCGACGGCCAGATCGCGCTCGTGTCTGACAATACGTTGTTTGGGTACACGGGTCCGATCATGGGACGCCGTTACCGATTCCAGATCAGTCCGGTCGGCGGATCGTACGATTGGGTACAGTATCTCGCGGATTATCGACGATACGATCCGATTTTTTTCAACTACCTGACGGTCGCGACGCGGCTCTACACCGATCTGTCAATCGGTGCGGATGAAGACGCGTTTCCGAAATACATCGCGCGGCCGGATTTTGTGCGAGGGTACGATCGGAACAGCGCGTTCTATTTGAGCTGTCCGGTGATTGGGGCCAATCCAACGAATTGCAGCGCCGTTCAGCTCCTCGGCAGCCGGGTTGCCGTCGCGAACGTCGAGCTCCGATTCCCTCTGGTGCGGCACATCGAGCTCGGATTCGCGCCGGTGTCCCTTCCGCCCGTCGACGGGCTGTTCTTTTACGACGCCGGCCTCGCGTGGTCGCACGGGCAGACGGTGTATGGGTACCGTCCGTCGATTCTCGACTCGGACAAGGCGAGATATCCGCTGCGGAGCTACGGCGCGGGACTTCGAGTGAATCTTTTTAACTACGCGATCTTGCGCTGGGACTTCGCGATTCCGCTGGACCAAGCCGGGCACCGTGGGGTGTGGACCTGGTCGCTCTGGCCCTCGTTCTAGCGGTCAGTCCGGTCGGTTAGTTTCAATCGTGCGCTCGCCCCTCGCCCTGTTGTGTGTTCTCGCCGCTTGCTCGCGCGGCGATCGATCTAATTCGCCGGCGACCGGAACGACGTCGTCGACGTCGGCTACGGCATCGGCGAACAACGGTCCCGACGCGTTGATGCTGCGCGTGCCTCGCGGCGGCGGAGAAGCGCGGATTGTAGCGTTCCCGGCTGTCGACTCGGTCGTTTCCATCTCGCGCGACGCGCTGCCGGCGCTCGATCGCGTGCTCGGCTTTGATGCGGACGCCGGTCTCATCGCCGCGACGTCAACGAAGTCGGTTCCGCTCTGGATCGATCTCAGGATCGGACGCGTCATCACGCCAAGCAAAACGCCGCTCGCCGGTCTCGTGACGGCCGATGGCAGCACCATTTTCGGTGTGGGCGCCGACGGCGCGGTCGTGCGACTGACGCCGTCGGGCAATTGGGTTTACAAGCCCAATCGTCCGGCGCGCGCGGTTTTTCCGCAGCCAAACGGCACCGTCATCGTATTGACGGGGCGGGGAGATGGCGCACGCGTGTTTCGCATGCATCCGCCTGACGTGACGATGAAGGATTCGCTCGCGATCGGCGATGTTCGCTGGGGTATCGGCGCACCGCTCGCCGACCGCCTGTATTTCGCGACGAATGATCGCGGACTGCTCGGCCTGCGCGCCCGGCTGTTCGAGAAGGGCGAAAGGATTGGGCTCGACCATGAAGCGACCGCCATGGCGGCGACGCCGAGTGGCGACCGGTTCTTCGTGATTACGGATTCCTCAAATGCGATTCGCGTCGTCGATCGGTTTCAGGACAAAGTGAGCGCAGCGATCGAGCTCCCGGGCAGGCCGCGCGAGATGCGCGTTGACGCGGTGGGGCGATTTGTTCTTGTGCGTCCGGCAACCGGTGATTCGGTGTGGGTCATTTCCACGGGAACCGATACGATCGTCTCGACACTACGGACACCGTGGCGATCGGATCTCCCGCTCGTTGCGCCCGACGGTTCGGTCGGGCTCGTGCAAGGCAACGACGTGGTGTTTGTCGATCCGGCGTCGAAACGAGAGCTTCATCGCGCGGCCGGCGGAGCATCAGATTTCTGGTATGCGTTTTCGTGGTCGGGGTTCCGTCAGCGTCCGTCGCCGCCGGACTTCGCGCCGAGGGACACCACCGCCACCGACACGACCGCGAAGGCCGCGCCGAAATCCGACACAGTCGTCGCGCCTCCTGCTCCGCGTCCTGACACGACGACGGGATTCACGGTCTCGTTCGCGGCGCTGCTCAACGAAGCGAAGGCTCGCGAGCAAGCCGCGAAGATCGTGATCGGAGGACAGACAGCCCGCGTCGTCACGTCAGTCACGGACGGCGGGCCCGTCTTCCGCGTCGTACTCGGACCGTATCCGACCCGCGATCAGGCAGATCGCATCGGACGCTCGTCGGGGCAGAGCTATTACGTATACGCGGGATCGCCATGACACCGCCGCTGCACCGCCCATTCTTCGACTGGGAGGCCGCGGGGCGAGACCTCGGCGCGAAGATGGGCGGGTACAACTCGTTCGTCGTCATCGGCGCGAATCCAGTTGCCACCGGACTCGTTGCGGTCGGCATCGCGCGCGCGCAGGCATTGCAACGGCGCGTCGCGCTGGGCGACCTGTTCGCGGAATCGCCGCCGATTCAGGCACTCGTGCAGACGGACGATCCGCACGGCCTCGTCGACAGCTTTCTCTACGGCGTATCGATTACAAAAATCGCATATGAGGTTGCTGGTCCGGGCGAGCTGTTCGTCATGCCCAGCGGCACCGACGCACCGCCGTACGAAGAGATGCTTCCGAGCCCGCGCTGGCAGCGGTTGACCGCCGGGTTTCGGGAGATGGGTGCATTGCTCATTCTCGCCGCGCCGGCAAGTGCGCCGCGGTTGGCGGATCTCATTGCGGTGACCGACGGCGCGGTGCTCGTCGGCGACGCGATCCCCGGGTCGCTGCCGGATGTGCCGGTGCTCGGCTCGGTGAAGGAGCCGCGGGCCGTCCACGTGCGTCGTACCGCGCCGGAGCCTGCGGCGTTACCGACGTGGTCGCGAAAGAAGGTCGCCGGTCTGGCTGGCATTGCGCTCACCGTGGTTGTGGCCGGAATGGCGGCGTGGCTCGCGTATCGGCCTTTCGCCCAAACCGGACGAGGACGGATTGGGTCGAAACCGGACTCCGCGCGCAACGCCATGCGCGCGATTCCGAAGCTGGATTCGGCACTCAAGGACACTGCGCACACGGACACGACGCGCACGGATACGATTGCGGCGACCGCCGCGCCCGGCCCAGTCGCGGTAACACCGCCGCCGCCAGTCCTCAAGGTCGCCGACCCATCGGATTCGGCCGAGGTGGCCGCATTTGCCGTCGAGTTGGTGGCGGAGAACACGCAGGCGGGTGCTATCTTCAAGCTGCAAAAAGACGGCAAGGATTTGCCGGCGGCGACGTTCGCCCCCGCGCTGATCCAGGGGGCACGATGGTATAAAGTCGTGAGCGGCGCTTTCGAGAACCCGAAAAGCGCGGATTCGCTCCTCAACGTACTCAAGCGCCGAAAGTTGCTGGTCGGTGGCGAGAGCGTGGTGCGCCTGCCGTTCGCGTTTCGAATTGATTCCGGCGTACCGGCGAAAGCCGTTCCCGGAATGGTGGCGAGCTACGCCGATCGAGGACAACCGGTGTACGCGCTTCGCCAGCAAGACGGCACGGCATGGCTGCTCGTCGGCGCGTTCGCGACGATCGAGCAAGCATCGCTTTACGCAGAATCGCTTCGAGCATCGTCGATCACTCCGGTGCTCGTGTATCGCAAAGGGAGAATGTTCTAGTGCGGCTGACCAAGCTCGAGCTTCAAGGATTCAAGTCGTTCGCCGATACGACGGAGATGGTGTTCAACCCGGGCGTGACAGCGATCGTCGGCCCGAACGGATGCGGAAAGTCGAACGTCTCCGACGCCGTGCGATGGGTCCTCGGCGAGCAGCGCGCGCGTTTGCTCCGCGGCGCGAAGATGGACGAAGTGATTTTTCAGGGGTCGTCGGCGCGCCGCCCGGTGAACGTCGCCGAGGTCTCGCTCCACTTCTCGAATGAAGAGGGCATTCTTCCGATCGCGTTCAAGGAAGTCGTGCTGACGCGACGGCTGTCGCGGTCGGGCGAGAGTGAGTATTTCCTCAATCGCACGCCGTGCCGTTTGCGCGATATTGCCGACCTGCTGCGCGGCACCGGGCTGGGCGCCGACACCGGCGTCGTGATCGAGAGCAAGATGATCGACGCCCTCCTGTCCGATCGCCCCGACGACCGTCGCGAGCTGTTCGAAGAAGCCGCTGGCGTCGGCCTGTATCGCGACCGCCGCCGCACAACCGAACGCCGCCTCGAAGAAACGACCGTCGACCTTCAGCGGCTCGACGATCTTATCTCCGAGGTGCAGAGCCAGGTGCGCTCTCTGGCGCGCCAGCGGAAACGCGCCGAACGGCATTCCGAGCTCACGTCGCGCCGCTTCACCATCGAGATCGCGCTCGCGAAGCGCGAGATGGAAGCATGGCACGAGGAACTTCAGCAGCTCGACGAGAAAGTGCGCACGTTGCGCGAAACCGCGCCCCACGCCGAAACAGCCGTCGTTGCCGCGGAGCAGGGGCGCGATGTCGCCAATGGCAATCGCGCCGCGGCGGAAGCGCAGCGCACCGAACTGCTGCGCCTCGTATCGTCGCAGCGCGAGGCGGCGCAGCAGTTGCGCGGTGAAATGGCCGTCGCTGAAGAGCGGCAGCGCAACGCGTTGGCGCGCCGCCAGCGCGCGGAGCTCGAAGCGAACGAAGGCGAGGCGCACGGCGCTCGCGTTCTTACCGATCGCGAAGTTGCCGCGCGCGAACGCGCCGAGTTGGAGGCACTGGTCGAGGGCGCGCGTGCAACGCTGGCGCAGCGCCAGACCGAAGAAGACGAAACCCGAAAGCTGGTTGGCGCGCGTCGATCGGCGCTCGATATCGCGGAGCGACGGCACCGCGAGCTGCAGGACCGATCGCAACGCGTGGAGATCGATCGGGAACGGACCAAACGGGAGCGCGATGAGCTCGCGAGCCGCCTGGACGTATTGGCCGAAGAACGCTCCCGCTTGGCTGATGCTTCCGCCGCGATCGAGCAGGATTTAGAGAATGCTGGTGTGGCGGTCGAAGAAGCGCGCGAACGGTCAGCCGTTGCGGCTACGCGGCTCGAGGCAACCCGCGCCGCCGACCGTGAACTTCGCGACAACGAAGCGACGGCCCGCGCGGAGTTGTTTCGCGCCGACGAAGCGCACACATCGCTGCAGGGACGCGTCAACGCACTCGACACCCTCGAACGCGAACGCGTGGGGCTTGCGCCTGCCGCCGCGCGGCTCCTGCGCGAGCGCGAACAGTTCGGTGAGGGCGCCATTCTCGGCCCCTTGAGTGATTTCATCAGTGCCGATCAGGCGTCCGCTTTGTTGGTCGAGCGTTTCCTGGGAGCGACGGTCGCCGCGATTCTCGTTCGCGACCGCGGCGTTGCCGAAGCTGTTCGCGCGTGGCACGCCACGGCGAACCCCGGCCCGCTCCTTCTGCTTCCGCTCGACTCACTCCGCGACGACAACCTCGGCGAAATCCTCGACAGCGCGCTGTCGAACAAAGTCGACGCAACGGGCCCGAGCCGCCCGTGGGTTCGCGCGTTGCTCGGTCATGCCGAAGCAGTGGACGACGGCGCCGCCTTCATCGACGGACGCGGCGCAATCTGGCTGCCGGGAAGTGTTGGCGGACCTGGTCCTCTGCGGCGTCGCGCTGAACTGTTCGCGCTGCGCGCCGAGCTGACGGCGACGGAACGCGCGCGACAGGAAGCCACCACCGCGGCCGACGCGTTACGTCTCGCAGTGCAGGAGTCTGAACGTGGCGTGATGGAAGCCTCGGCGCATCTCGAGGCGGCACAGGTGGATGCGCGCCGCGCCGCGGAACATCGTGGTGAGTTGGAGCGCCGGCAGCAGCGGGCGACCCGAGAATTACAGGATGCTGATGGTCTCGCCAATCGGTTATCGACGCGACGCGACCAGCTTGTCGAGGGAATGACGCGTCTCGACGAGGAAAGTGCTACGTTGACGACGGCGCTCGAGGAGCACGTCTCCGCCGTCTCCGGCGCGCGTGAGGAGCTGTCAGTCGCCGAGCGTGCGCAGGAAGCCGCTCGCGAGGCTCGGACGGCGGCGCAGGTGGACGAAGCGCAAGCGCAGGCGCGTGGACAGGTCGCCCACGATCGCGAGCGCCGGTTGATGCAGGAGCACGAGTCGGCCAGCGCGCGACTCGAGGCGTTGCGCGCGGAGTTGGCTGATCTCTCGCAGGCGGATTCGTCGCTCGCGCAGCAGATGTCGGATTGGCAGAGCGATTTGTCAGCGCGCGAAGCAACGCTTGCTGACGGCGAAGAGCGGTTGAATGGCGCGGAGTCCGCTGTCCGCGCCGCGGACGAGGCAATGATCGGAGCGGAGCACGCGCTCGATCACGCCCGTCGCCAGTTCCAGACGCACGGCGACGATCTCCATCACGCGGAGCTTCGGCACACGGAGTTGAGCGGGCGCCGCGCCGCAATTCGCGAGCGTCTCGAAACCGAGTGGCGCCGTCCGCTCGACGCAATGCTCGCCGAAGCACAGGAAGTCGAGCTCGACGACCAAGCACTCCGCGCCGAGGCGGAATCGCTCCGGCAGGAGCTCGAGCGCCTCGGGCCGGTGAACGTGCTCGCCATCGAAGAACATGAGGAAACGCTCAAGCGCCAGGAGTTCCTCACCGGCCAGCGCGCCGACCTCGCCGACGCCAAGCAGCAGTTGCAGCACGCCATTCGCGAGATCGACAGCTCGGCGCGTGAATTGTTCCTCGCAACGTTTACCCAAGTGCGCGAAAACTTCCGCCAGATCTTCATGTCGTTGTTCGGCGGCGGCGAGTGCGATGTGCGGCTCGAGAACCCCGATGCCCCGCTCGACTGCGACATCGAAATTCATGCGTCGCCGCGCGGCAAGCGCACGCAGCGCATCCATTTGCTGTCGAGCGGAGAACGCGCGCTCGTGGCGCTCTCGCTGCTGTTCGGCATCTTCCTCACCAAGCCGAGTCCGTTCTGCCTGCTCGACGAAGTCGATGCTCCGCTCGACGACGCCAACGTGGGCCGCTTTGTCAGAATGCTCACGCAGTTCAAGTCGCGCACGCAGTTCATCGTTATCACGCACAACCCGCGCACGACGACGGAAGCCGCCGACGCGGTGTACGGTGTGACGATGCAGGAGCCGGGTGTCTCGTCGCTCGTCAGCGTTCGCATGAACGGCGCACATTCGGTCGACGCCATGGCGTCCAGCGTTCCGACGTCAACCGCGGTGGCTACGACGGTATGAGTTTTCGACGCCGCGCGGCGGCGTTTCTGCTGCTCGCGGCGCTGGTCGGCGAAGGAACGCGGGCTGGCGCGCAAACGGTCGCGCTCTCGATCTCGTCAGTGACCGGGGACAGCGTCTCGCCCGCGCCAATCATGTCAGTGTCCGGTTTCGACAACCGGCCTGATCTCGCGCCGTATTCGGTGTCGATCGTGTTGTCGCTCGAGCCGCAATTCCGTTCGCCGTTCTACATCAACGCCGCTGACGGAGAAACCGCCACCTTCGCACTCGACTCGCTGCTGCCGGAACGCACGGTGGTGTATTTCCGAGCGCGCCTGTCCGATCGTAACGGTACGGTCGTGGCCGAGCAGATCGTCCAGCACCCGGTTCGTGGTTGGCTGCGGCTCGTCGCGCCGCTTCGGGGACCAACCACCATCGTCCCGACCCGCACTCCGCGCTTCATCTGGAGCAGTCCGCCGATCACGCTGCCGCCGGGCTTGTGGGTCTACGATATATCGGTGATCAACACCAGAACGGGAAACGTCGATTTCGTGCGCAATGGTTTGAACGACACGTCGTATGTGTTCCCTGATTCCCTCGAGTCGAATGCCTCGTATCACTGGCAGGTGCACGCGAGAGCGCAGACCGGTCCGGCCGCCGATCAGGTCACCGTCACCAGTTCGGGGACGTTCGTGATCGCGGCATCGCCGACTGCGACCGTGTTCTATGCCAATTTTCCAAATCCGTTCGGCGGCGGAACGAAATCGGCGCTGACGTGCTTCTGGTTCGACCTTGCTCGGCCGGCCGCGGTGAAGCTGACGATCTATGACATTCGGTTGCGCGAAGTGCGCAAAATCATTCCCAGCTCGAGCCTTAACGGGACGTTGTCAGCGGGGGCCTATGGCCGGGACAACGTGAACGCCCTCAGCGGGTGCGACGAGCGCGTCGCGTGGGACGGGCGCGACGCCAACGGCGGCACGGTGCCGCCGGGCGTCTACCTCGGTGTTTTCGATGGCGACGGCGTCCATCGATCAACGAAGATTCTGTTCAAGGGGCCTTAGCAGACTGCGTATGCCAGCAGCCTCGGGCTCGCCGCCGATATATTTCAGGCTTACAAGCGCAAGCGAGAAAACATGTTGGTCGTGATGGACAATCATGCGACGCAGGAGCAGATCGCCCGCGTCGTGAAGACAATAGAAGAGATGGGGTACTCGGCACGTCCAATGCCCGGGGAGACGCGAACGACGATCGGCCTCGTGGGCAACGACGGCCGCGTCGACGGCACGCGCGTGGAGGCGCTCCCGGGCGTTGCCGAGGTCATTCACGTCAGCAAGCCGTACAAGCAGGTGTCGCGCGAGTGGAAGGAGACGAACACCATCGTGACGATCGCGCCCGGTGTGTCGTTCGGCGGAACGGAAGTGGTGATCATTGCGGGCCCGTGTTCAGTCGAATCCGAAGAACAGATTCTTGCTGCCGCGCGCACGGTTCGCGACTCCGGCGCGAGCGCACTTCGCGGCGGCGCCTTCAAGCCGCGAAGCTCGCCGTATTCGTTCCAGGGACTCGGCAAGAAGGGTCTCGAATTGCTCGCCCTCGCGCGTCGAGAGACGGGCCTGCCCATCGTCACCGAGGCCCTCGACGAAGAAGGCGCGCATCTCGTCGCCGAGTATGCTGATTGTCTGCAGATCGGCGCGCGCAACATGCAAAACTATTCCCTGCTTCGCGCCGTCGGAAAGATCGGCAAACCTGTGCTGCTCAAACGAGGCATGGCGGCAACGATTACCGATTTGCTCATGAGCGCCGAATACATCTTGGCCGAAGGAAACGATCAGGTCATTCTGTGCGAGCGCGGTATCCGCAGCTTCGACACGATGACGCGCAATCTGTTCGACGTGACGGCGGTACCGATTGTTCAGAAGCTGTCTCACCTGCCGATGATCGCCGATCCGAGCCATGGTACCGGGCTGCGCGACAAGGTCATTCCGATGGCGCGCGCGGCGGTTGCCGCGGGAGCAGACGGGGTGATGGTCGAAGTGCATCCGACCCCCGACCGGGCGCTCTCCGATGGAAGCCAGTCGCTTTACCCCGACCAGTTCGCTCGCCTCGTGACGGAACTCCGCGCGATCACGAGCGCCATCGGCCGGTCCATCGCGCCAACGCCGGGAACGGGGAACGCCGCGGGCGTGTAGAAAACATCATGAGACTTTCTACCAGCATTTTGTCGATTGCCCTCAGCGGCATCGCAACCGCAACGCTCGGCGCGCAGGCCGGCGACGGAACGATCGACCGCGCCGTCGCCGCATGGGCGAAGGTGAAATCGGTGCGCGGCACGTTCGATCAGACCGTCACCAATCCAATCGTGGGGACCAGCGCGACGGCACGCGGCGACTTCGCGCAGGAACGGCCGAATCGTCTCGCGATTCGGTTCAAGGCGCCCATGACCGACGCGATCGTCGCTGACGGAAAGGCCGTCTGGATCTATCTGCCGAGCAGTGTGCCGGGACAGGTGATAAAGCGTCCGGCGGCGGATCGCGATGCGGTTCCAATCGACCTGACCGGCATGTTTCTCGACGCGCCTCGCACCAAATACGACATCTCGCCGGCGGCGGCGCGAACGGTCGACGGCCACTCGGCGAAGGGGTTTACCCTCGTCCCGAAGAAAGGCACGAGCGCGCCGTTCACGAAGGCGACCGTCTGGGTCGACGACGATGATTCGCTCATTCGCGAATTTGAAGAGGTCGAAACGAGCGGCGTGATCCGCCACGTTCACCTCACATCGATGGACCTCAACGGCGCGATGGACCGCGCCGTGTTCACGTTTACGGTGCCGTCGGGCGTGAAGATCCTCGATCAGACGAAGCCGTAGACGACGCGGCCACCGCGGCGGCGCGATCGAATAGCACTTTCTCGGTCGTCGCCCCGCGCGCAATTTTGAGTGCGCTCGTCACCACCGGATCGTCGCGCAGGCCGCGGCGGAATCCTTCCAACTCGCCGAACACATAGCGCGCAACCTCGATCCCCAAGCGACGGTCGATGAGCGGCGCTGCCGCCGCGTACACCGCGGGCTTGAGCGTGATGCCGCGCGTCTGCATGCGTCGGAGCAACTCCGCGCGCATGGCCGCCGTAACAACGAAGTCCGGCGACGTGATCGTATGCGACGCCTTGAGCGACAGCGCGTAGTCCGTGAGCGCGTCCTGGAACTGCGCGATCTTCCCGCTCAACCCGTGCGACAACGCGCTATCCGGCGCCGTGATCACGACGCCGGGAATGATGACATCCGGCGTTATGCCGCCGCCGCCGAGAACCTTGCGGCCGTCGTCTGTCGTGAACGTCGGACGCTTTGCCTTCGCGGCCGAATCGGTCGGAACCGGCGCGCCGGTGTCGGTCGTCCGCTTCTTGTTGATACTGCGGCCCGACGGCGTGTACCACAGCGCTGTCGTCAGTTTCACGGCGCCGCCGTTGCTCATGGGAAACACGTTCTGCGCGCTTCCCTTGCCGTACGTGGTGGATCCGATCAGCAGCGCGCGATCGTGATCCTGCAGCGCGCCCGCAACGATCTCTGAGGCACTCGCCGCGCCGCCGTCAACAAGCACCGTCACCGGCAGCTGCGGCCAGAATTGGGGCTGATGATCGTCGAACTCCTTCGACAGCGCTTGCGTGCGACCGCGAAGGCTGACGATACGCTTTCCCGGATCGAGGAAGAGATCGGCGACGTTCACGCCCTGATCGAGCAGTCCGCCTGGATCGCCGCGCAAATCAAAGATCAGCGAATTCATGCCCACTCCCCGCAACGAATCGATCGCTCGACGCAGATCGAACGCGGATTCTTCACTGAAGATGGTCAGCGCGACGTAACCGACACCGTCGCCGAGCATCGTCGCGTGCTGCACCGAGTGCACCTGAATTTCACGACGTGTGAGCGCGAACTTGAGTGGCGTCGGAACCCCGGGCCGCTCGATCGTGATACGGACCACGGAGCCTGGCTCGCCGCGCAAAGTCGTTCGCGCCTCATCGGCACTCAGGCCGTGCATCGGCTTTCCGTTCACTTCGATGATCCGGTCGCCAGTCTGAATTCCAGCTTCCACTGCCGGCCCGCCTGGCAGCGGCGCAACGATCGTGATCCAACCGTCGCGCACATCGATTTGCGTTCCCACGCCTGCGTACCGGCCAGACGTCCGCTCCGACAGCTTCGCGAGCAGCTCGGGCGATAGGTACTGGCTGTGCGGGTCGTGAAGGTCGCCAACCAGTCCCTCGACCGCGTTCACATAGAGCGTTGAATCCGACAGCGTGTCCACGTAGTCGTGCGAGATTCGCGCGAACACCTGGTTGAATAGGTGGGCGCCGTCCGCGTCGGTGCGTGCACCGCCCGACAACCCGCGCGCGACGAGCCACCCGCCCGACGCGAGCGCGCATCCCAACACCACGCCGGCCAGCACACCACGTGAACGCATCTAGATCCTCGACCCGCAGAAGTGCATCGCGCGCATTCTACCTACTCAGACGGTTTGCGCCGCCGCCGGAAACATGCTCGGCAGCTTGGCGTGAAGAGCGGAAAGCACCCGATCGAACACCGCGGCTTCCGTGCCCACCGCGTCGACGAGCTCGATCGGACCACACTCGGTATGGGCGGCTTGCCATTCTCGCGTCGCGAAGCGATCGAACGCCCGCGACACGCGCTCGTGAAACGCCAACTCCGCCCGCTCCATGCGGTCGTGCCCGCCGCGGCGCGATGCGCGATCGAGGCCGTCCCTCGCCGGGATGCGAAGCAGCAGCGTGTAGTCTGGCACCAAACCGTCGGTGGCGACGGAGTTCGCATTGCGAAGATCGGCTTCCGGCAGACCTCGCCCCGCGCCTTGGTATGCGTACGTCGAAAGAAAGAACCGGTCGACGAGGACGAGTGCGCCAGCGGTCAATGCCGGACGAATTTCGCGTTCGACCAACTGCGCGCGCGACGCCATGAACAACAGCGCCTCGCCGCGCGGAACGATATCCGATTCGGGATCGAGAAGAACGCGACGGATTTCGTCGCCGACGGCGGTGCCACCTGGCTCGCGAACGGAAACGACCTGATGGTCGCGTGCGCGAAGCCATTCGGCGAGAAGACGCAACTGCGTGCTCTTCCCCGCCCCTTCCGCGCCTTCGAAGACGATGAGCTTGCCCCGCGACACGTCCCTATCCAAGCGTAATAATTGAGCTGGTAGCACCCTTCTCGATACCCTCGAGAATCCAATCGTTCGCCTTGCCCATCACTTTGTCGAAATTCTCCTGCGCCACGAGCAGCTGCTGGTAGGTGACGCGTCCCTGGACTTGGTTCAAAAGCCCATCGAGCTCGCCTTCCATCTCCTCCGTTGGACGTTCGCCGCGTTGCATCATGCGCTGCGCGTTGACGCGAAGCTGCTCCATCTTCTGCAACAGCGTGACGGTTTCCGTGTCGCCATTCAGCGTGTCGCTCGCGCGCTTCACGGCCTTGTACTCGCTGCTCTGGCCAATCAAACGGCCGAGCTCCTTTGCCTTGTCCTCAATCATTCGCCCTCTCCCTCCAGTCGTCGGGCGAGCACAAAGCGCTCGCGCCCAGTGAGATCCAACTCCACGCGAATCGAATGGAACCGCTGCTCGCGGCTCACGAGCTCTGCCGCCAGCGACGCGCGCCGAACATCCACTTCGATCGCAAGCAAACCGCCCGGTGCCAGAACGTCTGCCGCCTGTTGTACGAGCCCTGCCGTCGCACGCATGCCGTCGGCGCCGCTGTACAGGGCCGGGGCAGGTTCCCAATCGCGCACGCTCGACGGAAGCGACTCGGCCTCGCCTAGCGCAATGTACGGGGGGTTCGAGACGACGACGTGCGCCGTGAGGCCGCGAAGGGGCGCCAGCAGGGACCCATGAATCACGCTCACCGGCGCGCCGAGCCGCGCGGCATTTCCCCGGGCGACGTTCACCGCGTCGAGCGAGATATCCGTTCCATACACCCTGGAAAACCGAGCGTTTCCTTCCATCGCGAGCGAGATGGCGATTGCGCCCGATCCCGTCCCGACGTCGACCACGACTCCGCCAGTCATCCCCGACGTTTCCTCGAGCACCAACTCCACCAGGTGTTCCGTCTCTGGGCGCGGAATGAGAACTCTCTCATCGACGTCGAGCGTGAGACGCCGGAAGCTCGCGCGCCCAACCGCGTAGGCCAGTGGCGCACCGCGCGTTCTGGCGCGAGCCGCCCGGCGCGCGCGTTCGTGGAGCGCCGGGTCGACCGCGACCGAGCCGTTGATCATCGGCCAAAAACGCGGCACGTCATAGAGCGACGAGACGAGGTCGCGCGCTTCGGAAAACGCGTGCGGCACGCCGCCGCCTCGCAGCACTCCCGCAAGTTCGTCAAGCAGTTGCCCGACCGTCGTGCTGTCGGCGATCTCGGGATTGCTCACGCTTCGTCTCCGAGTTGGTCCTCGACGTCGGCAATCTTCAGCGCATCGATGAGCGGCTGGATGTCGCCGTCGAGAATGCCTTGAAGATTGTGCGATGTAAAGCCAATACGATGATCGGTGACGCGGCTTTGCGGAAAGTTGTAGGTGCGGATCTTGGCGGAGCGGTCGCCGGTGCCGACCTGCGTGCGACGCATGCGCGCGCGCTCCGCCTCTTGCTCGGCGACGCGCAGGTCCAACAGTCGCGCGCGCAGCACTTCCATCGCCTTGAGCTTGTTCTGCAGTTGCGACTTCTGATCCTGCTGGCTGACCACGAGACCGGTCGGAAAGTGCGTGATGCGCACCGCCGAGTCGGTGGTATTGACGCTTTGTCCCCCCGGGCCGGATGAGCGAAAGACATCGATGCGGAGATCCTTGTCTTCGATCTTGACGTCGACTTCCTCGGCCTCCGGCAGCACCGCGACCGTCGCTGCCGAGGTATGAATGCGGCCTTGGTTTTCGGTAGCTGGGACACGCTGCACGCGATGTACGCCCGACTCCCACCGCATCGCGCCGAAGGGTCCGTCGCCGGCGACCTTGTATACGACTTCTTTCAGCCCGCCGAGCGTGGCGTCGGACAGCGACATGATTTCGATCTTCCAGCCCCGCCGTTCGCAGTATCTGGTGTACATGCGGAACAGTTCGGCGGCGAAGAGCGCGGCTTCGTCGCCGCCGGTGCCGGCGCGTAGCTCGACAATGCAGTTGCGGTCGTCGAGCGGATCGCGCGGCAGCAACGCGGGCGTAAGCCTGGCCTCGAGCTCGGCAATCGCAACGTCGAGCCGAGTGACCTCGGCGCGGGCTTCTTCGGCCATTTCGGGGTCGTCTAGCAAAACGAGCTCGCGAGTACCCGCGAGCTCGTCTTCCAATCGCTTCAATTCCGCCGCCATGTTCACCACCGGCTCAAACCGCCGGTGTTCTCGCCCGAGCTCCGCGAACTGATTGGCGTCGCGGGGTCCGGCAGGATTGACGAGCGCTCGCTCGACTTCCTCTGCGCGGGCGAGGGCGGCCGCTAAACGTTCGCGGAGCGCCAGGGGCCCTCAGCTTGCCGACGGCGTAGCAGCCGCGGCCGCCGCCTTGTCGCCCGGCTTGGCGAACTTCTGACGGAAGCGCTCGATGCGTCCTGCGGTGTCCATGAAGCGCTGCTTACCGGTGTAGAACGGGTGGCATTCGGCGCACACGTCGGTATGGATCTCGGACGACGTGGAGCGCGTCTGGAATGTGTTGCCGCAGGCGCACTTCACGTTGGCCGTTGCGTATTCGGGATGGATGTCTGCTTTCATGGTCAATTCTCTGAGGTCGTTGGAGCGAGCGTAGAGGGTCGATTCCGCCTCTACGGTGTCGCTCTGTGAATGGCCCTTCTTTCAGCCAGCTTGAGAATATAACTCAGCCGCCGACGTAATTGCAGCCGTCATAAGAGCTTGCCGGTTTGACACCCCATCGTGGCGCGAGTAACTTCGCGCCGATGACGCAGCAGGGCGCCGACGCCCCCGGATGGCCAACCTCTGACACTCCCGCGTGACGACCCCAACGGCGGATTTCCTAGCGACCGTTCCGCTCCTGAGCGGACTCGAGCGATCAGAGCTGCTGCGGTTCGGCGAACTGACCCGCGAGAAGTTTTATCCGCGCGGCAGCGTCATTCTCTTCGAGAACGACCCCGGCGATTCGCTATTCGTTGTGCGCGAGGGGCGGGTCAAAGTCGTCCTCATCGGCGAAGACGGTCGCGAGGTGATCCTTGGCGTGTTGAGCGTCGGAGATCATTTCGGTGAGCTCGCGTTGATCGACGATCGTCCGCGGTCCGCGCATGTGATCGCGATGGAAGATTCGAATTTGCTCGTGCTCCGCCGCGATGATTTCCGCCGGCGCGTGGAATCGTCGCCGACGGTTGCGTGGTCGTTGTTGATGGAGCTGTCGCGCCGATTACGCCGCGCCGACGACAAGATCGGCGGGCTCGTGTTGCTCGACGTTCCGGGTCGCATTGCTCGCCTGCTATTGGATTTGTCGGAAGAGGCGCGTAATCCGACAATTGAAAAAGCGCTCACGCATCAAACCATCGCGCAGATGATTGGTGCGAGCCGCGAGACGGTGTCGCGCGCGATGAAGGAATTTCAGGACGCACATTGGGTCACCGTTGAACGTCGTCGCATCACGCTCGCCGACCGCGCCGCTCTCGAGCAGCGCGCGCAGGCCCGTCTGTAGCGAAACGTTACGAAGTTTCGTCGTGGTTCGCCTTTCCTGTGATGGTCGTCACCCCACGCCGGTGACTCCCTTCCTAGCTTAGTTTTGCCCTCCTTGCCTATCATTGCCTTTGAACGCGAGGCACTCGCTTCATGACCTTGCATTTGCGGTTTTGGGGAACACGCGGTTCGATCCCGTCCCCGGGACCGGATACGGTTCGATACGGCGGCAATACACCGTGCGTGGAGGTGCGGACAGATACGGATTGGCTCATCCTGCTCGATGCGGGCACCGGTATTCGTGAGCTCGGCCGATCATTGGTCGCTCGGGCAAACGGCAACGCGATCGCGGCGGACATTTTCCTGACGCACGCTCACTGGGATCACATTCAGGGCATTCCCTTTTTCGCGCCTATTTTTCAGCCGGGCAATCATTTCACGATCTGGGGATCAAAGACGCTCGAGACGAGCATCGACCAAGTGATTCGCGACCAGATGTCCCCCGTCGTTTTTCCGGTGACGTTCGAAGAGTTGGATGCGCGAATCGATTTTTATGAGATGGGCGAGGAGCAATGCACCGGGAATGGCTATAGCGTGACGGCGTTTGCGGTGCACCATCCGGGCGGGGCGCTTGGGTACCGATTCTCATCGGGTGGTCCGGGCGACGCGTCATTCGTATACATCTCCGATAACGAGTTGGGGGCTGCAGAGATTTATCCAACGCGTGACGAATGGTGGACACAGTTGGTCGATTTCGTACGGGGCGCGAAGACACTGGTGCACGACGCCATGTATACTCCTGAGGAATATCCGAAGCACCGCGGCTGGGGACATTCGACGTATGCGGACGCGGTGGAGCTTGCCTTGGCTGCCGGGGTAGAAGAGCTGGTGTTGTTTCACCACCGCCCCGAGCGGTCCGACGATGACGTAGAACGCGGTGTGGCGGCCAGCAGGGCGCTTGTTGAAGCACGTGGGGGGAGCGGCAAGTTGCGCGTGACCGCGGCCGCTGAAGGCATGACGTTGAGGATTTAGAGTTTTATTAGTCTCTTGGAGGAGACCATGTTCCGTACGCTGTCGCACGCCAGCCGCTCGCTCGCCGTCGCCGCCCTCGTGGCCGCCCCGGCAGTTTCCATGGCGCAGGCCGATAACCGGCCGGTCGTCGTCGTATTCACGTTCACCAACAGCTCCATCGGACCCGCCAGGGCGGATTTCGACGGCATCTCGACGGGCGTTCAGGATTTGCTCATCACCGATCTTGCGTCGAACACCAAGGTCCGCCTCGTCGACCGCGCGCACATCGCCGACATCATGGCCGAGCAGAAGATGTCGAAGGACCAGCTCGTCGATCCCACCACGGCCGCGCGCCTCGGCAAGATCCTCGGCGCGCAGTACGCCATCACCGGCGGCTTCATGTCCGACGGAAAGGGCAAGGCCGTGATGACCGGCCGTACGATCGACATCGAGACCACGCAGATCGCCAATCCGCAGAAGATCGAAGGCAAGAGCGACGACGTGCTCGGCATGATCGCGCAGCTGTCGTCCAAGCTTGAGGGCGGGATGAACCTCGCGACGAAGCCGGGCCGCAAAGTGGGTGACGCGGGTGACGCCACGACGAGCAAGCCGGGCGAACCAGCAAAGTCCGGCAGCGCCGTGCAGAGCGGCACTCCGGCCGGTGCGGTCGGCGCATCGCAGTACGCCAAGGCCGTACCTCAGTCGGTCATCGACAAGAGCAACAAATCCAAGCTCGAGCCGGCCGACATGAAGACCTACTCCAGCGCGCTCGACGAGATGGACAAGAGGAACAACACCAAGGCAAAGGCGCTGTTGACGCAGATCCATAACAAGTACCCGGACTTCGAGCCGGCGAATCGCAACCTCGCCAAGCTCGGCGCCTGAGACTGACCGCACGAAGTCTTTTCCCCGACACGACGCCGGCGCTCGTATCGAGCGCCGGCGTCGTGCTGATTTAAGCCCGTGAAACCGCTCCTCATCACCGCAGTTGGGCGCGCGATTTCCGCCGCGCCGCTCGGACGACGCGAAGACGACATCGAGCTGCGACGCGTGCTTGCCCTGCCAACCGCGTCGGCGCTCGATCCCACTCGCGCCACGGTCATCGTGCTCGACCGCGCGCTCGTCACCAGCGCGGGCGATGACACGAAGCGATTCGCGGAGCTCGCTGAACGCGCCGCGCTCGTCGGACTGGGTGATCCCGGTGAGGCTGAACCGCCGGCGGATTTTCCCGTCGACCTGCTTACCGGGTATCTCCCCGTCGATTCCGCGCGGGGAACGACGCTCGCGATGCTGCGGGGCGGATTTCGACACGCCGCAGCGCTCGTCGCCGGGCATCGCGCCACTGCCGCCGTCGAGCAGCGGCAACAGGAATTGAGAGACCTCACAAGCATCGGCGTCGCGCTCTCGACCGAACGCGATCTGCTCACGCTGCTCGAGACGATTCTCAGCCACGCTCGCCGCATCACTACCGCCGATGCAGGCTCGCTCTATCTGACCGAGCGTGAGACGGACGGTGGACCGGCGAAAACGCTTCGGTTCAAGCTGTCGCAGAACTCGACACTCCCCGCGCTGCCGCTCACGGAATTCACCGTTCCGGTGAATCATTCAAGTCTCGCCGGCTACACCGCCGCAACCGGAGAGCCGCTCGTGATCGCGGACGTCTACCTGCTGCCCGACGACGTCTCGTACAAACAGAATCGCACGTTCGATGAGAAGTTCGGCTACCGCACCAAGTCGATGCTCGTGATTCCGATGAAGACGCATCGCGACGAGATCATCGGCGTGCTGCAGCTCATCAACCACAAGCGCGACCCCGACACGAAGTTGTCTTCGCCCGAAGTCGTCGAGCGCGAAGTGTCGTCGTTCGAGCAGCGCGCGGTCGAGCTGGTTGGCGCGCTCGCATCACAAGCGGCCGTCGCAATCGAGAATAGTCGGCTGTACGAAGACATCGAGCGATTGTTCGAGGGGTTCGTCACCGCCGCGGTCACGGCCATCGAATCGCGAGACCCCACGACCTCCGGTCACTCGTTCCGGGTGGCGTCGCTGACCGTCGGTCTGGCGGAAGCAGTGGACCGGGGCGGTGAGGGACCGTATCGTGGAATTCACTTCACACGCGAGCAGTTGCGAGAGCTTCGGTACGCGGGCCTGTTGCACGACTTTGGCAAGGTCGCCGTGCGCGAGCAAGTCCTCGTGAAGCAAAAGAAGCTCTATCCCGCCGATCTCGAGATCATCCGCAGCCGTTTCGCCTACCTGACGCAGGCTGCCAGCCTTCGATACGAGTGCGAGCGCGCCGAACTGCTTTTGAATCACGGGCGGGACGGCTACGATGCCATCGCGCACCAACTCGCTGAAACGCGCGATCTCACACGTGAGTCGCTCCGCAGCCAGTTCGACCAGATCGTCAACGCCAACGAGCCGACGATTCTCCCCGAGGGCAGCTTCGAGGCGCTGGCGGAGCTCAATCACGTGAGCTACGTCGACTTCGACGGCGTCGAGCGTCCGCTGCTTGCCGATCACGAGTTGGGATACCTCATGATCCGAAAGGGCAATCTCGACGACCGTGAGCGGCGCGAGATCGAGTCGCACGTGACGCACACGTACCGCTTTCTCGAGCAGATTCCGTGGACGCGCGAACTCCGCGGCATTCCGGAAATCGCTTACGGCCATCACGAAAAACTCAACGGCCGCGGCTACCCCCGTGCGGTGCAAGCGGAAGCGATTCCGGTGCAAACGCGCATGATGACGATCTCGGACATTTACGACGCCCTCACGGCGACCGACCGCCCGTACAAACGCGCCCTCACGACTCAGCGCGCCCTCGACATCCTCCGCACGGAGGCGCGCGACGGGATGCTCGATGAGCATTTACTCAAGAGCTTCGTCGACGCCAAGATCTTCGAGCAAATCGGCGCCGGGCACGCACGGCCCGGCTGACCGCGCAGAACGACTAGCGTTCGCGCGTGTACAGCACCAGCGTCCCGCAGTCCGCGCCGAGTGGGCTGATGCCGGGCGGGAGGGCGTCCCCGCCGGCGTAGAACTCAACGGCCGCGTAGTCCTCGACACTGATGCGCGCGAAATCCGGCAACGACGAAATACCCATGGAAGAGTCCCACGTCAGAACGCCGTCGGTGTACACGCGCACGTAGCAATTCGGAGTTCTGCATCCGGCGAGCGCGCTTCCCTTGCACGGCTTCCGGCTCGACACGAGATACGTCGCGCTCGTCTTTGCCGGCACTTGCTGCAGCCCGGCGAGATGCGCCGCAAGGACGTTCGCGAAGTTGCGATTGTCGTTCTTTCGCAGTTCCGCTTCGGTAATGAACGAACCGAATCCGGTTTTGCGATGTTCCTCGAATGCTCGCATGTGCGGCGACAAGTGGCTCAGCGCCGAATCCTTGACGACGACGGTCGGCAACTGCGCCGCGCGCGAGATGACGACCGTTATCGGATTCGTGTCCGCGGGACTGATCGAAACAGTCAACATCTGCGAGACGTACCCGATCTTTCGCAAACGGACGATTCCGCCGCCGTCGGGTAGAAAGAAGAGGCTCAGCGTTCCGGTGCTGCTCGTCAGCGACCCATTTCCGTTCAGGATGTCGGAGACCTCTACACCCTCGATTGGCTCGCCGCTTTGCTCGTCATAGACGCCGAGCAGGCGGTAGCGATATGCGGTCAACTTCGCGCTTGCTTGCGTCGCCGGCTGCGGCGGAGGGGGCGTCTGCGCGTGAAGCGGCGGCTCGATCATGAGCACGGCGGCCACGACGGCGGCGATTCCGCGATGCACGAGCGCTCGAAGCAAGGGTGGATGAGTCATAGGTCCCCAATAACAACTCTCAAAACGGCAACGCCGTCAAGACTTCCTCGGCTTGCCCGCTGTACGTGCCCGCCGCGGCGCGGTACACTTGGAGCTTCATGCGATTTGCCCCACTCGGCGACCACGCCATCATGATCAGCCTTGGCTCGTCGATCGACGAGGCGACGAATCGGCGCGTTCGCGCCGTGTCGGCTGCGTTGCGCGCACAACCGCTCGCCGGCGTCGTCGACCTGGTTCCGGCGTTTGCCAGCGTCGTCGTACACTATGATCCGGCGAGGGTTGCCGGGGACACGCGCGTTGCTCCGTACGATCGAATGGTTGCTGAGCTCGAGGAACAGCTCGAACACGCTGAGGCACCGGACGTTTCGGCGGCTCGCGTTGTGGAAATACCAGTTTGCTATGGCGGCAGCCTCGGCCCAGACCTGGAGGACGTCGCGAAGCGCCACGAGATGTCGCCCGACGACGTCGTTCGCATTCACGCGGGCGGCGACTACCTCGTGTACATGGTTGGATTCATGCCCGGTTTCGCGTATCTCGGCGGGTTGTCGCCGCGCATCGCGACGCCGCGGCGCGCGTCGCCTCGAACGGCGGTTCCCGCGGGTACGGTGGGGATCGGCGGCGATCAGACCGGCGTCTACCCGCTCGTTTCGCCGGGCGGCTGGAACCTGATCGGGAAGACGCCGGTGCGGATCTTCGACATTCACCGGCCCGAGCCGACCCTGCTCGCAGCGGGCGACCGGGTCCGTTTTCGACAGATCACGCTATCTGAGTTCAGTGATTGGCCATCGTGAATACGACTTTCCGAATTGTCACGGGTGGCCTTCAAACCACGATTCAGGACCTGGGGCGAGTCGGTCATCAGAGCGCCGGCGTTCCCGGCGGTGGAGCGATGGATCGCGCCGCGTTGCGGATCGCCAACCTGCTGGTCGGCAATGACGACGGCGCCGCGGCCATCGAAGCGGCACTCATCGGACCGGCAATCACATTCGACGGCGCGACGCTCGTCGCGGTGGCAGGCGGCGATCTCGAACCGTCGGTGAACGGTGCGCCGGTTCCCAGCTGGCACCCGATCATGATACCGCGTGGCGGAACTCTTCGATTCGGCCGCGCTCGCTTTGGATGTCGAGCGTATATCGCGATCGCCGGCGGAATTGACGTGCCCATGGTGTTCGGCAGCCGTAGCACCTACCTGAGAGCGGAGTTCGGCGGCTTCGAAGGTCGCGCGCTACGTTCGGGCGACCTGCTGCAAGCCGGCGCGCCGTCGGCACTCTCGGCAAGGCTCGCCGCGTCGCTGCCCGATCATGGCGCGGTCGCGCGATGGAGCATTGGCGGCACACTGCGTCCGCGCTACTCCGACGACATCATCGTTCGACTGATTCCTGGCGCGCACGCCGGCGCGCTGAATGACGTTTCTCGAGAGCGTCTCTTCGATGCGACGTTTCACGTGTCATCGAACTCCGACCGAATGGGATACCGTCTGGAAGGCGTGGAGCTCGCGCTCGACGAGCCGATCGAACTCCTGTCCGAAGGCGTCGTGTTCGGGACGGTGCAGCTTCCTCCGAGTGGTGTTCCGATCGTGCTCATGGCCGATGGCCAGACCACCGGCGGTTATCCACGCATCGGCGAGGTGGCCACGGTCGATCTGCCGCTCATGGCGCAGCTCAAGCCAGGCGACCGCGTGCGCTTTCGCCCCATTTCCGTGCAGGACGCCCAGAAGGAATATTTCAACCACGAGCGCGAGCTGACCCAAGCCCGCTACGCAATCGCGCTTCGGCGATGAGTAAATAATAATATGCAAACGCGGATCGACTTGAATTGCGACATGGGTGAGAGTTTCGGCGCGTACCAGATTGGCGCCGATGACGCGGTGTTTCCGCACATCACGTCGGCGAACGTTGCCTGCGGATTTCACGGCGGCGACGCGGGCGTCATGCGGCGAACGCTCGCGCTCGCGAAAGAACTCGGCGTCGCGGTCGGCGCGCATCCCGGCTTTCAGGATCTCATCGGCTTTGGCCGCCGCAACATGGACATCACGACCGACGAAACCTACGACCTCGTGGTCTATCAGACGGGCGCGCTCCTCGGATTCGCTCGAGCGGCCGGCGTCGACCTTCAGCATGTGAAGGCGCACGGCGCGCTGTACAACATGGCGGCGGTGCGCGCGGAGCTGGCCGCCGCGATCGCGCGCGCGGTGCATGACGTGGATCGCGACCTGATTCTGTTCGGCCTGCCCGGCAGTCACCTCATCAGCGAGGGCGAATCGGCGGGCCTCAAGACCGCGTGCGAGGCGTTCGCCGATCGCAACTACAACAGTGACGGGACGCTCGTCTCACGGCGCCGCGCCGACGCGCACATTCACGACGCGAACGAAGCTGTGGAACGGGCGCTTCGCATGGTGCGCGAGGGCAAGATTCGCTCGGTGGACGGCGCCGAAATCGCGGTGCGCGCGGACACGATCTGTATTCACGGCGACGGTCCCCACGCCGCGGAGTTTGCGGCACGCCTTCACGCAGCGTTCGACGCCGGCGGAATCGCCGTTCGTTCGCTGAAGCCGTGAGCCCCCGACAGCCACGAGAGTTCTAGAAACGAACTTCCTTGCCGTCTTCCGCCGACTTGTAGGCCGCTTCCACGATGCGGTGCAACATCACCTGATCGGCCGGCGCTTCGTACGCGGTTTCGCCGCGCGCCACCGCGAGAAAGTGTGCGAGCTCCGCGCGGTAGGATTGAATGAATGCGCTGTCGCGGCCCGCTGCGCCCGCCGGTGACACATTCGTTGGACGGCCGTTCAGTTCCTTGACCACCCGCAGCGGCGACAACCGCGCGCTGCCGCGCGCCGAGAGCACTTCGAACCACCAACGCTCTTCCTCCCCGACATAACAGCACGACACGTCGAGCACGATCGAAATGCCGTCGACGCACTCGAGCTGCACGGCCATCGCGTCTTCGACTGCGCCGGCGCTGCGGGCGCGATCCATATGGGCCGATATGCGGAGCGGATCTGGATAGTCGGCGAGCCACAGCGCGAGATCGAGCAGCGGAACGCCGTGATCGAGAAAGGCGCCGCCGCCCGATTCCGCGCGACGCTGGCGCCACCCTTCGGCCGGACGCTTGAGGTGATATGCGCCGCCGCGTATGGCCATCGTCTTTCCGAGCTCCCCGCCCTGGATGAATCGCGACAACGCCTGCACGTCGGTGCGGTACCGATGATTGTTCGCGACCGTCACCGCGCGGTTGGCGCGCGTCGCGGCCGTGAGAATTCGCTCGACACCGCGCGCGGACAGCGCGAGTGGCCGCTCGCAGAGCACGTGACGTTTCGACGCGAGCGCGCTCAACACGTGCGGTTCGTGCAGGTGATTCGGCGTTGCGATGACGACGGCGTCGAGATCCTCGACCTCAAGCAAATCCTCGATGTCCGTGAACGTGTCACGAATGCCGAATCGATCGGCGAGCGCACGCGCTTTGGCTCGATCGTTGTCGCAGATGGCCACGAGCTGCGCCCCGCGCATTTTCGCGAGCACGGGAAGGTGCGCCAATTGTGCAATCGCGCCGGCGCCAACAACTCCAATTCGTACCGCATCCGCCATGACGACAACCCTCGGTTCGACGTTCTCCAGCTCGTGCGTCCGGCTATTCGGCCGGCCCGATCGTTGTCCCGGGAAAGTAGGTGCGAAGAATCGTGCGCGCGTCCTGCCCCGCGCGCGCGCGACCGATCGCTCCCCACTGACACATTCCCACTCCGTGCCCGTACCCGTTGCCGCGAATCGTCAATCGACCGATCGATCCGCCGCTCGCGTGCGTTTCGTCCACTGAAAAATATGTGCTGTTGAGAATCTCGCCGCCGGGGACACGCAGGACGAAACGAATGTCGTTCCCTCGCAGGGAAAAATTCCCGCGATCGGTCGTGATGGTGAGGGTCCCGACGCGGCCTGAACCCGTGTGCGATGCAATCGTCACGTCGCGCGCGGATCCCGGCGTGCGATTCGGCACGCTCGTGTACGCCGCCAGATACTGCGCGAGCGCCGCGTTGAGCGACGGTCCCTCGATCGTCCGCGTCCACGAAAATCGCGGCGAGATGTCGCAGTAATAGCGGTCGGTACCTGGGATGCGATCGCTCACTCGTTGGAGATATGGTTCGTCGCCCGAGCGCCAGACTTCCGACGCCGCGGCCGTCTCGCCGCCGCAGGTCGAACTGTACGGCGCATTCACAACGCGGCCGGCGTACTTGAGCACGAGAGTGCGCGTCGACTCGACCGCTTGCGACGACACGGGCGTTTCAACCGCGGCCCCGCCATACACCTGGTCTACAACGCCGGCGACGAGATCGTACACGCGCGAGTGGTCCGTGCTGCGGCGGGTGTACGCATAGCTACGCGCCGTGATCGCCTGCGCCTGCACGGCGGCGGAATCCGCGTCTGCCCGCGTACCGATTTCCATTGGGACGACGCCCATGAGGTAGTCGTCGATCTTCACGACGTTCACGACGACGACACCCGTATCTCCGCCATAGAACGCCAGGTCGCCGCGATATGGCTTGCTCGCGACGTTCAGGAGCGCGCCGCCGGGAGAATGCGCGATCAGCGGCGGCTCGACCCACACCGTCCCCACGCCGTCGGGCCGCACTGCACGCACTCGGCGACCGCCGCCCTGTCGTTCGACGCGCCACGTCTCGTCGCGCGCCGTCTTGGCGAGCAACGACCCGTCGGCACCGGTGAGCACCAGCCCTCCCGGCGACGCGATGCGCACCGCCGCGGTATTGGCCGACAGGAGAACTCTAATCGTCGCGCCGCCAACGTCACGGACGTTGCCGGGAAACCGCCGTGACGGCAGCACCGTCGGCGGTCCCTGCGGTCTCGACGGCGGCGGATTCGTACCCGCGCGGCCGGCCGTTGTGTCGCGAGGCGTTGTTCGACCCACCGTGAGCGGGATGACGACGGGCGTCGGCGCTGGCACGCTGCTGGTGCAGGCCACCGCCAGCATCGCCAATGCCGCCGTGCGCAGTCTCAACCCGCGGCCCCCAGTGCGTCGTCGAGCCGGTTGAGCGTTTCGTCAATATCGGCATCGGAGTGCGCGGTCGACATGAACGCCGCTTCGAACGCGGACGGCGCGAGATATACGCCGCGCGAGAGCGCCTCATGGAAAAACCGCTTGAACCGATCGACGTCGGCAGTCTTGGCGTCGTCGTACGAGCGAACCGGTTCGGCGCGAAAAGCGAACCCCCACATCGACCCGGCGCTGTCCGCCACGAATGGAACGCCGCGCCGCGCCGCGATCCCGCGGAAACCCGCGACCAGACGAGACGTGGACTCGGCGAGGCTTTCCTGTACGCTCTTGGTCATCGCACCGAGCGTCGCGATGCCCGCCGCCATTGCGAGCGGATTGCCGGAGAGAGTTCCCGCCTGGTACACGTTGCCCGCCGGCGCAACGCGCGACATGAGCTCACGCCGGCCACCGTACGCCGCTACCGGCAGACCGCCGCCGATGACTTTGCCCAGCGTAGTGAGATCGGGCGTGACGCCAAAGCGCTCGCGCGCACCGCCGTACGCAATGCGGAATCCCGTCATCACTTCATCGAAGATCAGCAGCGCGCCGTAGGCGTCGGCGAGCAGACGCAATCCCGGCAAGAACGCCGCGTCCGGTGGAATGAACCCGCTGTTGCCGACGATCGGCTCGACGATGATCGCCGCCACGCGATGCGACTTCAGCAGCGCTTCGACGCTTGAGAGATCGTTAAACGGCGACACGACGGTCAGCGACGCGATCGCCTCGGGAACGCCGGGCGAATCGGGAAGTCCGAGAGTGGCGACGCCGGAGCCGGCGCGCACGAGAAACCCGTCGGCATGCCCGTGGTA
>JBDTAE010000292.1:0-10742 GCA_039924785.1 Gemmatimonadaceae bacterium | reverse complement strand
TTCCCGGGGTGCACGACGGGCTCGGCCCGCTGCCTTTGTCCGCGCTGAATCGCCTCAACGATCACATCCGCGCGCTTGCGCTCGGTACGCCGCGCGTTCTCCTTGGGGATGTTTACGCGCACTTTATGGGTCACGGCGTTTCAGTGCCCGAAACGGATCAATGGTACTGGCGACGCTCGCTCGTCGAACCGAACGCGAAAGGCGCGAGCGAGATTCGCAAGGTGTGGCTCGAAGCGCTCAGAGAAGCGGAGTTGTAATTGCGGGTGCCATTCGCCATTAGCCATCAGGCAATCATGAATCACACGCTCATCAACGACGTCGCAGAGCAGTTGTCTTCAGAGCCGGCGGTCGCGGTTGCGACGCTGGTGTCGGCGACCGGCAGCTCGTCGAAGAAGGTTGGCGCGAAGATGTTCGTCGGCTCGAGCGGGCGGCTCGTTGGCGGCGTGACGATCGGCGGATGCGTCGACGCACAGGTGATCGAAGCGGCGGACTCGCTTGTCGAGGGTGGTGGCCGCAAGCTGATGTCGATTTCGCTCGACGACGATCAGGCATGGGAGATTGGTCTGACGTGCGGCGGCTCGGTCGAAGTAGTGATCGACCGTGTTTCGCCAAACGATCCCTCCGATCCGCTCGTGCGCGCGCACGAGGCGGCGCGCGAAGCGTTGGCGCGAGACGAAGGTGCGGTGATCGTGACGTCGCTCGACGGCGAGTTCGCTGCATTTGTCGTCACCGAAGACGGCGTGCGGCACGGAACCCTGGGCAGCGCCGCAGTCGATAGCGCCTCGGAGCTGACGGCCGTGAGTGTGCTGCACACCGAATCGGGCGTGCACAACATCGGGGGTCGACGGTATTTCTTCGAGCGGGTTGCACCGGCGGCGACGTTGATCATCGTCGGCGCCGGTCAGATCGCGATGTCGTTGTCGGTCATGGGGCGCGAGGTTGGCATGCGCACGGTGATCGCGGACGGTCGCGATCGATACGCGACCGCTGAACGGTTTCCGTCGGCCGATGAAGTTCGCGTGGGGATGCCGTCGGAGATCGTGGCGTCGTACCCGGCGGGTGCGCGTCTCGCCGTCGTGCTCGTCGCGCACGACTATAAGTATGAGCTGCCCGTGCTTCGGCATCTGCTGCGCACGCCGGTAGGCTATATCGGAATGCTCGGCAACAAGACGCGCGGTGCGGCGGTTCGCGAAGAGCTCACGAAAGAAGGCTTCACGAGCGACGAGCTTCGGAGAATTCACACGCCGATCGGTCTCGATATCGGTGGACGAGGCGCCGGAGAGATTGCGCTGTCGATCCTGTCGGAAATCGTGGCCGTGCAGAATGGGAAGCGTGAGTGACGACGTACCGCGCCATCGTGTTGGAGCATTTTCGTCACCCGCGAAATTGCGGACCGTTGGCCGACGCGAATGCCGATGCCGAGGGCGCCAATCCACTCTGCGGCGACCGGATTCGGATTCGTTTGAAGGTGGAGAACGGCGTCATCGCCGACGCAAAGTTCACGGCTGACGCGTGCATTCTCTGCATCGCGTCGGCGTCAGTGTTGACGGAGCGTCTTCGCGGATTAGCACTGACGGATGCGGCATTGGTCGACGCGGCGGCGATTCACGAGGCGCTCGAGGGAACGCCGCCGCCCGCTCGCGAAAAATGCATCACGCTGCCGTTGGACACCGCGCGGCGCGCGGTGCGCGCGTTTCGCGACGCGGATTTAGAATCTTCTAACAACGGTTCGGCGTGATCGTCGGGCTGCTCCTTGCGGCGGGCGGCGCGCGGCGATTCGGGTCGCAGAAGCTCATTCACCCGTTCGACGGCCGACCGCTTGTGCGGCACGCCGCCGAGGTGCTCGCCGCCGCGACGGGCGCGCTGGTCGTGGTCGTCGGCAATGGTGCAAATGCGGTGAGCGCGTCGCTCGAGGGGCTTGGCGCGCGGATCGTCGAGAATCCTCACTGGAGCGACGGGCTTTCGACATCGTTGCGCGCCGGAATTGCGGCGTTGCCAAGTGACGCCGAGGCGGCGATTGTTTGCCTCGGTGATCAGCCGAGGGTGAGCGGCGACGTCATTCGGCGTGTCATCGAAACATGGCGCGCCACGCGACTGCCGATCGTGTCCGCGCGATATCGTGGAACCAGGGGACATCCCGTGTTGTTCGATGCAGCGGTATTCTCGGAGCTCGGCGGCCTGAGCGGAGACGCGGGTGCGAGAATGCTCATCGAACGGGACGCGACGCGCGTAGGATATGTGGACGTCGATGCCGCCGTTCCGGGCGACGTGGATTCGCCCGACGATTTGAAGCTGGTTCAAGAGACCGAATAGTCATTTCAACGACCGTGGAGACCGATGATGTCGCGAACGATGGCGCGCGTTGCAGCCCTTGGTTTGAGCCTCTCGTCGGTGGCGGTCGCGCAGAGCGCGGCACCCCGCGCGCCAACGATGGCCGGTAGATCGCCGGTGTATGCGCCGCACGGAGCGGCGGCCACGAGCCAGCCACTCGCGACGTCGGCGGCGATCAACGTGCTGCAGCACGGAGGAAATGCGATCGACGCGGCGGTCACGGCGGCGGCAGTACTGTCGGTCGTCGAGCCGATGATGACCGGCATCGGCGGAGACATGTTCGCGATTGTCTGGAGCGGCAAGGAGAAGAAGCTCGTCGCGCTCAACGCGAGCGGCCGTGCTGGATCTCTCATGACGCGTGAGGAGCTCGTGAAGCGCGGTCGCACGCGGATGCAGCGCGGCGTTGAGGCGATTACGGTGCCGGGCGCGCTGGCGGGGTGGGATGCGCTGTTGAAGAAGTACGGAACGATCACGCTGGCGCAGGCCGTGGCGCCCGCGATCGAGTACGCGGAAGATGGTTTTCCCGTAACGCCGGTGATCGCCGGCGACTGGATTCAGCCGATTCTCTCGCGCGACGAGAACGCCAAGGCGACGTACTGGATCAACGGTGGTCCGCCGAAGGCCGGCGATTGGTTTCGCAATCCCGATCTTGCCGCGACGTACAGGCAGATCGCGAAAGAAGGCGCGTCGTCGCTCTACGGTGGCGCCCTCGGCCAGAAGCTCGTTGCGCACGTGCAGAAGCTCGGCGGCTTTCTGACGCTCGATGATCTCAAGAAGAATCAGCCGACGTGGGTGACGCCGATTTCGACGATCTTCAAAGGCTATCGCGTTTGGGAGATGCCGCCGAACAATCAGGGCATCGCGCCGCTCGAGATGCTGCGCATCCTCGACGCGTACGATCTCAAGTCGATGGGGCAGAACTCCGCGCCGTATCTCCATCATCTCATCGAGGCGAAGAAGCTCGCGTACGCCGACCTCGCGAGATACGTGGGCGACGCGGATCATCTGACGATGACGCCGGCCAAGATGTTATCCGATGAGTTCATCAACGAACGCCGAAGCCATATCGACGAAAAGCATGCGATGACCGGCCAGGTCGAGCCGGGTCCCGACCGCACGGCGAGTGAGACGATCTATCTCACCGTCGCGGACAAGGATGGCAACATGGTGTCGTTCATCAACAGTCTGTACGACGAGTTTGGCTCGGGAGTCGTCGTGCCCGGAACGGGGTTCGCGCTGCAGGATCGCGGCATGGGCTTTACGCTCGAGCCGAATCTTCCGAACACGGTTGCGCCGGGGAAGCGTCCGTCGCACACGCTCATTCCCGGTTTCGTGACGAAGCCCGGTCCGAGCTCAGCGGCTGACGGCACCGGCGACGAACCCTACATGAGCTTCGGCCTCATGGGCGGCGCGATGCAGGCGCAGGGGCATGCGCAATTCCTCATTAACATGCTGGTATTCGGCAACAACGTGCAGGAAGCGATGGATGCCGGGCGTTTTCGTCACGAGACGGGCGCGCGTGTGATCGTCGAGCCCGCGATTTCAGATGCCGTCATCGAGCAGCTGAGGGCAATGGGCCATGAGGTGACTATCGCTAAGCCCGCTTCATTCGGCGGAAGTCAGGCGATCATCAAGTTGACCAAAGGCTATGTTGCGGGGTCCGATCCCAGGAAGGACGGGCACGCGGCGGGATATTAGGGCGCGGTCCGGCCGGAGCCGGCGGTAGCGTTCGTCGCTCCGGGAACTAGAATCCTTCAGTCAGCCTAGTAATGCGTAACCCGACAGCCCTATATTGGGCGGCGGTAGGGACACCCAATCGAGCACTCAGGGGGATTGTTATGCGTAAGATCGTGATGGCGACGGCGATGTTGGCGATGGCACTGCCACTCGCGGCCCAGGGCGGCATGGGCAAAATGGACATGACGAAGAAGATCGAAGGTTCTGGAAAACTTCCGGAAGGATGGATGGTTCGCTTCGACCCGCCGCGTCCGAATCGGCCCGCGGCGAAGATTGAGGAAGTCGACGTCCGCACGATGGGCAACGGCATCCACTTCACCACCGGACCGGCCGGCATCTATTACAACCCGAAGGACATGGCGAGCGGCGTCTACGCGATCGAAGCCACGTTCAGCGCCAAGAAGAGCCTCATGCACGAGGCGTATGGTATCTTCATCGGCGGCGCCAACCTTCAGGATCCGACGCAGAGCTATCTGTATTTCGAAATCCGTCCGGGCATGGGTGACAGCATTCTGATCCAGCACCGGAATGGCGACGACGCGAAGAAAATGGACAAGATCGCGGCATGGACGTCGACCGACGGCGCGGTGCACACCGACGATGCCGCCGATGGACATTCGACGAACACGTTGAAGATCCACGTCGCCCCCACTGCCGTGCATTTCTACGTCAACGGAAAGATGGTGAAGGAAGTAAAGAAATCAGACCTCATGGGCGCCGCGACTGACGGCCAGACGGGCATCCGCATCAATCACAACAGCGACCTCCACGTCGAGTGGAAGGGCGTTTCCAAGTAAGACTTCATTAGGAGAAACTCGCTTCCGTGCCGCTCCAAAAAACGCAGGGCGGCACGGCCGCCGAGTCAGGACATAAAGCCGCGGTCATCGCCAGCTTTCTCGGCTGGACGCTCGACGCTTTCGATTTCTTCATCGTCACGTTCGTTCTCACGGCGATCGGAAAGGAATTCGGGCAGACCGACAAGGCGATGGCGCTGTCGATCACGCTCACGCTGGCCTTCCGGCCCATCGGCGCGATCATCTTCGGTTTGATGGCCGATCGCTACGGCCGAAGAATCCCGCTCATGGTCGACCTCGTGTTCTACTCCGTGGTCGAGGTGGCGACGGGGTTTGCGCACAACTACACCGCCTTCATTCTTCTTCGATGCCTGTTCGGCATCGGGATGGGCGGCGAGTGGGGCGTCGGTGCGTCGCTCGCGATGGAGAAGGCTCCGTCGCACAGACGCGGCATGTTTTCGGGACTCTTACAGGAGGGCTACGCCTGCGGCAACCTGCTCGCGGCGGCGTGCTTCTTTTTCGTGTTCCCGCGCTGGGGTTGGCGTCCGATGTTCTTCATCGGTGGTTTGCCTGCGCTCCTCGCGCTGTACGTGCGGTCGCATGTGACGGAGTCCGAGGTGTGGGAGCGTAACAAGCACGCGTCGTGGAAGGAGTACGCCGGCTCGCTCAGTTCGTACTGGAAGCTGTTCCTCCAGCTCGCGTTCCTGATGACGATGATGGGTTTCGTCTCGCACGGCACGCAGGACATGTATCCGACCTTCTTGCAGCGGGCGTGGCATTTCGATCCGCAGACGCGGTCCGTCATCACGATGGTTGGCAACGTCGGCGCGATCCTCGGCGGCGTCATCTTCGGTCATTACTCGGACAAGATCGGCCGTCGTCGCGCGATCATCATCGCGCTGCTTCTGGCAATCGTCGCAATTCCGCTGTGGGCCTTTGCGCCGTCGATTCCGTTGTTGATGATCGGATCGTTCGTGATGCAATTCATGGTGCAGGGCGCCTGGGGCGTTATTCCGGCGCACATCAACGAGTTGGTTCCAAACAAGGTTCGCGGGTTCTTGCCAGGATTCGCATATCAGTTTGGTATTCTGATCGCCGGCGCCGTGGTGTATCTCGAGCCGTTACTTGCGGAGCATATGCCGTATCCGAACGCGATGGCGATCACGGCGGTGCTGGTGTTCAGCGGTGGCGCGTTCGCGGCGTACATCAGCAAGGAAAACCGGGGGATGTCGTTCCACGAGTAGTTCGCGGCGCGATTTGAGGGCGCGGCGAATGGGAGAGTAAACGCTGCGGGCGGAGGTGGCGTCTCATGGACGTGTTTACGCACGTATCGGCCTCTCCGGCATCTTCCGTGGTGACTTCGGGTCACGACGACGACGATCTCCCGTCGTTGGTTGACGGTGTTCGTTCTGGTCGGCCCGCGTCGCTCGAGCGACTGGTCGCGCGCGTGCATGCGCGGGTCCGCGAGTGGGCGGGGAGGTTCACCGACGATTCCGACGCGGCGGACGACGTCGCGCAGGACGTGCTGATTGGCCTCGAGCGTCGCGTGAGGAAGTTCCGCGGCGACAGTCGATTTTCGACGTGGCTCTTTGCCGTGACGCGCAATGTCGCGCTGTCGCGTCGGCGGAAGGATCAGCGTCGGGCGTCGATTGTGGGTCGCGAGGCGGCGCAGTTGACGGCGGGCGATTCGGAGCGGCCGCACGATCTCGACGCTGCGGCGCTTGGCGAGTTGGTGCTGCGGTATTTCGATGCGCTGCCGACGCGACAGCGCGAGATATTTGAGTTCTCTGACATTCGCGGATGGACGCCGGCGGAAATCGCGCGCGAGCTGCGGATGGAGCCATCGACCGTGCGAGCGCATCTGTTCAAGGCGCGTCGGACGATTCGCGCGAGAATTCTCGAGAATCACGAACGACTCTTGAAGGAGTACACGTCATGACGTGTTCAGAAGCGCGCGACGCGATGCTCGTCGCGGATGGAGCCGATCTGGAACTCGCTGGATCGGGCGCTTTGTCGACGCATCTCGCCGGTTGCCGGTCGTGCCGCGCTGCGGCTGCGGTGATTGTCGAGACGGTCTCCGGGCTAGGGCCGATCGTCGCGCGGCGTCGCGTCGTGTTGCGTCGGCGACGGGTCGCACTGGTCGCTGCTCTTCCATTGGCCGCAGCGGTCGTGTTCGCGGTTGTGTATGCTCGCGGATCCGCGCGGCGCAATGAGAGTTTGCGAAAGGAGGCGTTCGCCGCGACGCCGACGGTGGCGGTCGAAGCGGCGCCGGGTCAGCGGGCCACGGTGATCAAGACCGCGGATCCGAACGTCACGTTGGTTTGGTTTACACCGGGAGCAGGAGAATGAGATTCACGCACTGGGTCGCACTCACTGCAGTCGTAGTCACGTCGAGGCACACCACTGCACAACAGCCGCCATTGGAGTCGGACGCGCGATTCGCGGTGGCGCAGGCCGGTCTGTCGGCCGCGCAAGCCAGTCTGGCTCAGCAGGAGGAGTTGATCGTAAAGACGGTGAAACTCCACCATCTGGGTTCGGGAAGCGCCGCTCAACTGCTCACCCCATATGTCAAATCGCCTCATGGCGGGGTGTTCGAAGCGCCGGGTCAAACGGTCACGATTCGCGAGACTCAGAAGAACCTCAACGATCTGCTCGCCGTTCTCGCGCAATACGATCGCGATCCCGCCAACGTCACGCTGAATTTTCAGTTGATTGCGGCGGAAAATACGAACAAACGAGATCCAAACCTCGCCGGTCTCGACTCCCTGCTTCGCGGGGTGCTCAAGTATTCCGGCTATCGGTTGCTTACAACGGCCCTCTCGAACGTTAGCGAGTTTGGAGAAGCATCGCAGGTTCTTTCCGGTGACGGCGACCCGTTTACGCTTCGCGTGTCGATTGCTGAGGTTCAAACGGGGGCAACGCCTGCCGATGGCACGATTCGCCTGCACGTCGCCCTGCAGCGCGATCCGACATCGAGTCGAAACGGGGTCGCAGGTCACCCGATGACGCCGGTTCTTTCCACGACGCTGACAGTTCCAATCGGCCAAACGGTCGTGCTTGGTACTTCTTCAATCGACGGCGGCGATCGCGCACTAATCCTGACGGTCCGGCCCCAGATCCCTGCCACGAAGCGGTAGTCGCGGCGCACGACGGCCGGACACTTCCACGACGGCGCACGGATCGCTAGGTTACCTGCGTCGACCGCTCGTACGAGAAGTACCTTTCGCAATCTCTGATCGACGGCTAGCATTTGCCCGCCTTATCGACGCCGGACGACATAGTCCGGACGCGTACCTCGCGACCGGATTCTATGCGCATCAGAATGCTCGCCGCCGGGTTCAGCCTGTTCTCCGGCCTCTCGGCCGCCAGCGCTCAAACAACCAGTCGCCCCGCGTTCTCATTCGGTGTGCTTGCGGGCGGAAGCATACCCGTTGGTTTCACTGGGCAGGCGTACAACGGCGGCTTCCAATTCGGTGGAGTCGCTCAGGCATCCACACCCGTCGAGTGGCTCGACGTCAGCCTGGATGCCGGCTACCAACACCTTGGCGCGTCATCCGTCGTGCTGCCCAATCCGGGCGGCCCAACGTTCGGAACTGTTCGGCCAAATCTGCAAGTGTATTCCGGTGTGGCGAACTTGGTCATTCGGCTGCCAGGATTTCAAAGTGCGATCCAAGCGTACGCAATCGCGGGCGCCGGAGAGTTTCGAGTGCCAACCGGCTTCCTCACCGGCCTCGGCCAGCCGAACGAAAATGCCGAAACTCGTTTCGGAACCGACGCGGGTCTCGGCGTCGAAGCTCCGATCGGCCGCTCGACAGTCTTTGCCGAAGCGCGCTACGAACGCATCGGCGCAGACGGAATGCGCTTGGTTCCCGTGAGCCTCGGCATTCGCTTTCGGTAGCGTCGCACAAACCGGTCGGCGCGCTTCTACTCTGCCCGCAACGCCACCATCGGATCGACACGGCTCGCCCGCCGCGCCGGCAGATAGCACGCGAGCACAGCAACGAGCGACAACACGGCCGTCACCACGACGAACGTAACGACGTCGTTCGCGCCAATGCCGAACAACTGGCTTCGCAGCATCCGCGCGGCGACAATCGAGGCGACCAACCCAACGCCAACCGATACGCCAACGAGTCGCGCGCCCTCACCGATGACCATGCGCCGCACCTGTCGTCCGTCAGCGCCGAGCGCGATGCGTATTCCCATCTCGTGCGTGCGTTGCGACATGGTATAACTGAGCACCCCGTAGATCCCAACCGCCGAGACGAGCAGCGCGACAATCGCGAAGAGCGCCGTCAGCCACATCATCGCCTTCTTCGAGCCCACGGCGCCGCTCAACTCCTGGTCCATCGATCTGAAGCGCCACACTGGTTGATCCTTGTCGACCCGATTGATCGCGTCACGCACGGGCTTCACCAGGTCGAGCGGATTCCCGCGCGCGCGTACCACGATGCTGGTGAAGATCTGCGCGCGCTGCGCATGCGGCACGTAGCCCTGCAGCCACTGAGGTTCGCTCAACGTGTACTGCTTTGCGTCGCCAACAACGCCAACGACCGTGCGATAGTTCTCGTCACCAATCTTCACGCGCCGGCCGAGCGCCGACTGACCAGGCCAGGTTCGCTCGGCGAACGACTTGTTGACGACGATGACCGGCAGCGCGCTCGCGCGGTCGTCATTCGAAACATCCCGCCCTTCGATTATGGGAATCTTCATTGTCGCGAAATAGCCCGACGTCACCGGATTCAACTGCATTTGCGCCTGATCGCCGATCTTCACGACGGCGCCGCCTTCTACGACGACCGGATACGATTCACCGTTCTGACTCAACGGCGACGCGCGCACCAGCGCCGCCGCCTCGACGCCAGGAACCGAGCGAATCTCCGCGATCGATCGGTCGAACATGCCCATGATCTTTTCGGGCGAGTCGTATTTCGACGACGATAGTCGGAACTGAGCAGTGAGCACATGCGCACCGTCAAAACCAGGATTCACCCCTTCGAGCGCGATGAGAGATCTCGTGATCAATCCAGCCGACGTGAGCAGCGCGAGCGACAGCGCGAGCTGAACGACGACAAGGGTATTTCGCGTGGCAACATGCGCGAGACCGCCATTCGACCGGCTTCGCAACATGCCGTTCAAGTCCGCGCGCGACGCCTTCCATGCGGGCACGACGCCGAACAACAGGCCGGTGCCCGCGGCAATCGCCAGCGCGAACAACAACACCGGGACGTCGAGACGAATGTCGCTTGGGTCCACCGGCAACGTGGGTCCCACCAAGCCAACGAGTGCCTTCTTCAAAACCACGGCGAGCCCAATTCCGGCAACGCCGCCGATCAACGACAGCACCACGCTCTCGGTCAACAGCTGTTGCGCGATTCGCCTTCGCCCGGCGCCGAGTGCGGCGCGCGTCGACAGTTCGCGCGCGCGGGCGGCCCCTCGCGCGAGCTGCAAGTTCGCGACGTTCGCGCACGCGATCAGCAAAACAACCGCGACCGCCGCGAGAATGATGAGTAAGCTCTCACGCACGCGCCCGACCGTCTCCTCTCGGAGCGATACGACGTCGGCGCCGGTGGCGGCGTTGGTCGCGGGAAAATCCTCCTCGAGTTGCCTGGAAATCGCCGCGAGGTCGCGTTGCGCCGCTTCGACGGACACCCCCGGCCTCAGTCTACCGGCGACGGAAATGCTGCGCACTCCGCGGTCGAATCCATGCGAGTTTGGGTAGTACCCGAGCGGCACCATCACGTCCGGAGCGCCGAGGGGTACCTGGGTCTTCGGCGCAAAGACGCCGATCACGGTGAAGGTCGTGCCGTCGATGACGATGGTCTTTCCCACCATCGCCGGATCGCCGCCGAACCGCGCCTGCCAGCATTCGAACGACAG
>JBDTAE010000291.1:0-3990 GCA_039924785.1 Gemmatimonadaceae bacterium | reverse complement strand
ATACATGCGCGCCTGCCGTTGTTTATGCGTCGCGAGTTTCTCGACGCGAGCGCGGGCGTCATCGGTCTTCATGCGTGCGAGGGCGACGGCGGCGTGTGCCGCGCCATGCCACGAAACGCCGCCGGCTGTGCGCTTCGACGCGTCGGCCGGCAGCGCGTCGATCCACGCGCGAAGCGTTCCGAGAATCGACGCGTCCGTCGCGCATGGAACGCTCAGTAAATCCGCCGCGCGAAGACGAACAGCCCACGCACTGTCGGCCAGTGCGGTCTTCAACGCGACGCAGTCATTTCGTTTCGCCGTGAGATCGTGAAAGCGAATTCGCCACGCCGGATCCGGATAACTCGGCGGAGCGGGGAGAGCGGGCAGCGAGTCGCGCGTTGCGAAGGTCGAATCGGCGATGCGCCACTTGGCCCGTGTGGCGATTGTTCTAATTCGCTGATCGGCGTGCTTGAGTCCGGCGGCGAGCGAGGCGTCGGTCGAGTCGCGCCGGTCTTCGGCAACGAGAATTCGACCGATGAGCGCGGAGTCCGCAGACGTGAGTCGAGCGGCCTGGGCAAGCAGAGCCGACGGCAGAACAACCAGCGCGGCGAGGATGGATAGTCGCATGGGGGCGAATCGACGCGGCGTCCGTCGGATACGCAAGACCGAGTGGCGGTTTCCGGTGTGCCGGGGTCAATTCGTCCATGCAAGAGTCTTTCACGCACCGGTGTCGTAACGAAGGCAAACCGCCGGCGCGCGCTATAGTTGTGCCGCAAACCACCCCTTCAAGCGAGAGGATTTTCGATGCGTCCCTACAGTTCTGCGTTCGCGGTTGCTGCAATGGCCATTCTGCCGGGCATCGCGTTGGCGCAAGGTGATGCGAATCGAACCGTCACCGGCGGCGGCATTACCGCACCGGGTTGGATGGGCATGGTCGATCCTGGTTCGCCCGATCCGATCAGCGGTTCGAAGTTCTCGAAGATGGGCGATATGTACATGGTCACGACTGGACCTGCGTCGACCTATTGGAATCCTGCGAACAAGGCGAGCGGCGACTACACCGTGAAGGCGACGTTCACGGAACCGAAGTTCCAGAACTTGAACAGCCATCCGCATCCGTATGGACTCGTGATCGGCGGCAACGACATGGGCACCGCGGCGGCGACATATCTCTATTGCGCGGTGAACGGCAACGGCACGTTCATCGTTCGCGGTTTCGGTCCGGCGGCATTCCAGATGAACGGCGGACGCGGTGGCGCGGCCGAGTCGATTCACAAGGCGGCGGCGAAGGGCGAGAGCGTGACGAACGAGATGGCGATGTCGGTCAAGGGCGACAAGGTCACCTGCTCGATCAACGGCAAGGAGATCGCGAGCTACGACAAGTCGGCGATCACTGGTGCGGGCCACCTCAAGTCGTCCGACGGTGTGTACGGCGTTCGGTTTGCGCACAACACCGAGGGTTCGGTGAACGGCCTGACGGTGACGAAGCCGTAAGGTTTAGAGAATCAGAAAACAAGACGGGCGCCGCAAGAATCGCGGCGCCCGTCTTGTTTTCGAAAGCTTTGCTGAGCGGCGAACGACGGCCGCTGGCGATTCGCCTACGCTGTAACTCTTACTACTTCAATCCCAAATTCTTCTTCAGGAACGCGACCGTTTTCGGCCAGCCGTCCTTCGTCGCGGCGAGATTGGCCTGCTCTTCGGCTTCATCGCGCGTCGCCTTCGGATCGTCCTGCGCGCGCAAGAAACCGTGCACGGCGCCCGGGTAGTTCATTCCATAGTAGTTTTTGCCGAGCGCTTTCATCATGGAGTCGACCGCCGGCATTCCCGCGCCGATGCGTGGATCCTTTGAACCGCTCAGTAACATCACCGGCTTCGTGATTTTCTTGAGCGAGTCGACCATTGGAACCGCTGGCGTTCCTGGCGCGGCAGCGGTCATGTATGGAAGACCGTAGAACGCGACGCCGCCGGAGAATCCCTTGACCCCGCCGTTGATCGCATGTGTCCAGACGGTCGACCCGCCCCAGCAGTAGCCGATTACGCTGTACTTCTGTTCCGCCGACGGTTGCGACATGGCGTACGTCGCGACCGCGTCGATTCCCGCGTTTTTGTCGGCGTTTGATACGCCACGGATGAGGCGCGTTGCCATCGTATCGGGAAGCTCGACGCTGCTCGGCCCACCACGGACCTTTGAAAGAAGGTCGGGGGCAATCGCGATGAAGCCTTCGGCGGCAACTTGATCCGCGACGCCGCGAACCCACGTCGACAACCCGAAGATTTCATGCACGACGACGACGACAGGCGTGTGTGCGCGCGTCGTGGACGGGTACACGATGTACGCCATGAGCGAATCCTTCGAACCCGGTTCCCAGGCGACAGTCACCCACTCTCCGTGGCGAGGGCTCGCGGCCAGACGCGCGGCAGCCGTCTTCGCACTCGGCGGCAGACTCAGATCTCCCTGCGATGAGCTGGCGGTGGCGGGCGGAGATGCCATGTCGCCAGCGGCCATGTGCGCCATATGCTCGTCAGCGGGCATCGAGCGATGGCAGGCACTCACGGCGCCGGCAAGAACAACCCCTGTTACAGCGCGACGGACGGACATGAAACACTCCAGTAGCAGTACGTGAATGAGCGCGACGTCCCGCCGCGCGATCGGGTAGAGAATAGGCCTGACGCCGGTATACGGGAAGACCGTAAGCCGCGTCGACAGCTTGAGATTCAACTCGTCTTGGCCTACTTTGCTTCCATGAGCTATTCCCGTTCCGCGAACCACCATGCGTTTCATCACCACGGCCACACGGGTCGGGGCGAGACGCACGCGCGCGGATGAAGTCGAGATAGCTATCCGCCAAGTTGAACGTCACGCGCCGGCCCGTCCAAAAGACGGGCCTTTTCATTGCCTTCCACCACACCGATTTCAATGCTTCGCATCGCGCTACCCAACAAAGGACGCCTCGCCGATGAGGCCCGCGAGCTTTTTGCCGACGCCGGGCTCGACATCCGAACCCGCGGCGACCGTGCCCTCACGGCCTCGCTCGGTGGACTCTTCGAGGCGATCTTCGTTCGCGCGGGCGACATTCCCGAGTTCGTCGCCGACGGAATTGCCGACGCGGGCGTGACCGGTGCCGACCTCATCGAGGAGTCGGGCCGCCAAATCGAAACCCTTGCCGATCTCGGCTTTGGCCGTTGCCGACTGGCTGTCGCCGCGACCGATGCGAGCGAAATCGATTCGATCGACAAAATCCCCAACGGGGCGCGGGTCGCGACGAGCTTTCCGCGTCTCACCAAGCGCTTTTTCGAAGCGAGCGGATGCAATGTCGAGCTCGTGCCGGTGTCCGGGTCGGTCGAGATCGCGCCACACCTGGGGATCGCCGACGTCATCGTCGACCTCGTCTCGACGGGTTCGACGCTTCGCGTCAACGGTCTGCACGAGGTTGCGACGGTGCTCGAATCGTCCGCGCGAATGATCGCGGTGAAGAACGGGAAGTCGCCCGAGGTTTGCCAAGCCCTCGACGATCTCGTGGCCGCGCTGCAGTCGGTGCTCCGCGCACGCGGCCAGCGATACCTCATGGCAAACGTGCTTCGGTCAAGGCTCGAAGAAGTGCGCGGCGTGTTGCCAGGTCTCAATGGCCCGACAGTCATCGACATCATGGACGGTGGCGAGCACGTCGCGGTGCATGCCGTCGTGCCCGCGGCGAGCATCTACAGCGTCGTGGCGAAGCTCAAACAGTTGAGCGCCGAGGGGATTCTCGTCACGCGCATCGAGAGGCTGATGCCATGACGAACGTGGTCGCGAATAACGGGACGCAGTTCAGGTTCACGGGTGCGATCAGAGATCTCTCAAAGAGCGATCTCGCCGCGTTGTTCGATCGCAGCACGTCGTCGGACGCAGCAGTGCGTTCGGACACCGCCGCGATCGTCGGCGATGTTCGCGCGCGCGGAGATGCTGCCCTTCGCGAACTCGCTGCAAAATTCGACGGCGTCACTCTCGGTGCGCTGGAAGTGCCGCGCGAC
>JBDTAE010000290.1:0-5084 GCA_039924785.1 Gemmatimonadaceae bacterium | reverse complement strand
GAATGCCGGAGAACACGATCTTCGCCGCGGCGAGCGTGGTGTCGAACAGAAACCCGACGAGCGGCATGAGCCAATAGTCCGTCATGGCTTCCACGCCGACGGGATTGGTCGGATGAATGTGCAAGATCGCGCCGAGTCGGTCCGCCTCGGCGTAGAGGGGGTCGAAACGCGGATCGTTGAGTCCGACGCCGTTTACGTTGCTGAACAGCATCGCGCCCGGCATGCCGAGCTCCGTCACGGCGCGCGTCAGTTCTGTGACGGAGGCAGCGGGATCGCACAATGGGAGGGTGGCGAGCGACGAGAACCGCGGCGACCGCTCCTTCACGATCTTCGCGAACGCATCGTTCACTAAACGCGCGAAGCGAACGGCGCGCTCCGGCGGCTCGACATGCGTGCCCGGCGTCGTGAACGTGAGAATCTGCGTGTCGACACCGGCCTTCTCCATCACGCCATGACGATAGCCGATGTCTCGATGTCCCGGCACAGCCACGTTGTAGTCGCCGGGATAGTGAACGCATGGATTGCCGTCGTCGTCGATCGTGAGCTTGACGATGCTGTCGCCGGCCTTGAGCGCATCGAGATATTCGGGCGGATAGAAATGGTTGTGAACGTCAATCAGCATGTTGAGTCTTTTGGAAAGAGGGTTTGCGCAACCAAATCATGTACACCGGCCACCCTGCGCCGACAAGCATCAGACCCGTGCGGCTCTCGACCGGATCAGTCACGATCTGATTGATCACGATATACGCCGAGCACACGATGAAGATCAATGGACGAGTGGGTAGCCCCATACTCGGTACGCCGGCGTGTAGCCAGCGCGGTTGCGCAGACGCATCAGCCCAGCGGCCATCAATGCGAAGAAGATCCATTCGGTGTACACGACCCGAGTGAACAGCACCTTGTACGTGCCGCTCGACACGAGAACGATCGCCCACACTCCCTGCAGCACGATCGCGCGATGCGGCGTGTGGAAGCGGGGATGAATTGCCGCCGCCCACGACACGAGCAACCCGTCGCGTGCCATCGCGAGGTACGCGCGCGGCCCGGAAAGAATCACGCCGTTCAGCGCGCCAAAGGTCGACACGGCGACGACGACCGACATGATCGCCGCCCCACCTCGGCCGAGAACGGCGTCCGCCGCGTCGGCTGCGACGCGTGTGCTCTTCGCGATCGCTGCGGGCGCCAGGACGTGAAAGTAGGCAGCGTTCAGCGCGACGTAGCACGCGGTGACGATGAGGACCCCGACCACCAACGCCCGCGGAATGGTCCGCTCCGGCTCGTTCGTCTCCTCGGCGGCGTACGTCACCATGTGCCAGCCGCCGAAGGCGAATAACCCGGCGACGAGCGCGAGGGCGAAGGCGCGTGACGTCAGCGGCGCAGCGGGAGCGGCTGGCGCGGTCGCCACGGAGGCCGGTAACTCGTGGCGCGGACCCATCGCAAACGCGATCGCAATGACCCCGACCACCGCACCGACCTTGAGGATCGTGAGTGTTGTTTGAACAATGCTGCCCTGGCGCACGCCAACGTAGTTCACCGCGGTCAGCACGATCACCGCAGTCACGGCCAGCATCTTCAATCCCGCGTCGCCCACGGGAACGAAGAATGCCGCATATCTCGCGAACACCATCGCAATCACGGCGATGATTCCGGTGTACATCGTCCAGAACATCGCCCAGCCCCATAAGAACGCGAGCGCAGGCGAGAACGCCTCGCGCAAGAACACGTACACGCCGCCCGCCTGCGGGTACGCCGACGCCAACTCCGCGGCAATGAGCGCGCCGAACAACGTGAGCACGCCGGCGCTGATCCACACACCATAGACCGCGCCGAGCGACGGCACCGTTCCGGCGATCACCGATGGCTGCACGAAAATCGACGCGCCGATGATGATGCCGACGACGAGCGCGGTGGCGTGTAATGGGGTGATCGATCGCGAAAGCATGGGCGGCAAAGGTGGACCTCGGTGGCTCTGCTGGCCAGAGGCGATCTCGGCCGTCTCTCCGGCGAGACGCGCAGTGTCTCACAGTTCGGACGAGCGGTGCGGTCACGGGGTGGACCGCCGTGCGTGCGAACACCGCCTCAAACCTTGCAAGTCATGGTTTGTCGCCCACTTGCGTGCTCTTGCGCCGAATGTGCGCGTCTAAGCAACACCGCGGCACACGCAGTGCCTGTCTATGGGCCAGCGGCCGCACTCTCCGGCCGTCCACCATGGAGGATTTATGAACGTGCTACGTGTGATGCAGTTGATGCAGAAGTCCGCTCCGTTTGCGGCGGCCGCGGTGGTCGGTTTGGCGTCGGCCGCAGGAGCGCAGCGGAACGGGCAGGAGTTATTTGAATGGAGCGGTCGCGTCGATCGCGAGGTGCAGATCGTGATGAAGAACGGCCGCGTCGATACGCGGGACGTCGGGAGCAGCGACAACGATCGTGGTCGCGCGCGGGTGATGTCGCGGATGCCGCGTGAAGACGGCCAAGTCGCGGTCAGCGTCTTGAACGGCCGCGGCAACGTCGACGTGATTCAGCAGCCTGACGCTCGCAACGGCTACACGACCATCATTCGGATTCAGGACCGCGCGGGTGGTGCGGACAACTATCGCATCGCGACATACTGGCAGGGCTACGCGAACGGCGACGTTGGCCGGCGGGACCGGGATGACAATCGAGATCGTGGGCGCGACTATCCTGGCGGCGCCGGCTATCCTGGCAACAACGGGACTACGGGGTATCCGGGAAATAACGGGTATCCAGGCAGCAACAACGGCGGCGGTCGAAACGCAACGCTGCTGCACTGGAGCGGCAACGTCGACGGCGAGTTGGAGATCAGACTGCAGAACGGGCGCGTCGATTACAGAACTCTGAGCGGTGCAAAGCCAACGAGCATGCGCGCAGACCTCGGGAACGGCGCCAACCAGCGGATCAACGGATCCGTGGCAGTCACCAACGTCCAGGGTCGCGGTTCAGTGAACGTGATTCAGCAGCCCTCGCAGTCAAACGGCTACACCACCGTGATTCGAGTGCGTGACCCGCAGGGCGGGTACGGCTACTACAACTTCGACGCGATGTGGCAGTAGAGAAATTGCGGCCCGGAGCGAGGGCGATCGGCGAGGGTGTTGTGAGCGGCGACGGGCCGCGAGCGGGGGAAGGCGTCGAGAGACTTCTTTCCCCGCTTTCGCTTTTGCTCGCGAGGCCACATCATCCCTCGACCCGCGTTCGCGAACCGACCCGAGCTCGTCGTGGTTCATGCCTGATGCAACCAGCACCTCGCCATTAGCCCTCAGTCAACAAAATGCGTCCTCGACACGCCGACACTCGCACAGCAACACGCCGGCTCGCAACACGCCGGCTCGCAGCGGGCTTCGCGCTCGCACTCGGCCTAAGTGTTCAGGCCACGGTTCCGAGCGTTGCTCGCGCGCAGAATTTCCCGGCGAAAATCAGCGACAGCCTGTTCTGGAAACTTGTTACCGATTTCTCGGAACCCGGCGGTTCGTTTCGATCGGAAAACTTCGTGTCGAACGAGACCACGTTCCAATGGGTGATTCCGGATCTCCTTCGTATCACGAAGCCCGGCGGCGTGTACCTCGGCGTCGGCCCGGATCAGAATTTCACCTACCTCATCGCGCTCAAACCGCAAATCGCGTTCATCTTCGACATCCGCCGTCAGAATATGCTGACGCACCTGATGTACAAGGCGATTATCGAAGAGTCGATGGACCGCCAGGATTTTCTGTCACGACTGTTCGCACGCGCGCGGCCGGAAAAGACCGATTCGGCGTCGACCGCTGAAGCGCTCTTCACCGCGCTCGCGGCGGTTCCGCCCGACAGTACCAGCATGGCTCGGCACCTCGGGGAGATCAAAGACCGGCTCACCAAGACGCACCGCTTTGTCCTCAGCGACGAGGATCTCGCGACGATCGCGTACGTCTATCAGTCATTCGTGATCGCCGGCCCTGGCATCAATTACAACTTCTCTCTGAGCGGCGGAAACGGATACAGCCGCGGTCGGATGCCGAGCTATGCGGATCTTCAGATGGCGACGGACAGTGCGTTGGTGCATCGCGGCTATCTCGCGACCGAAGTGAATTTCCGCGCGCTGAAGACGCTTGAGACGAACAACCTTGTCGTGCCTCTCGTTGGCGACTTCGGCGGACCCAAGGCCATTCGCGCAGTGGGAGACTATCTCAGGCAAAACAAGGCCACGGTCACCGCGTTCTATTTGTCGAATGTCGAGCAATACCTGTTTCAGGACGAAGGCGGCAACCGGTTCTACAAGAACGTCGGCACGTTGCCGCTGGACTCCTCGAGCACATTCATTCGATCCGTGTTCAACGGCATGGGTTACGGCAGCTACAATTCACCGATGCGCGCGCGGCAAATGTTGGCGTCGATGCTCGAGCAGGTGAAGCTGTTCAACGAAGGAAAGATCACGTCGTACGCGGACGTCATTCGGACGTCGCGGTAGCGCCGACTCGCCAGGATCGACGCTACGGCAGCGCGCGGTCGGCACCCAGCACCGCGCGAAGCAGGACGTTCGCGCCATTCGTAATATCCTGCGGCCGTGAGAATTCTTTCGGCGCGTGACTGATCCCACCGATGCTCGGAATGAAGATCATTCCCATCGGTCCGAGTTGTGCCATCGCCTGCGCGTCGTGACCGGCGCCGCTCGGCATCACGCGCGTGGTCAAGCCGAGCGACTTTGCCGCATCCGCGATCGTCGCCCGCATGCGTGGGTCGCTCGGCGCCGCAACATTCACGTGCAGCTCGACGAACGCGAACTGCGTTCCACTCTCGTCTCCGATCTTCTTGGCTTCGGCGCGAATTTGCGCGTAGAGCGTGTCGATCTTTGCGTCGTCGAGATCGCGAAGCTCGAGCGAGCAAACGGCCTTCCCTGGAATGACGTTCGTTGCCCCGGGAAACGCCTGCATGCGACCGACTGTTCCGACCTGACGTCCCGGCGTCGCACGAACGACACGATTCACCAATTCGACGAACTTCGCGGCCGCGAGCAGCGCATCGTGACGCTGGTCCATCGGTGTCGTACCAGCATGATTCTGAACGCCCGTGACCGTCACCTCCCACTGCTTGATCCC
>JBDTAE010000289.1:0-11240 GCA_039924785.1 Gemmatimonadaceae bacterium | reverse complement strand
GTCCCCATCGAATGTCGGTGATGAAGGAAAGCGCGCGATCGCTGATCTGTCCGTCGCAGCGCGTGTCGCCGCCCGGGCCGGGCACGTACGAGTAGTACACGAATATCGGACGGCCTCGCACGTTCGCCCTTGGCACCAATCCCCAGTAGCGGCTGTCCTTCGAGCAATAGCGGTTGTCGCCCATCATGAAATAGTGATCGGGCGGAATCACGAGCGGGCCCCAGTTGCCGAGCTGCGGCTGTGCGGGCGGTGGACCGAACCGCGAGTTCTTGATTTCGATGGTGTGCTGCCAGTCGAAGTTCGGCGCGAGGTCGGTGTTGTTCCCGGTTGGGTTGCTCGCGGCGAAGCTTTGGCGCTGGGGAATGCCATCGAGGTTGAGCACGCCGTCGCGCATGAAGAGCGTGTCGCCCGGCATGCCGATGAGGCGTTTTACGAGCGTTGGTGTGAAATCCGGCGCGTTGTCTGCCTGGTACGGTGACTCGAAGACGACGACGTCACCGTGCTTCGGATCGGTGTAGCCCGGCAGATGCGAATTCGTGAATGGAATCGTGGGTCCGTACGCGAGCTTGTTGACGAAGAGCCAGTCGCCGACGAGCAGCGTGGGAATCATGGAGCCCGACGGAATGCGAAAGGCTTCGACGAACAGCGTCTTCACGAACAGGTAGATGATTATGGCGCCGGCGAGCGATTTAAAGTTTTCCCACATCCATTTGCCGGCGGGCGTCGACGATTGCTTCTTGCCGCCACCTGCGCGGGCCTGCGCGACGACGTTGGGCTTGCTGGATTTCGAGGAAGATTTGGCCATGACTTGAAAAGAGCGCGAATGGCGAAGAGCGGATGTGACTGACGAGTAAGCGGCTGTTGGCTATGTGTTACAGGCCACAGGCGTCCGAACGGCAGTGCGTGACTGGCGTGTTCTGAATCTTACCGCGCGAGTTGATGAGCGAGTAATAACTAACGCCTCGGCGCACGCGGAGACCAGACGCTTGCGCGGTTGGATGAGTATGAACCCCTTACGAGCCACCGTCGCGGAGAGTTCCACGCTCGCCGGCGATGTGAATCGTTCAAAGCGCTTCGGCCGGCTGTATGAGTCCAAGGCGTGGCGAGTGTTCCTCTCGTGCAAAACAGCGGGGGGACGTGCGAGTAGCACGCCCCCCCGAGTGCAGACCAACGACGACGAGTTACTTGATGTGCTTGTTGACGAGCTTCGTCATCTCGAACATCGAGACTTGGCCCTTGCCGCCGAATACCGGCTTGAGCTTGTCGTCAGCGTTGATGTTCCGACGCTGCTTGGCGTCCTGCAGGTTGTTCTTCTTGATGTACGCCCAAAGCTTCTTGGTGATCTCGGTGCGCGGAATCGGATTGTTGCCGACCACTGCGCCGAGCGCTGCGTCAGGCTGCATCGGCCGCATGAACGCGGCATTCGGCGTGCGCTTCGCAGCCTTTTTCGCAACCTTCTTTGCCGGCGCCTTTTTCGCCGGCGCCTTCTTCACGGCCTTTGCGGCCTTCTTCGCTGGCGCTTTCTTAGCGGCAGCCTTCTTCGCCTTCTTTGCAGCCATTCTCTCTCCCGGTAGATGGAATGGTTGGGAAGTGATTTCCCATGATGCACGTCGATTTCCCCTATGAAAACCGACTGCACTCGAGGGCGAAAGGTATAATCATCCTCGTAGGACGCAATAGGGAATTTGCATTTTTCCCCTATGAAAAACGCATTTTTCCCCTCTGACGAGAGTGTTTTTCACCCGCGCGTACCTCGAGAAATCACTTCAACCACTCTCGAAAACGCGCTCGAGACGCGCCGACATCTGCACGCGCGCCGCTCTGAAAAAATGCAATCTCCATAGGGGGAACGCAGAAGAAACACGCGCGCGAACACAACACCGCGTCACCCACGCATCACTTGAATTGCACGCCCAGCCAATCCGCGATCGCACTCAGCACCTCGGCGCGCACGCGAAACGACGGCAGCTTCGCATAGTCGAAACTCCCCGTCTCATCCGCGATGAACAAATGATTCGTCGCGGGAAATTTGCGCACCGTCACACTCGCGTTGCCCCCCGCGCGAAACGCCGCAGCGAGCTTGTCCGCCTCACTCGCCGGCACTTGATGATCCGTCAGACCATGCACGATCAAGACCGGCGTCTTCACTGTGCGCGCGATCACACTCGGATCATACTCGATGAATTGCTTCATCCACGGCGTGCTCGCCGCCAGCGAATCGGTCGCACGCTGCGACGCCGCAAGCGCCGACTCCCGCTGCACACCCGTCAACTTGAGCATCGTATCAATCACGTAATGCTGCTGAGACCGGAGAATATCCCTGCCCGGCGACGCGGATCCCGCCATGAGAACGATCGCGCGCAACTTCGAATCCGTCGCCGCAACCATCGGCGCAATGATCCCACCCTCGCTGTGACCGACCAGACCAACACGCGCAGGATCGATCTCCGGACGCGAACGCACGTACGCAACGCCCGCCCGAATGTCATCGGCAAAATCAGTCGACGTCGCCGACTTGGATCCAATGTCCGAGCCATTCACACCGCGATCATCGAGACGCAACACCGCAATTCCTCGGCGGCCCAACGTGTCCGCGAGCTCGCGAAACGGACGATATCCGCGCAACGCACCAACCGGCTGCTCATCGCGATCCTCGCTACCCGATCCCGTGATCGTCACGATCGCCGGCGCACGCCCACCCACTCGCCCGCGAGGAATCGTCAACGTGCCGCTGAGCTTCAACCCCGCCGCCGTCGTCACGACGACATCCTCCGCCGTATACGGCGCACCGGCCGGCGCGCGGTAATCAGGCCGCTCGCTCAACAATTTCTCGACGAACGCTCCGCGATCGATCGTCAATCGCTGCGCCGGAACTACGCCGCCGAGTATGAGGCCGGTCGGCGAAACTTTGAATCGCATCGAAACACCCGCGTACTCCACGAGCGCCGAATCCGCGCCGACCCACGTTACCGTGAGCGGAACGATCGCCGGTGAACCAACGATGAAGAGCGGAATTCCCGCCTTGTCGCCGGGCCCTCCGCCCATCGCCTTCGCGCGAACGATCATCTGTTCGATAAATCCCACCGACGGATTCACGATGGCGAGCGCGTCCATGGTCCCCGGCAAATGCGCCGGTTCGCCGTTGTTCACGCGCGCGACGATGCTGTCCGCGCCGAGCACGAACGAAAGCGTCGACCCGGTGGTGTCCGCCGCGCCGCGATACGCATGCATCTCCAATCGCGTTACGAGACCCGACGCCGATAGCGTTGCCGCGTACATCGATCGCGCACCGGTCGACGCAAGGATTTCGCCATCCAGTCGATCCGCGGTTCGCGTCACCCGCTCCGACACGACCGTGTCCGTCCCACCAACCGCCTGCGACACCAGGTAAAACGTGGCGCGCTCGATTGCCTGCGCGAGTACGATTGACGGGAGCGACGACAAGAGTGCCGCGCCGAGCATCGCGAATGGAGTACCGCTCAACAAGCGCAGTTTCATCGAGAATTCACTCAAGGATTGGATGCCGCGAACGGCGAGGTAACGACGGAACTACAAGAGCGAACGCGGACAAGGACGGAATTGAGCAGACGGACGCGGAGAACTGCGTTCGAGTTGCAATCGGTCCAGGCGTCCGGTCCATGCCGAATGAACGTGAACGACGAGCGGTGGCGGTCACCTTTTTTTGCTTTGTTGTTGACGCAGTCTCCGCGTCCGTCCGCCGAATTCCGTCCCTGTCCGCGTTCGCAGTTAACGACGGCCAGGATCGTCGCGAGGCCTTCACCGTCGAGGAGACGCTCCCAATGCGTTACGACGCCAGCTCATTCAGCAGGGCGATCATGCGCACGTCGAACGGATCCGGCGACGCATCGTCATCGGCAATCTCGAAATTTTCCTGCGGCGTTTCGAGAATGAGGGGAATTCCCTTCGACCGCTCGTCGGCGAGCAGTTGCTTGAATGCCCCAGTGCCGATCTCGCCGTCGCCCAGCAACTTGTGACGATCCTTGTTCGAGCCGAGCGTGCCTTCGCTGTCGTTGAGGTGGATGAAGCCGGGCGGCTCGCCGGTCGCAGCTTGGAATTCATCGAGGATTTTCGAAACCGCGCCAGGCTCGCGCAGATCGTACCCCGACGCGAACAAGTGACACGTGTCGAGACCGTAGCCGGTACGCGACCGCAACTCCGCCGGAATGTGACCGAGGATCGCGCCGACTTCGTCTGCGGTCTTCGCGAACGTGCGTCCCGCGCCTGCGGTGTTCTCGACCAGCACGCGCGTGGAGCCGTGCGGCACGCTGGAAAGCGCGCCAACGATCGCCAGCGCCACGCGCTTCGCGGCGGCCTCACGGTCGTCGTCGGTCGCCGCACCGGGGTGAAAACAAATCGACCCGATGCCGAGCGCGGTCGATCGCTCAAGCTCCTTTGCGAGCCCCGCACGCGCTCTCGAGTATTTCTCTTCGTCCGGCGTGGCGGTGTTCAACACGTACGCGGCGTGCGCCATCACGAACTTCGGATCGATTCCGGCTTCGCTGAGTGCGGCGCGAAAACGCTCGACGCGCTCCGGCTTGATCGAGCTCTTGTCGCCGTAGTACTTGGGAACCGCGGTGAAGAGCTGCATCGCCTCCATTCCCGCATTTCCGGCGCGGCGCGCCGCCATGTGAATGCCGCCGTTGTCGATCGTGTGCGCGCCGAAATAGTGCTTCACGTTTTGATGTTCCCCCAGAGATCGATCATGCGAGAGCCGCCGACGTAGTCTACGCTCTCGGGATTCTTGAGTTGACGCAACCGCCGCACCACTTCGGCGATTCGGAGCGCCTGTTCGTGAATGATGGTGAGCAGCTCGCTTTTCTCGCCGCGCGCGGCGAGCTCCATCTGCATCAACTCGGCGTTGCCGAGCAGCGCGGAGAGCGGGTTGTTGATCTCGTGCTGCAGCGCGAGCGTCGCTTCACCAATGCCGGACAGCCACCGCGCCTTCGACAATTCCTCTTCGGCGCTGCGCCGCGCGGCGTCCTGCGCGATTCTTCGCCGCGCCACGATGAGGCGAGCTCGCACAATCGCCGGGGTGGTCGGTTTGACGATAAATTCGTCGCCGCCGGCGTCGACCGTCATCTCGAGCGTTTCTGGATGATCGTGCGCCGTGAGAAAGACGACGAAGGCTTCGCGCGTGCCGTCGGCGTCGCGAATGCGGCGGCAGAGGTCGATGCCGTTCGTCGCCGGCAGATCAACGGCGAGAATCACCATCTCCGGCTGCCATTCCGCGAACCGTCGCCACGCCTCGTCGCCATCGCTCGCTGTTTGAGTTTCGTAATCGAGCTCGCCCAGAACGGAGACGATCAGCGCTCGCGCGGCGGCGTCGTCATCCGCAACGAGTACACGAATGCGCGAAGCCGTCATGGCGCTTCTTTCCATGTCATTCACCGAAAATGCCCCGTGCGCACCACGCGTGACGCAATGGTGTCCGCGGGTTGCCGCGTCGACCAAGCGACCGCGATTTCGTTGCCGGAGAGCGCGACCGCTGGCGACGTCGCCACATCGACGCCGCGCGACGCCGTTTCATGCCATTCGAAGATGTGTCCCTGCGAGGACGAGAACGCTACGTCGACCTGCGCGCGTTTTCCATTCGGCTCCTCGTACGCGACGGCCACGCGGTCACCCTCGGCGGCGATCGCCGTCGCGACGAGCCGCTCGCCGTAGATGACCGCCACGGGCGAGTGCAGCATCGATCCCATGAAGTGCGCGAAGAATACGCCGGTCCCCTCGGGCGCCGCCAACGAGTACGCAAGCTGCAAGTCGTCGCCGACGGTCGCGAGCGCCGGCGCCGGCCGGCTGCAACCGGCGATCCCGCGGTCTGCGGTATCGACAGGAACGGCCGGGCTCCAGCTCCGTCCGGAGTCCGTCGACGTCGACGCGTAGAGTCCGGCACTGCTGTCGCTTCGCACGACCCACCACGCGCCGTGCAGCGACCCCGATCCTCGCGCCGTCCGCAATGACGATTTGCATATGTTCGCCCCAGGCGGGAGCGCGACATCCGCGGGAGCCGGGTCGGCAACCGCGACGGGCACGCCAGACGCGCCGAGCGAAAGCCGCTGGCCGGGCGCGCCGGCGAACGCGACCGGATCCGTCCACTGGACGGTGGGAGCGTCGCACGCAGCAATCAGAACGAGAGGTGCCAGCAGAACAACGAAACGGTGCATGAGACGGAGAATAGCGGGGCGAATTATGTTCAGCTATGACTTTCCAGCGATCGGCCGACGATCTTCGCCGGCGCTGTGACACCAATTGACGAGGATATGATGCCGGCTTCCCCTCTCGCCGCGTTCAGCGGCACACGACGTGTCCCCGTTCCGGTGAATGAGCCCGTGAAGAGCTTCGCGCCGGGCTCACAAGACCGCGCCGACTTGAAGACGCGTCTCGCCGAGATGGCGAACGAACGCGTCGACATTCCGATCACCATCGGTGGAGCGGAAATTCGAACGGGCGAGGTCGCGACCGCTGTCATGCCGCACAACTACCGGCATGTCCTGGCCGACTGGCACAAGGCGTCGGCGAGTCACGTGTACGATGCCGTGGCCGCCGCGCGCGCGGCCCGCGCCGACTGGGGCAATTGGGCATGGGAAGATCGCGCGGCAATTTTTCTCAAGGCCGCCGAGCTGCTCGCGACCACGTGGCGACCGACATTGAATGCCGCCACGATGTTGAATCAGTCGAAGACCGCATTCCAGGCGGAGATCGACGCGGCCGCCGAGTTGATCGATTTCTGGCGTTTCAATGCGGGATATGCACAGGAGCTGTACGCCGAGCAGCCGATCTCGACGAACGCGATGTGGAATCAGCTCGACTATCGCGGCCTCGAAGGATTCGTCTATGCGGTGACGCCGTTCAACTTCACATCGATCGGCGGAAATCTGCCGACGGCGCCGGCGCTCATGGGAAACACGGTGATCTGGAAGCCCGCGGCCACCGCGATGCTGTCGGCGCACTACATCATGAAGCTGCTCGAGGCAGCGGGTCTGCCGCCGGGCGTGATCAACCTCGTGCCGGGCGATCCAGTAGAGATCTCGAATATCCTGCTGTCGCACCGCGAGCTCGCCGGCGTGCATTTCACGGGGAGCACGGGTGTCTTCAACAGTATGTGGAAGACGATTGGTGCGAATATGTCGCAGTATGCTACTTATCCGCGCATCGTCGGCGAAACGGGCGGCAAGGACTTCATCGTCGCCCACGCGTCGGCCGATCCACGGGCGCTTGCTGTCGCCATCGCGCGGGGCGGATTCGAGTTTCAGGGACAGAAATGCTCGGCAGCGAGCCGTGTGTACGTCCCGCGCTCCATCTGGAAGGACGTGCGCGACCGCACGGTCGCCATGATGGAAGACATGAAGATGGGCGACATCGCCGACTTCCGGAATTTCGTCGGCGCGGTGATCGATCAGAAATCCTTCAAAAAGATCAGCGGCTATCTCGACGACGCGCGCGCGAATGCGAGCATCGTGTCCGGCGGAACCGCCAAGGGCGACGAAGGCTATTACATCGCGCCGACGCTCGTGGAGGCAAAGACGCCGGACTATCGCCTCCTCTGCGAGGAGATCTTCGGACCGGTCGTCACGGCGTACGTCTACGACGATTCAAAGTTCTCTGAAACCCTCGCCGTGGTCGATTCGACGTCGCCGTACGCGCTCACGGGCGCGATCTTCGCCAACGACCGCCGCGCGGTGCGCGAAGCGCAGATGAGCCTCCGAAACGCGGCCGGCAATTTCTACGTCAACGACAAGCCAACGGGGGCCGTCGTTGGGCAGCAGCCATTTGGCGGCGCGCGATCGTCGGGCACCAATGACAAGGCGGGCTCGAAGTTGAACCTGATGCGTTGGACGAGCGCCCGGTCGATCAAGGAAACGTTCTCGCCGCCGACGGACTACAAGTATCCGTTCATGGCGGAAGAGTGAGTGGGAACCACACCGGCGAACTACGGCAGGCGAAGAACGCCAGATTCGTCGTTACCGTTGGCAGTTGCCATTAGCAATCAGTAACAACACCGCGCCTTCCACATGATCATTCTCTCTCAGAGCGACGTCGAACGCCTCCTCACCATGGAGGCATGCATCGAAGTGATGGCCGCGACGTTGACCGCGCTCGCGCGCGGCGACGCCGTGCTCCCGTTGCGCACCATCATTCGCATTCCCAACACCGGCGACGCATTCGCCGTCATGCCCGGATACCTCGGCACTCCGAGATCGATCGGCGCCAAGGTCATCACGATCTACCCGAACAATCACGGCACCGCCTTCGACTCACACCAGGGCGCTGTGCTCCTGTTCGATCCCGACAACGGCAGCCTCTCGGCGATCCTCGATGCGACGTCGATCACAACGACACGGACCGCGGCGGTTTCAGCCGTCGCGACGCGCGCGCTGTCTCGACCGGAATCGTCGACCCTGGCGATCATTGGATCAGGCGTTCAAGCGCTCGCGCATCTCGAAGCCGTGTGCGCCGTTCGTCCGATCACAACGCTCCACGTGTGGAGCAGAAACGCCGCGCATGCCGAGGCGCTGGCGCAAATCGGCCGCGACCGGTTTCACCTCGATGCGTCCGCGTCCCCGAGCGGCGAAGACGCGGCGCGCGGCGCCGACATCATCTGCTGCGCAACGTCCGCAACGACGCCAGTTCTGTTCGGCGAGTGGGTCGCGCCCGGCACGCACGTGAATGCCGTGGGCGTGAGCCAGCCGCATGCGCAGGAGCTCGACATGGACGTGGTCGTTCGCTCGCGTCTGTACGTCGACCGTCGCGAATCGGCGCTCAAAGAAGCCGGCGACATTCTTCAGCCGCTGAATGCGGGCCTCATCGGACCGAATCACATCGTTGCCGAGCTTGGCGAACTGCTGCTCGATCCCTCGCTCGGGCGCCGCAACCAAACGGAAATCACGCTGTTCAAATCGCTCGGCCTCGCCGTCGAGGATCTTGCGACCGCGTCGCACGTGCTCGCCGAAGCCGAGCGTACCGGCGCCGGAACGCGCGTCGAGCTGGGCGGAACCCGGCATGCGTCGCATTGAACCGATTACCGTCGACGACGTCGTCGCGGCGCGGGGGCGCATCGCCGGCACGGCGGTTCGCACGCCGCTCGTTCGCCTGTACGTGGACGCGCCGTTTGAGATTTATCTAAAGCTCGAGAACCTTCAACCGATCGGTTCGTTCAAGCTTCGGGGCGCGACGAACGCGATTCGCCTCCTGCCGCCGGATGCGTTGGAGCGCGGCGTTTATACGGCGAGCGCCGGCAACATGGCGCAGGGCGTCGCGTGGGGGGCGCGCGCGCTCGGCATTCCGTGCACGGTGGTCATGCCCGACTCCGCGCCCGGCACCAAGCTCGACGCCGTCGCTCGCCTCGGCGCCGAGATCGTGCAGGTGCCGTATGACGAATGGTGGGCGACGCTCGCCAATCATGGCCGCGAGGGAATCCCCGGCGCGTTCATCCATCCTGTCGCCGATCGCGGAGTGATGGCCGGCAACGGAACGATTGGTCTCGAGATCGTGGAGGATCTTCCCGATGTCGACACCGTGCTCGTGCCATTCGGCGGCGGCGGATTGATCTCCGGCATCGCGACGGCGATTCGCGCGCGCGCGCCGCGTGCGACGATCTTCGGATGCGAGGTGTCGACATCGACGCCGTTGACGGCGGCGTTCGCTGCGGGCGCTCCGGTTCAGGTCGAACGAACGCCGAGTTTTGTGGACGGCATTGGAGGTCGCGGGGTTCTCGCGGAGATGTGGCCGATCGTCAGCAGTCTCGTGGATGGCGCCTTGGTCGCGCCGCTCGACGACGTTGGGGGAGCGGTTCGTCTGCTGCTCGAGCGAGCGCGAGTCGTGGCCGAGGGCGCTGGGGCAACGCCGGTGGCTGCCGCGCTCGCACTTTCGGCGTCGGAAGCTCGGCGCAAAGTCGTGTGTGTCGTCTCGGGGGGGAACATTGATTCAAGGATACTCATCGATTTGGTGAGCGCCTGATCGGAGGCTCTCCGCGCGATTTTCGCATTTTCCCAGCAACCTCTGTCGCGATGGCCCGCATCTGGCGTTCAGAGTCCCTTGCGCCGAGGGGGGCGTAGAGGTTCGTCGGGAGTGTGCGACGAATTTGGCGTGAAGGACACATTGTTGAGCGGGGCATGGAGATGCGAACAATCGCTGATTCCGCTGGGGTCGAGTGGACACTGTTCGAAGTGGAGCGGCAGAACACGGGGAGCGACCGTTGGTCGCATCTGCCGGCGGAGTTCGTCAATGGTTGGCTCTGCTTCGAGTCGGATTTCAGCAAGCGGCGGTTGACGCCGGTTCCGCCGAGGTGGGCTGAGTTCAGCGACGCCGAGTTGGGACGGTTGCTGGTGCAGGCGCATCCAGTGCGTCGCATTCGTCCTGAGGCGCCGGATCAGCCTCACCGGAGTTGAAGCGCGACCGACCGGCGCGTGACGCCCGATCGGCCGCTGGGTTCCTTCTCTTGCCGCGTAGCGCCCTGAGACTGGTTTAGGGCTAGGGCTGTTTCGGTTTGCCTTTCCCGATGGACCGGTAGTACTCCTCGACGTTTTGCTTGTAGGCGGCCGGCACGTCGCCGGAGCGCTCGAGCAGCACGCGGGTGGAGTCGCCTTCGCCGAGTGTGCGTCGGAGGTCGAATTCGAAATCTTTAAAGCCTTCGATTGTTTTCGCGCGCAGGTCCTTGGCGGTGCGGGTGTCTTCGAGGGATTTAGCGTCGGCGAGCTGGCGAAGGTTGTCGATGGCGTTGTCGAGCTCTTTCGTCGGGAGGCCAGTGCGCGCGAGTTCGGCGCGGAGTGCTTCCGCATCGGCAAGGCGCTGTTGTGCTTCGCGGCTGAATTGCTGGGCGTCCTGTGGCGAGAGACGTCCGCCGTTGAGGTTGCCGCCGCGCGGGGCGCCGGCGCCCATCGGATTGCCGCCTCCGTTGCCATTCTGTTGTCCGCCTTGGCGGTTGCCGCCTCCGCCTCCTCCCTGACCTTGTCCGTTCGCCTGCTGTTGTCCTTGGCCTTGACCCTGGCCTTGACCCTGGCCTTGACCTTGGCCTTGACCCTTCTGCCCTTGTTGTCCCTGTTGGTCCTTCAAGCCGCGCTGCTGACCCGAGCGCTGTGCGGTCGCTTGCTGCTGTCCGTGTTGTCCCTGTTTTCCTTGTTGCCCTTGTTGCCCTTGTTGCCCTTGTTGCCCTTGTTGCCCTTGTTGCCCTTGTTGCCCTTGTTGCCCTTGTTGCCCTTGTTGCCCTTGTTGCCCTTGTT
>JBDTAE010000288.1:0-3074 GCA_039924785.1 Gemmatimonadaceae bacterium | reverse complement strand
CGAGACGACGTTTCCGCGCACAACTTGTCTCCGTGTATAGCACCTGTCTGTTCTGCAACGGCCAGCTCGGCAAGAACGACGCGATCGAGCATTTCCCGGTCGGCCGCCGTCTCGCGTTCGATGGCGCGAAGGGCCGACTGTGGGTCGTGTGTCGCAAGTGCGAGCGGTGGAACCTGACGCCGCTCGAAGAGCGGTGGGAAGCCATCGAAGAGTGCGAGCGCTTTTTCCGCGAGACCCGTCTCCGCGTGTCTACGGATCACATCGGATTGGCCCGGCTCAAGGAATGGCTGGAGCTCGTGCGCATTGGCGAACCGCAGCGTCCGGAGATGGCCGCATGGCGCTACGGCGACCAGTTTGGCCGGAGGCGACGACGTCACTACGCGATCGCCGCCGGCGGGCTTGCGGTGGTCGGAACCGTTGTCATCGCGGGACCAATGATGGGACTCATCAGTATCGGCTCGCTTGGCCCGATGTGGAACGTCATCAATGCGGGCACCAGCCTCTATCGGTCTCGAAGGAAGCTTCACTTGACGACGGGGCAAGGCCGGCCCGTCCGCGTTCGTCTGATGGACGTTCGCAAGGCCAAACTCTACGCGGACGGCGACGGCATCGTGCTTCGTGTCTTGGCCGAACGGGAGGGGCCGTCGCCGTCGCGATGGAAATTCGATTCGCGGCGCGAGGAGATCGATCTCACGGGCGACCATGCCGTGCGCGCCGCGGGCACGCTCTTGACGCGACTCAATCAGGCCGGCGGCTCGTCGAACGACGTGACGGAAGCCGTCCGCCGCTTGGAGTCAGCGGGTGATCCGCATCGCCTGTTTCGCCAGGCGGCGGACTTGGTCAAACACCGCGATAAAGTCCGCTTCGGCACCTTCACCGCGAATGCGCTGAGCGGTCTTCCCACCGCGAGCCGGCTCGCACTCGAGATGGCCGCCCACGAAGACTCCGAACGCCGCGCGCTCGAGGGCGAGTTGCACATTCTGGAGGACGCGTGGCGCACCGCGGAGGAAATCGCCGGCATTTCGGACGACATGTTCGTGCCCGCCTCGGTCGATGAGGAGCTCGAGCGCCTGCGGAAGGAGCGGAGTTCGGAGTAGTCCGCGCTGAATTGGTTGCTCGTCAACGATCCCTGAGTGAGTAACTGAATCAGGCCCGCGCGGTTCGCCGCCGACGGCGTTCCGCCTTCACTCGATCGGACAGATACACCTTGAGGAGACTCTGATACGGCACATCTTGCTCGTTCGCGAGCAGCCGCAGTTCAGTCAACAAGGTGTCCGGCAGGCGAACCGAAATCGCCGTCGACGAGGGCCGGAGGTTCTGAAAGCGCACGAGCCGAGCTTTGGACCAGTCCACGTATTCCGTCGAGTCTGCGAGGCGTCAACGCAACAGCATCTCCAGCTCCTCCCGCCCGATCTGCGACAGCACCCCCTGATCCTGCCCCAGAATCGCGTCTGCCAGCGCTCGCTTCGACGCCTGTAACTCGAGAATCTTTTCCTCGATCGTGTCGCGCGCCACGATCCGCGTCGCGATCACCCGCCGCGTCTGCCCAATGCGGTGCGCACGATCGATGGCCTGCGCCTCCACGGCCGGATTCCACCAAGGATCGAGAATGAACACATAGTCCGCCGCCGTGAGATTGAGCCCGTGCCCGCCCGCTTTGAGACTGATGAGAAAGAGCGGACACGCGGGGTCGCTCTCGAACCGGTCCACGCGTGCCTGCCGGTCGCGCACCGCGCCGTCGAGATACTCATACGTCGTGCCGGCGGCGTCGAGCCGCGCGCGAAGCAGCGCGAGAAACGACGTGAACTGCGAGAAGACCAACGCCTTGTGCCCTTCCGCCACAACCTCGTCGAGCGCGGGCATCAACGCGTCGAGTTTGGCGCTGGCCGCTCCAGTCTTGCGCGGGTCGGCGAGCTCCGGATGGCACGCCGCCTGGCGCAACCGCAAGAGCGCCTCGAGGATGTGCATCTGCGCCTTGCCCACGCCCACGCGGTCGACGCGCGACAGCACGCTTCGCCGATAGGACTCGAGCAGATCGTTGTAGAACTTCCGCTGCGGACCCTCGAGGTCCACGGACAACGTCTGCTCCAGCCGCTCCGGCAGATCGACGGCCACCTGTGCCTTGGTGCGACGGAGAATCACCGGACGAAGCGCGCGGGCGAGGATGTCGCGTGAGTCGGTCTTGGCGTCGCCCGGCGCCGCGAGCCGCGCCAACGCACCAAACGTTCGCGACGGTCCAAGCATTCCTGGATTCAAGAACTCGAACAAACTCCACAGCTCCTCGAGCCGGTTCTCGATCGGGGTGCCCGTCATCGCCAGCCTGTGGTCCGCCTTGAGCAGACGCGCCGCCTTGGCCGAGGCGGAGCTTGCGGTCTTGATGGCCTGTGCCTCGTCGAGGATGGCGTAATCGAACTGCACCTCGGCGAGATGCACGGCGTCGCGACGCAGCGTCCCGTAGGTGGTGACGACGACGTCGATCGTTCCATCGACGATCGCGTCGCGCTCCCGGCCCACTCCGGTATAGTCGAGCATGCGCAGGCGCGGCGCGAACCTCGCCGCCTCGCGCATCCAGTTGAACACCAACGAACGCGGCACCACGACGATCGACGGGCGCGCGGGGTTGGCCGGCGTGCCGCGCCGCGCGTCGAGCAGCGCCAGCACCTGCACGGTCTTTCCCAAACCCATGTCGTCGGCCAGGCATCCGCCCAACCCAAACTTCCGGAGGAAATGGAGCCAGCCAAGTCCTTCACGCTGGTACTCCCGGAGCGTGCCGCGGAACGTGCGCGGCGGATTCGCCGGCACCACGGAGGCGAACGACCGCAACTCGGCGCGGGCTTTTTCGAACGTCGCGTCGACGTCCGCTTCGGGGAGGGTCGCGAGCAATGCGTCGAGCAGCCCGGTCTGTGAGCGGGTGTACCGCAGCGCACCATCCACACTGGTGCCGCCAGCGGCGAGTGGTCCGAGACGCGCGAGCCACTCCACGGGAATCACGCCTTGGCTCCCGTCGGATAGCGTGATCGTGGCGTCGCCCTTGCGCCGCGCCTCCAACAGGTCGTGCAACGACGCCTCGAGGT
>JBDTAE010000287.1:0-16965 GCA_039924785.1 Gemmatimonadaceae bacterium | reverse complement strand
CGATGCGAACACCGAGCGCCAGCGGCTGCTCGACGACGCGCGGAAAGCGGCCGACGCGCTGAGCGAGAAACAGCTCGAGGCGATGCGGAGCGAGGCGAAGACGCTCCGTCAGTCGATCAGTCAGCGGACGCAGCAAGAAGTGTTCGCCATCGCGCGCAAGACACTGGCGGATCTCGCGACCGTCAGTCTGGAAGAGCGTGTTGGCGAGGTGTTCACCCGCCGCTTGCGGAAGATGGATGAGGGGCCGAAAGCCTCTCTGGGCGCCGCGCTCAAGAGCGCCACGGGGCCCGCGATCGTACGCAGTGCCTTCGACCTTCCGCCGGCACAGCGCGCGGCCATCCAGAATGCGATCAACGAGACATTCTCGATCGACGCCCACCCCCAATTCGAAACCTCGCCCGATCTTGTCAGCGGCATCGAGTTGACGACGAACGGACAGAAGGTGGCGTGGAGCATTTCGGATTACCTGACGTCGGTCGAGAAACGCGTCGACGACATTCTGAGCGCGCAAGGCAAGGCTGACACCACCACCAAGCCACCATCTGGACCGCCCGGGCCGCCGAATGGGCCGAAGAGCGCATGAACACCGCGCCTGAAAGCCTGGAGCGAGTCTTCGATCGCACGTTCGCGGACATCGGCGACGCGTTGGCTGCCTTCACACCCCGCCTCGCCGGACGTGAAATCGGCGTGATTACAACCGTCTCGGTCGGGATTGCGCGAATCACCGGTCTTCCCAACGTCGGATTCGACGAACTGATCGCTTTTCCCGGCGGTGTGTTCGGCATCGCGTTCAACGTGGACGCGCTTGAGGTTGGCGTCGTCCTATTGGGCGACTATTGGCACCTGCATGCGGGGGATGAGGTCGAGCGGACGGGCCGCGTGCTCGACGTCGCAGTGGGCGACGCGCTTCTCGGACGGGTGATCGATCCACTCGGCAAGCCGCTCGACGACAAGGGGCCGGTGCGTTCGACCGAACGACTGCCCATCGAACGTCCGGCGCGACCCATCATGGATCGCGCGCCCGTCACCGTGCCGCTCGCGTCCGGCCTGAAGGTCATCGACGCGCTGATTCCTATCGGTCGCGGCCAGCGCGAACTGATCCTCGGCGATCGGCAGACCGGCAAGAGCGCGGTAGCGATTGACACGATCGTCAACCAGCGCGGAAAGAACGTTGTGTGCGTTTATTGCGCGATTGGCCAGCGTGCGTCGGCGGTCGCCAAGGTCGTCGCCAGCCTCGGCGAAAAGGGCGCGATGGCCTACACGGTCGTGGTTGTGGTGGAAGGCAATGACCCTCCGGGGTTGGCGTACATCGCGCCTTACGCGGCCACCAGCATCGCGGAGCACTTCATGGAGGCCGGCCGTGATGTGCTCATCGTGTACGACGATCTCACGCATCACGCCCGCGCCTACCGCGAGATTTCGCTGTTGCTCCGTCGGCCGCCCGGCCGCGAGGCCTATCCCGGCGACATCTTCTACATCCACTCGCGGATGCTCGAGCGCGCCACGCACTTGCGCAAGGACTTGGGCGGCGGGTCGCTGACGGCGCTCCCCATCATCGAAACCGAAGCGCAGGACATCTCGGCGTACATTCCGACGAACCTGATTTCAATTACCGACGGACAGATCTACCTGTCGCCGTCGTTGTTTGAGCTCGGCGTGCTGCCCGCGGTCGACGTGGCCAAGTCTGTTTCACGCGTCGGAGGCAAGGCGCAGCGCGGGGCCTATCGCGCGGTCGCGGGCGACCTCAAACTCGCCTACGCGCAGTTCGAAGAGCTCGAAACGTTCGCCCGCTTCGGCGCACGCGTCGATGACGATACGCGCGCGATCATCGCCCACGGCGATCGCATTCGCGCCTGTCTCAAACAGGCAGCGCTCGCGCCGGTCTCCATGCCCGAGCAGATCACCATCTTGCTGGCGCTTTCGGCGAAGCTCTTCGACGCCATTCCACTCGACCGGATGACTGACGCCCAAGGCGCGGTCCAGCAGGCGGCCTCGAAGATCCCCGCGGAGGTGTCGGCGCGCCTCGAGACCGCCGACACGCTCAGCGACGCGGATCGCGCCGCGATCACCGAGATCGCGCGTCAAGCGCTGTTGCCCTTCCAGCCCAAGCCGGCCGCGAAACCCGCTCCCGAACCGTCGCCCCCGAAGCCGCCGGATCCCAAAGCCGCGCCGCCGGCTCCGCCGGCGCCGAAACCGAACGACGCCGACGCCGACGCTCCGAAACCCGGCGCCGAGCCCGTGTCGTCATGAGCGATTCCACGGCGGGTCTTCGCGGGAAGATCGCTCGCGCCGGAGATCTCCAATCCGTGGTGCGCGCGATGAAGGCGGTGGCCGCCTCCAGCATTGGGCAGTACGAACAATCGGTTGGCGCTCTGGCCGACTATGCGCGGACCGTTGAAATGGGATTGGGCGCATGCTTTCGCGCGCGCGCGACACATGCCGGCGTCAGTCAGCGGGCAGACCGGGGCGGTGGGCACGCGATCGGCGCTGTGGTGTTCGGGTCGGATCAGGGGTTGGTCGGCCAGTTCAACGACGTGGTGGCCGACTACGCGGTCAACGTGCTGGCGAAGCTGACGGGCACGGTCCAGGTGTGGGCTGTTGGAGACCGCGTGCACGCCCGCTTAGCGGATGCGGGCTTGCCGCTCGTCGGCCTGTTTCCGGTGCCTGGCGCAGTCTCCGGGATCACAGCCCTCGTCGGGCAGATTCTCGCGGAGACAGAGACGCGGCGTGACATCCGGGAACTGTATCTCGTGTATAACCGCCGTTCGTCGGGGGCCTCGTACGCACCAGTCAGCGAGCGGCTGTTGCCGCTCGACGAACACTGGAGCCTCGATTTGGCTCACCGCCCGTGGCCGACGAAACAAATTCCTGAGGTCATGGGCGCCGGCACATCGACTCTGCGCGCGCTCATCCGCGAGTATCTGTTCGTGTCGCTCTTCCGCGCATGCGCCCAGTCCCTCGCGAGCGAGAACGCGAGTCGCCTGGCGGCGATGACACGCGCCGACAAGAACATCGACGATTTGCTCAAGACCCTTCACGACACATTTCATCGCCTGCGGCAGAGTAGCATCGACGAGGAATTATTCGACGTGGTGTCCGGCTTCGAAGCACTCGGGGGGTCGCGATGACTGCGCCGGCGAAAACGTACTCGGAGGCATTATGAGCACCATCAAGTCTCGCGATTTCCGGGTAAAGCCCGGCGCAAAGGTGAACCTCGACAAGTGGCCGACCAGCGTGAAGCCGTTCTGTAACTCGAAGGAAGAGTACGAGCAGCTACTGGCGGAACACGTCGGCGGGTTGAGCGACCTGCAGCGGCTGCACGCCGCGTCTAATCGCTACGCCCTGCTGCTCGTGTTTCAGGGAATGGATGCGTCCGGGAAGGACGGCGCCATTCGCCATGTCATGTCTGGGGTCAATCCCCAGGGTTGCGAAGTGTTCTCGTTCAAGCAGCCGAGCGCGGAGGAACTGGAGCATGACTTTCTGTGGCGCACCACCTGCCGGCTTCCGGAGCGGGGACGGATTGGAATCTTCAATCGTTCCTACTACGAGGAAGTGCTCGTGGTGCGTGTGCATCCGGAGCTGCTGCAAGCCCAGAGGCTTCCCGATGGAAAGCACGACGCCAAGCACCTCTGGAAGCACCGGTATCAGTCAATCGTGGATCTGGAAAAGCATCTGTACCGCAACGGCACACGGATCGTGAAGATCTTTCTGCACCTGTCGCTGGACGAGCAGCGCCGGCGATTTGTCGAGCGACTGGACGAGGCGGACAAGCACTGGAAATTCAGTCTCGCCGACATTCACGAACGCGCGTACTGGGATCAATACATGAGGGCGTACGAGGAGTGCCTGCAGGCGACGAGCACCCATCACGCTCCCTGGTACGCGGTACCCGCCGACGACAAGGAGAACGCCCGGTTGATCGTATCGCGGATCGTTCTTGATGCGCTCGACGAGCTGAAGATGAGCTACCCGAAGCCGACAGCGAAGCGCCAGCGGGAATTGGCGGCCGCTCGGAAGACGTTGGCCAAGAAGACCAAATAGGCAGGATCCCGGCGCACTTCGCGGCAATTGGCCTGCGTCCAATCACAACAGGAGAAGCCCGTGCAGATCCAGAGCAGTATGCCCCACAATATCGAGGGAAAGGCGACTCGTCAGCTGCACGATCTGGGACAGAGCCTGTGGCTCGACAACATCACCCGCACCATCCTGGACGATGGGACGCTGGAACGCTACATCGCAGAGTCGTCCGTGACTGGCCTCACGTCGAACCCCACGATCTTCGACCATGCGTTCAAGAGCGGCGATGCATACGACCCGGCCATTCGCCGGGAGTCGGCAGCCGGCAAATCAGGCGAACCGCTCTTCTTCGAGCTGGCCATCGAAGACCTGAGGCGCGCCGCGGATCTCTTCCGACCAGTTCACGACGGCACCCACGGCGTAGACGGGTGGGTGTCGCTGGAAGTATCCCCGCTGCTGGCCAACGACACCGCCGGCACCATCGCGGCGGCGGCTGAACTTCACCGGCAGGCGAACCGTCCCAATCTCTTCATCAAGATCCCCGGCACGGCCGAAGGTGTCGCGGCCATTGAAGAATCCATATTTGCCGGCGTGGCGGTCAACGTCACGCTGCTTTTCTCTGCCGCGCAATACCTCGCGGCCGCGGAGGCATACATGCGCGGCATCGAGCGGCGGATCGCGGCCGGGCGAGATCCGCGCGTCGGTTCCGTCGCCTCGATCTTCGTGAGTCGCTGGGACGTGGCAGTAAGGGACACGGTGCCGCCGGCACTTCGCAACCGGCTCGGCATCGCGATCGCGAAGCGTGCGTATCGTGAATACCGCGGAGTGCTGGCGTCACCGCGGTGGCGTGCACTCGAAGCGGCAGGTGCTCAACCGCAGCGACTGCTATGGGCCAGCACTAGCACCAAGGATCCCTCCGCACCGGACACGCTCTACGTTCAAGCGCTTGCCGCTCCCGACACGATCAACACCATACCGGAAAAGACGCTCGTCGCCTTTGCCGACCACGGCCAGGTGTCCGGCGTGCTGGCCATGGACGGTGGCGACGCCGAGGATGTGCTCGCGGAATTCACGCGAGCCGGTGTGAACGACGCGACGCTCGCGGCGCAGCTCCAGCGAGAGGGTGCGGCGTCGTTCGACGCGTCGTGGAAGGATCTGCTTGACGGCCTGGCGGCGAAACGCGCCACGCTGATGTAACACGACCACGCCGTGACCGAGGAATCAATCGCACGGCCGTGAAGACCGAACGGTCGGCGGTCCGTTGCCGCGCGGCGCCGGTCGTTCGTGTGATCTTTAATATGGATATTATAATCATCGGCTATCCGGCGGGTGTGTTCTTCTGAGAATTGCTGATGCCGGAAGTGGTGGCTTCCAAGGTCGTCGGAATCGGCACGCTCATCGGAACGCCAACAACATCCTGGCCGAGGGCGCTTCGTGGACGCCTTTTAATGTTTCGGTGCCGGACGGGCTACGAGTCCCGGCGGAGTTGGCACATGCCGCCCGCTCCGCGTGATTTCGGTCGATCCAACCCCAATCGCAGAGAGCGATCTGCAGGGCGGGCTGATCCTGTAAAACCGCGTTCGCACTCGACAGCATTCCCGTCGACCGCATCGTGAGCTGCTGGCCCGTCGATCGCTTGCTCGAGTGGCTCGCTACTTCTTCTTCGCCCCGAGGCACCGCTCGACGACGCTGCTCCTGAAGTCCCCGGGGCTATTGAGCGTGCTATAAAAATCATCAAAGTAGGCGAGTGTCTCCCGAACGTCCTGCGGCCGCATCAATTGGCCTATGGAATCGCGATAGAGATGGTAGATCGCTTCTCTCTTCGCGTTGAACAGGGCGATGACTCCCGGATACGTCTCCGCCGGCACGCAGTAGCCGCGGTACAGGCGAGTGCGCACGGACGCCAGCCGGAGCGATGGATCGGCTGTCGCGTACGACGCGTTGACCGCGCCAGCGTAATCGAAGTCGTAGACGATCGGCCAGTACTCGCCGGTCGCGGCGCTCGAGAAGAGCTCCGCGTTGTGCAGCTCGCTGAGCGCAAAATCGGTGTTGCCGATCATGTATTGAAACAGACCAACCACCGCGTCGTGCGCCGGCTCGAGGTCGTCGGGCGTGGCGCCCTTTGTCTTCATGAGTTTCCCGCCAAGGCGGTCGGCCATCGCGGCAGGGTCCTCCTCGATGAACGCGTACCGGACGGCGTGCGTTTTTCCGCTCGCGCTGTCGACGTACGTCATCTTCAGCAGGCGCACCGCGTGGCTCGCCGGGGTGAGCAGATGATAGACGCGGTACAGTTGTAGCTCCTGGACGACGTAGTTCTCGTAGGCGTCTTGGTCGCGGCAGAAGCTCACGAGCTTGGGTTTATCCAGGCCCTTGAAGATCGTTTTTTTCGTGGCGGCGCTGGTAAAGTTGAGACGGATCGGCGGAAATTGACAGTTCTTCAATCGCCAGATGCCGCGAACTCGCACGCGCACCGGCACGGTGACGGCGGCGCCGTCCACGGCGGCGTACCTGAGCGACGCCGCGCGCCACGGTGCGTTGCCGTCCTTGTCCGGCTTGTCGCCGCGAAGCCGGCCGATGTTCGTCGTCAGCGTCACGACAAGCGGCGTCTCGCTCTGGAAGAACTTCACCTGCTTCACGCTGTCCGACGTCTGCGCGCCGATCGATCGCGCGGCACAGAGCAGCGGGGCGAACAGCAGCGCGACGGTCGCCGCTCGGAGATGCGTCATCTGAGCTCCGATTCGTAGAGGTCGATCCCGCCATTCCCGATGGCCGCGAGCAAGTCATCAGGACCCCGGCTCTTTTTTGCCGTAAGGATGTACTCGATCGTCGTCGTGCCGGCCGCGTCGGCCACGACGCGTAGTTGCCGGGGCCACGAACTTGCGGCACGATTTCCCCCGTCATATGGTTGTGGCATGAGGCCAGTTCACGTCGCGATTGATGTGGTTCGTCATACGCTGGTAAGTAGCACAGGTACGGCATCCATCAGAATTTTAACTAAAGTTGGGATAGACTTTGCCTTCATGCCAATGAAATTCGCTGCGCCAGTCGGCTGGAGGCAGCCACCGAGTCCATGACCGGGGGGCCAACGGACAAAGATGTCCCCGCCATGGCGGCGCTCGCACTCGCGTTGACTGGCCGTTACGAGATTTCTGAAATGGTGGGCGCCGGAGGCATGGCAGTCGTGTACCGCGCGCACGACGTCCAACGCGACCGCACAGTCGCGCTCAAGGTGCTTCGCCCCGAGATCACCACATTCGATGCGTCGGAGCGGTTTCGCCGGGAGATCGGCGTGATCGCGCGCCTGGTGCATCCGCATATCCTGCCACTGCTCGACTCCGGTGAGGCCGCTGGGCTCCTCTGGTACTCGATGCCGTTCATCGAAGGCGAGTCGCTCCGCGCCTACCTCGATCGCACGCGACAGCTTTCGCTGGATGACGCGGTGAGACTCACTGGCGAGATCGCGGGCGCACTGAACTACGCGCACGGGAAAGGAATTCTTCACCGCGACATCAAGCCCGAAAATATCCTGCTCGCCGACGGGCACGCGCTGGTGGCGGACTTCGGCATCGCGCGAGTCATCGCGGCCGAGACCAACGACGCGCTGACGGGCACCGGAGTGTCCGTGGGTACACCGGCGTACATGAGCCCCGAGCAGTCCGTCGGTGAACGGCAACTGGATGCGCGAAGCGATGTGTATGCGCTCGGCGCCGTCTGTTACGAGATGCTCGTCGGCGAGCCTCCGTTCACGGGCCCCAACGTGCAGGCAGTCATTGCGCGGCGACTGTCACAACCCCCGCCATCGCTTCGTACGGCGCGCCCGAGTGTCAGCGAAGGAATCGACACCGCGATCCGTCGGGCGCTGGCGCTCGCGCCAGGCGATCGATTCGGCTCCGCGTCGGAATTTGGTCGCGCCCTGAGCGTCGCGGCGAGCGCGGTGCCGACGTCCGCTCCGTCTTCGTTGTCGGAACATCGACCGCCGATGCGGGTGACGGGGAGGCGACTCGGTGCGGTAGCGATTTTCGCGGGTGCGGTCGCCGCGGCCGCCTTCGTCGCGCATCACTACTGGACTCCCGCGGCACCGATCATCGGTGCGACGCACGGTGCGACGCATGGTGTTCGCCTGGCCGTGCTCCCCTTCCGTTTCATTGGGGATAGTGCGCACCGCTACCTTGCCGACGGTTTGTCCGAGGAGATCGACGCCACGCTCGCGAACCTGAGCGGACTTCGGGTGATCGCGCAGAGATCCGTGGCACCGGTCGCGGCGAAGGCAACGAGCATGCGCGCGATTGGCGAGGCGCTCGGAGCGGACGCGCTGATCACGGGCGACGTCCAGCTCTCGGCCGACAAGCTGCGCGTGCGCGTGCAACTTATCGATGCGGCGACGGAAGAGAGTCGCTGGAGCAAGGAGTTCGAGGAGAGCACACAGAACCTATTTCGCATCCAGTCCGAGGTCGCCCAACAAGTCGCGGCGCTGTTGCGCATCCAACTCGACCAGAGCGAATCACGATCGCTCGGACGACCGCTGACCACGAATCCGGCAGCGTACGATCTTTATCTTCGAGCCCGCACGCTTGCGGCACGCCCGAACAACGCCACCCGAGCGCGCTACGATACGACAATCGCGCAACTGACGCGCGCCATCGACCTTGACTCGAGCTTCGCGGCAGCTTGGGGGCTGCGGGCGAGGGAGAAAGTTGATTTGGCATTCGGCGAAAACGCGGCCATCCCAGGGCAGACGAGCGCCGAGTTCGACATCCGGCGCGCATTGTTGCTCGACTCGAGCACCGTCACGGCGTGGGTAGCCATGGCCAATGCCGCGTGGACCGCAGCGCGCGGTTATGACTTTCCGGAAGCACTCGCGGCGGGCTATCGCGCAATTGCGGCTCAGCCAAGCGACCTCGGCCCCCACCAGAGCCTCGGCGGGCTGTTGCTGCATTATGGATTCATGGAGGAGGCCGCGGTCGAGCTCGCGACGACTCTGTCGATCGACCCACGCGACGGCTGCGATACGCCGCGCTGCGTCGGCTTTGCTCCACCGCGCATTGCGCGAGCCTTCTGGTACCGACAGCAATTTGATTCGGCGCTCGCGGTATACCGGGGCTTCCCGGCTGGCACGGCGCCGGTCTGGGAGTACGCCGTCGTTCTCGGCGCCATTGGTAAACCGGCGGAAGGTCTCGCCCTGCTCGACTCCGCAGGTACCCCGAAGTCGACCTCCAGATACGATGAGGAGGCGTCCAAGGGGCTCATGTACGCAATGCTCGGCCGTCGCGAGGACGCCCTCGTGCAGCTTCGCTTGGCGGGCGTGCAGTCTGAAGGGCACGCACACTCTCACCATGCGCAGTTCACCATTGCGTGCGCCTACGCGCGACTCGGCGATACTGGCGAGGCCGTTCAGTGGCTGGAGCGAACCGCCGACGACGGCATGCCGAACTATCCGCTTTTCCGCGACGATCCGAACTTGCGCGGACTGCGCGGCATCCCAGCCTACGACGCGCTAATGTCGCGGCTCAAGCAGGAGTTCGACGCCAACCGCCGCCTCGTTCGAAAGCTGAGTGGCAACGCGCCCCGACTCTCGATCGAGCATGGCGACGGTGCGCTCGAGGAGACGACCGGCGCCAGCGCGCGTGGGCGCGATGCACACCGCCCCCAGCTTCCCGTGCTCGCCGAGCGCGCCCATCATGTGGAATACCACGCCACGCTCCTTCGCCGCATCGAAGTGTAGACCCTCCCGCGCGGCGGCGGCTATCACCGAGGACGCGGCGAGCGTGCGGTACGCGGCGTGGCAAAGATTGTCCGATGCCGCGTAGTAGCACGGCCGTCCGGCGGCGCTGTGGTAGAGTCCTGTTGCGACATCGTATGTGCCGTGGGTCAGGAGACTCATCGTCAGATACGGATGTGTCGTGCCGCCCTTACGCACGTTGATTTCGATGGCATGGTGAACCCAGCCCGCCGCTGTCAACGTCGAAATAAAGTCGATGGCGAATCGGCCGACGATTCCCTCGCTCGCCAACACGTCCGTCACCTTCTGGGCGGCGGCGTGCAGTCCCGGACAGCACGACGACCGCGCCGGGAACGTGCACCCGACGTAGATCTGTCCCGTCACGCCGCCGAGCACCTGGTCGTGCGTCGAGATGATCTGCGTGCCGCCGAGCGGGTCGACGCGGCACTGCACCGAAGGCGAACGCTTTGACGCACCGTCGATGAATGCCTCGACGATGCCGCCCATGCGCCCAAATTTCTCGCGATAGCTGTCCCAGCTCTCGTCGTCTGCCACGCACCGGATTCGCGTCGGAAGCTCGGCGCGCACCCATGGCTCGAGCGGCCCGGCTTTCGGCGCGCCCTCGTACGAGAATTCGGCGTTGCCTTCGCCCGAAAACCCTTCCTCGACCTTGATCACCGCGCGTCGAGTCCGGGGATGCGCTCGCTTCAATGCCGCAAGGGCGCGAACCATGTCGTCCTCGCCACGCAGGTGCTCGTATCCCGCGGGCGTCGTGACTCCCGCGCGGTGAAACACGTCGCGGCTGCCGCTCTTCGTTCCGAACCCGCTCAGAGCCGGATCGCATCCGTAGATCGGCACGCCGAGCCGCACCGCTAGCGTCCGTTCCAGAGCGGTGGCGTTGAAGCAGGTAATGTGCGTCGACGACGGATCCGTCACGCACCCGCGAATCCGTTCGACCAACTCCGGCCGGTCGAGGATCTTTTCTGACAGCGCCGCCGCCGTATCGTCCTCGCAGCTCAGCATCGTGAGACGCTGCCGCGCGTCGGCGAGTGACACGTTCGGAAGCAGCCGCAGATAGTAGTCGACGACGTCTGTCGCGATGGGCTGGCTGGTGATGTAAACGATGCGCGCCGCCGGCAACCGAAGGAGAATGAGAAGACAGAGGAGGCGCTCTTCGTAGTGCGCCGCGCCAACAAGTTTGGTCAGCTCGGCACGGTCGAGCGACATGCTCGGCACGGCGATGATCGTGCGCGGGGCGGGCGGGTCGGGGAACACGCGCTCGAACATGCCGGCGAGCCCACGCTGCAGCTCGGCGAAGCGGCAACGCTCGTCGAGTGAACCGGGCGCCGGTGCCGGCGTTTGGCCCGTGTTAGCTGCATTGGTCCGATCGTCAGCCCGGTTCTCGGAGCTGATTGACATTGGCGCCTCCCGCCGGCACGACCAAAGGGGAAAATCGCCTGACACGACGGCGGTGTCAGTCGGTCAAACGGGGAAACGGTCGCAGTGGAATCCCTTATGGTTGTGCCGAAATACCGGGGATCCCCGCACGACGCGTGGGCACTTCCGCGACCGCGAGGCGAACGGGCCGCGCGTATCGTTCGATTGCCGCCTATAACGCACCAGCCGATGCGTGGACGCTCGAGTGCTGCCGGGTCGAACGCGACGTTGGTGTTCCAGACAGCTGGCGCCAAAGCCCCGTACGGCGGTCGGCGAAACGAATTGCATACGCGTTACCACAGCCCTGGGAGCCCGCAATGCTGACCCTGCCAATGGTTTCCTCCGAGCGCTCTTACTCCGGCGCGAGCGCCTCGACCCGCGCCGAGCGGCCTTCGACCGCCGAATCGTTCGAGCGGCCGGCCGACGCTCCGCGCGCGACGTTCTCTCAAGCAGCCGACACGCGCCGCGCGGGCGCTGCGACACTCGACACGCTGATCGAGCAGCTCGAAGTGGGCGTGCTCGTGGTGGACGAAGACAGCAGGGTGTCTTACGCGAACGCCGCCGCTCGGCAACTCGAGGCCGAGAGCCTGCCGTCGTTCCATCGGGCCGTTGCGCGGGCCCTTCTCACGGCGGAGGTCGCATGCGAAGAAGTCGAGCTTCGAGGGCCTCGCGGTGCTCTGCGGTGGCTCGGCATCCGGGCTGTCCCCGTGCGCAACGCCGACGCTCATGCGCATGGCGCCGTGGTCAGCGTGGACGACCTCACGTCGCAGAAGCGCGCTAAGGAGTGGGCGCCGTTGATCGAGTCACTGAAGACGCTCTGAAGACGCGCTGAAGACGCCAAGCAGCGTCCATCTCACGGAGGCTTGTGCGCGGACTCTGTGCGGCAGCGCGGTCGTCGCTCGACGGACGTCGTATTCGACCCGAGCCGCGTCGACGAACTTGATCTCGGCGCAACGCAACTCTAGGTTCCAATCTGGTACCGAAATGGAACTTGCACTGAGATTCATATGCCGACGTTGACGATCAAAGGAATGCCAGACCCGCTGTACAAGCGCCTCAAGGCACGTGCCGCGAAACATCGGCGCAGCCTGAACAGCGAGATTCTCGTGGCCCTCGAGCAGGCCGTGGTCCCCGGTCCAGCCGACGCGGACGACCTGCTCGCCCGCGCCGATGCTCTTCGCGCGCGCCTCCGTGTCCCGCGCCTGACGGACGCCCGCTTGCGGGCGGCCAAAGTGCGCGACCGGCTCTAGCTCGGGCGGCCAGATGATCGTCGTTGATACCAACGTTGTCGCCTATCTGCTCATCGACGGCGACCACACGCCAGCGGCTCGCAGAACTCTGGGGCGCGATCCCGCGTGGGCCGCGCCACTCCTGTGGCGGAGTGAATTTCGCAACGTGCTTGGTGTGTACTTACGCAAAGGCGTTCTCGCATTGAAGGACGCCGTAGCGCTCCAAACCGCGGCCGAGGCGGTCTTTCGTGGGCGCGAGCACGCGGTCGCGTCGCGCGATGTGTTGGCCCTCGCGAATGATTCCGGTCGGAGCGCATACGATTGCGAGTTCATCGCCGTGGCGCGACAGCTCAGCGTGGCGCTCGTGACATCCGACCGCCAGCTGCTTCGAAGCTTCCCGCAATACGCTGTGGATGTCGAGACGTTCGGGGCCAGTGCAACCGACGTCTAGTCTCACGACGAACGGTATTCCGTGCCGTGAACAAACGTATCGAGGAAGATGGTCCACCCCAGACGATGGCGGCGCGAGGAACGACCGCTCGAGTCCAACGCGCACGACGGGTCGGCTCCGGTACGGTCGCGACAGTGTGCCGGGTGAACATCTCTCGTTCGAGATCTTTAACAATCTACGAAATCGATCAATGCCGAATGCCGAAGAGCTGCTGAAATGGGAAGACTACAAGGACAGTACCGGTAAGACGCTGGGCACGACGCGCCAAGCCACCGCCAGCATGGAGTGGTTGGTCAGCGCGACGAACGGAAAGACCTACGCGATTCGCTTCGACAACAACTTCGCGAAAAAACACCTGTACACGTCGACAAAAAAGGCAGACAAGATCGAGGCCGAGCCGACATCTTGTTCAAGGCGGCGGGCAGTCCGAAAGGCAAAACCAAGGTGGACTACATCGGCGAAGCCGAGAAGAACTTGACGAACGCAAAGTTCATCAAGCAGGTCGGGCATCGAGGCCAGGCAGAACAGTCAATCTGCGGTACGTGCAAGCACGAAAAAGGAATGCACTTCACCAAGTCCGGCGCGCCGAAGCTGTCGGGAAAAAAATGCGATGCGCCTGCGTGCACGTGTACCGGATGGGTCGAGCTCAAGGCCTACGAGCCGAAACGCGCCGGGCAGGGCAAGCCCGACGTCAATCCGTTGGCCGGCGCCACGACCAACAAGAATACGGTCATCTCGATGAACAAAATCCCCAAAGCCACCTTCCAACAGGTCGTCTTGGATGCTCTCATCGCCAAGGAAAAAGAGCGGTTCGGCAAGACGCCCGCGGAAGCGTGGGGACAGGGACACACGGGCAAGGAGCTCGACTGCGAGCACTTGGAATGGGACTTCAAGATCCTGGGTTCGGTCGTCTTCATCGAGGGCGGCGATCCGTCGAAATGGGAACAGCGGCAGAAGGTCAATGTCACGGTCAAGAATCTCAAGTCGACTGACCCGCTCAAGCCCAGCTATTCCGTCGTCCACATGATGGGTTGAGCGCGTAATGACCTCCCCTAAATTGCCCAGCGCCGGCGGAAAGTACGACCGCCAATTGATCGTCGTGTTGCTCGGAACGACGGGTGATGCCGAAGAAATGCGAGAGCAGGCGGGCGCGCTGAACGGCAAGAAGCGCGGCGACGCGTTGCCGTCGGACGTCGTCGACGTACAGTGCGAGAGTTCGGTCGACGGAAAGCCGGGTGGCGCGGCTGCCGAGGGACTTCGGCGGGCGATCGCTGGGCAGTCGGGCGTGCCGCAGCCGGTCACCGGCCGTTCTCGTGTCTACTTGGTCGGAGAAGGAAACGCCACGGATCGAACGGTCGCGGGATTGTCAGGCAACTCCGTCGCCGCGCTGTTGGCCGACGCGGGGCTGCGCGATGCCAAGGTTATCAGCATCGTCGCCGACGGCGCCGCGCGCGATCCCGACCGCGCCGACGGATCTCAGACGGAGCCCGGCGCGAAGAGTTTTGCTGCCGCGCTGCATCGGTCGCTGCTCGAAGCGCACGGCGTACGCACGTCCGTCCAGGCACGCGTCGGATCGGTGCGTGTGGTGACCAAGGCGGGCGCCGATGCAAGCGCGACAATCGACGTTGGTCGCAAGATCACGGCGCCGCATCCGGATGAGCCGGCGGGAGAACACCACGCGTCAGAGAGAAAGGTAAGACTCTCGTGGGACGGTGACGAGCAACGCAGCGAGTGGGCCTACTAACGCGCCGCGCTCAGTCCCTGGCCTGCTTAAGCGCGTCGAGGTCCCACAACGCAAATTCAAATTCCAACTATCCCGTCTTCGCTGATCCACCGTAGCGCCGCATCCGCTTTGTTCTTATCGAACACCCGAATTTCCGGATGCACGAATATTTTGAATATGCCCGCCGCCCAATGCTGCCACGCGTGTCCGGCAATCAGGGCGCCGCGTTCAACGCTCTTTTGATGTGCTTTTACGAATCCCATATGTTTCTCGAAAGCGGCCGTGTTTTCCCATCCGTTAAACTCAGTGGCATCGATCAGTAGACGGATTTTTCCATATGTGCGGATAAGTGCGTCCGCCTTCGGCGCAAGTTGTAAAAAATCGTCGGCTTTGAGCGTCTCCGGCACGGTTACTTCGATAATATTTGCGCTGAGATTTTCGATCTTGATCATACGAGTCTCCGTTGGTTGGTCATGGACTGCTGTCACATGCGACGACCTCAGCACGACCCCATCGTCACGATGACCCGATGCGGCTGTCCGTCGTCTACCAGGTCGATCGCCCCGCTCACGACCTGGCGTCCGTCGACCTCGACGTGTGTAACACCGCCGCAAACGCCGGACCGATTCTCGACCGCGATCTCATACGTCGTGTCCATGCATCGGTAGTTAATTCGAAACTCGGGCCAGGCGCGGGGCACGCGAGGGTCGATCGTCAGTGTGGTCCCGCGTTTGGTGAAGCCGAGGATCGTCTCGATGCCTACCCGGTACGTCCAGGCGCATGAGCCGGTGTACCAAGTCCAGCCGCCCGCCGGTAACCCGGCATGCTCGTTGCCGGGTTGCCCAGTGGGTGCTGACTCGCGGCCCCCAGCAATCCGACGGAACGAGTAACGATGAGCGCCGATGAGAGCACGCCCCCAGCGACAGAACTAAACGCGCTCGACCAGGCCCAGTCGCGGCCCCGGGCGTACGACCAGGCGTCGATGTCGAACTCGCAGGCCGCCGGCCCGACCTACGGCAGGGTTCTTGACTTCTCTTTCACCCACATCGCAATGACAGCGAGGTAAATAACATGCAGCACAGCGATAGGATCGAACGCACACAGGCGACATCCGCGCCCGAGCGCGTGAGTTCGATGTTCGGCGGACGCCCGGTAGACTCCCAGATGGCCGATGTCCTCGACATGCTGGTGTCGCTCGGCGGAAAGCCGATCGCCGACCTCAGCGCCGAGGAGGCGCGCAAGCAGCCCACGCCCGCAGACGCAGTGAAAAAGCTGCTCGAGGAAAGCGAGCGGAGCGCAGATCCCGAAGGTGTGCTCTCCGTCGAGGACCGCAAGATCGCCGGCCCCGCCGGCGATATCGCGATCCGCATCTACACGCCCGCGAGTGCCCGCGAAGGCACGCACCTTCCCATCGTACTCTACGTTCACGGCGGCGGCTGGGTGATCGCTGATCTCGATGTGTACGACAGTTCCCCGCGCTCGCTGTGCAACGCGGTGCATGCGAAGGTGGTGTCGACGCACTATCGCCAGGCGCCGGAGGACAAGTTCCCGGCGGCGCACGATGACGTCTACGCCGCCTGGAAGTGGACGGTGGAGAACGTGCGCGAGCTTGGCGGAGATCCTTCGAAGATCGCCATCGTGGGCGAGAGCGCCGGCGGCAACATGGCGGCCGCCGTCAGCATGCGCGCGCGCGACGAGGGATTCCGCGTGCCGGATCACGAAGTACTCGTCTACCCGATCGCCGATGCCTCGATGACCGGCGAATCCTACACCGAGATGCAGAACGCGAAACCGCTCAACTCTCCGATGATGGCTTGGTTCTTCAACAAGTATCTGAGGTCGCCGTCGGACGGTGCGTCGCCGATGATCACGCTCAAGAACGGCAATCTTGCGGGCCTGCCGCCAACCACGATCATCTCGGCGGAGCTCGACCCCCTGCGCAGCGAGGGCGAGGAGCTGGCGGCCGCGCTGTCGAAGGCGAGCGTGCAGACCACGCAGCGCACGTACGAGGGCGTCACGCACGAGTTCTTCGGCATGGGGGCGGTATTGGACAAGGCGCACCAGGCGGTGCAACTTGCCGCGAAGGGCATCATGGACACGTTCGGCACTTCAGTGACGCACTGACCGGGGTCGCCGACGGAATGATGGGCGATCGGTCGCCAAGTTGCGTCGACCGATCGGTCTGCTGTCTCCGCGACGACGTCAGCGCAACCCAATCGTCACGATGACCCGATGCGGCTGTCCGTCGTCTACCAGATCGATCGCCCCGCTCATCACGTGGTGTCCGTCGACCTCAACGTGTGTCACGCGGCTGCAAACGCCGGACGGATTCTCGACTGTGATCTCGTACGTCGTATCGATGTATAGGTAGTCGATTCGAAACTCCGGC
>JBDTAE010000286.1:0-5352 GCA_039924785.1 Gemmatimonadaceae bacterium | reverse complement strand
GTGCGACGCTCTCGCCTGCTCCCAGATCCTTCTCCGCCGGATCCGGCGTCTTGTCGCTCAACCGCTCTATATCGCGCGACTGGGCGCTCTCGTCGCGCTGATGCGCGACTCGGAGCGCATCGTCCTTCGCCGAATTCTTTCCCTTCGATTTCTTGTCGGTCATCCTTCCTCCGGTTGCGATGCCATTGGGATAGCATAGGGCACGCCGCGTGCCGCGCAACTCACGAAGAAGCGACCTCGAGAACGTAAAAGCTGGTGTGCTGGCGACCGGAACACTCGCGTCGTCCAAGGACACGTTACGGCGGCCCGCGCGGTGTGCGTTATTGAGTTTAGCGTTTGCGCGTTTTGCGTGACTGATGGAGCGCGACAGATCATCGCGGCGCGATGGGTTTCGCTCTTACGCCACCACCCAACTGTCGGGGTCCATCAGTCACGGGCCACGCGCAAACGCGCAACGCAACAAACGCACACCGCGCGGGCCCGCGAGCAGCGCGACAGTCGACGGCGCGCTTTTTTTGCAGTTTGGCTGCCCGCTAGCGCCTGCCCGCGCCAAATCGGTATTGTTCGTGCTCCCTCTTTCCCCGCGCAAAATGCCTTTGTCTCGCCGCGATTTCGTCAAGTCCGCTTCGGCTGCGGCCGCTATAACGGCTATCGGCAGCCGAGCTGATGGCTTGACGATTCACGTTCCAGAATTCACGTCGGGTGCCGCCGACTATCGCGACCTCGCGATGCGCGCACTCGATGCCGCGAAATCCGGTGGCGCCGATTACGCCGACGTCCGCATCGCGGCGTATCGCTCGCAATCGGTGCAGACGCGCGAGCGTCGCGTCCAGGGCCTGAGCGACACCGACACAGCCGGCATCGGCGTGCGAACGCTCGTGAATGGCGCGTGGGGTTTCGCCGCCACCGCCGATCTGACGCCCGACGCCGTCGTTGCCGTCGCGCGCAAGGCAATCGCGCAGGCGAAAGCGAATCGCGCCGCGCTGTCGAAACCCATCGTCCTCGCGGCGTACGGCGCGGTCCAGAAAGGTGAATGGAAGTCGCCGATCAAGGTCGACCCGTTCTCCGTCACCGTCGCCGACAAGGTCGCCCTGCTCCTCGCGGCGAACGAGGCGGCGCTCAAGGTAAAAGGCACGCGCTTTGTTCAATCCGGCGTGAACTTCCTGCGCGAGGAAAAGACTTTCGCGAACTCTGAAGGATCATACACCGTTCAGACGCTCTTTCGCTGCTCGCCGCAGCTCACCGTCACCGCGGTCTCCGCCGACAATGCCGACTTCCAAACGCGCGCCGCGAACGAGATTCCGCCGCGCGGATTGGGGTACGAGCATCTCACCGACTCAAACCTCGTCGTCAACGCAACGAAGTGGGCGGAAGAAGCCGTGCAAAAACTTTCGGCGAAACCGGTGGACGTCGGCCGCTATGATCTCGTGCTGCATCCTTCGCACTTATGGCTCACGATTCACGAATCCGTCGCGCACCCAACGGAGCTCGATCGCGCGCTCGGCTTCGAAGCGAACTACGCCGGCACAAGCTTCGTCGCGCCTCCGGAGAAAGTCCTCGGCAAACTGAAGTACGGGTCGCCGCTGATGAACATCCAGGCAGACCGAAACCAATTCGGCTCGCTCTCGGCGTGCGCTTGGGACGACGAAGGTGTGGTGCCCGAGACGTACGATATCATCAAGAAAGGAATCGTCGTCGACTATCAGACCACGCGCGAGCAGGCGCCGTATCTCGACTGGTGGTACAAGAAGAACGGCAAGCCGACGCGGTCGCATGGCAACTCGTACGCGCAGTTCTGGTCCGACGTGCAGTTCCAGCGCATGCCAAATGTCTCATTGCTCCCCGGCGACAAGGATCTCGTGTGGGAGGATCTCATCTCGGCGACGGACAGAGGTATCGCGATCATCGGCGACGGCTCCTTTTCGATCGACCAGCAGCGCTACAACGCGCAGTTCGGCGGACAAGTGTTCTATGAAATCAAAGGCGGCAAGATCGTCGGCATGCTCAAGGACGTCGCCTATCAGCTACGCACGCCCGATTTCTGGGGCAGCCTCGACATGATCGGCGGCAAGCGCAGCTACTTCCTCGGTGGCGCCAACGGCGACGCCAAGGGGCAACCCGCGCAGAGCAACGCCGTGTCGCACGGCTGCGTGCCATCGCGCTTTCGCCAAATCAACGTCATCAACACCGGACGGACCGCGTGAGCCACACCTACGAACCCGGCGCCCCACGCTCGCTCTTCGCCGAAGCCGTTCCGTTACTCTCGCGCGAAGAGTGCCAGTCGATCGCCAAGAAAGTTTTGTCGTTCGCTACCGCTGATGAAACCCGCGTTACCGTCTCGAGCTCGACGCAGGGCAACATGCGCTTTGCCGTGAACCAGGCGTCGACATCGGGCGACAACTATGACCATGTCATCACCGTCCGCAGTGCGTTCGGCAAGCGGTCTGGCAGCAGCACCACCAACTCGCGCGATGATGCTTCTCTAAAGGCCGTCGTCGCGCGGGCCGAGTCGCTGGCGAAACTCGCGCCGGAGGATCCGGAAGCGATGCCGGAGCTCGGACCGCAGGCGTACACGGACTCGCCTGGTTGGGCCGAGTCGACCGCAGCACTCGATCCATCGGGACGCGCGAGCGCGGTGAATGCGGTGACGTCGATCGCGAAAGCTGCCGGTCTCGTTTCCACGGGATTCCTCGAGACGACGACGAACGCATTCGCCGTCGCGAACAACAAGGGCCTCTTCGGCTATCGCCGATCGACCGCAGCAGCATTGACTGTGACCGTTCGCACACCGGAAGGAACGGGGAGCGGATGGGCCGGTGCCTCGACGAACGACGTCACCAAGATCGACGCAGCGGCCATGGGTCGTCGCGCAGCAGACAAGGCGAAGCGCTCGGTGAATCCCGTCGCAATCGAGCCAGGCCGCTATACCGTCGTGCTCGAACCCACCGCGGTCGGCAACCTCTTGCAACTCATCGCCGGCGCGCTCGACGCACGCGCGGCCGATGAAGGTCGCAGCTTCTTTTCGAAGCCCGGCGGCGGAACGAAAATTGGCATGAAGGTCCTCGACGAGCGCGTGACGATCGTCTCCGACCCATTCGACCCCGAGGCGCCGAGCCCGTCGTTCGGTCCGGATGGAATGCCGTTGTCGCGCCGCGTGTGGATCGACAAAGGTGTTTTGAAAACGCTCCAGTATGATCGCTATTGGGCGCAGAAACAGGGCGTTCAAGCGAACGGTGGTGGCGGTCGCGGTGGTGGTGGGGGCGGCGGAGGTGGCGGCGGCGCTGGTCTGAAGATGCTCGGCGACAATCACTCGCTCGAAGAGCTCATCGCGAGCACTGACCGCGGCATTCTCTGCACGCGCTTCTGGTACATTCGCGGCGTCGATCAACGCACGATTCTCTACACCGGTCTCACGCGCGACGGCACGTTCCTCATCGAGAAAGGCAAGATCACGAAGCCGGTGAAGAACCTTCGTTGGAACGATTCGCCAATCTTCCTGTTGAACAATCTCGAGATGCTCGGACGGCCGGAACGAGTAAACTCTAACGAGAGTGGAAGCGCCGGCGGATCGATCGTGATGCCGCCGGTCAAGGCGCGCGACTTCAACTTTACCAGCGCAAGCGACGCGGTTTAAAACTCTGGCGTACTTGGCGCATGGACCCCCGGCGTGGCAATGCCGGGGGTCTTTTCGTCAACGGATGGTTGTGGCCGGCGCGCGCTCGCTGTCCAGCAATGACATGGCGTGCGCGTTGTAGCGATCGCCCACGATCGACCCCGAAGGCATCGCGGCCTCGATGCGCTGGAGGTCGGTCTCGCTGAGCTTTACATCGAGGGCGACGAGAGCCTCGGCAAGTCGATCCGGACGCCGCGCACCGATGAGCGGCACGATGTCCTCGCCGCGCGAGAGCACCCACGCAAAGGCGAGTTGCGGCAGCGTCATCGACAGACTGCGCGCAATTTCGGCGAGCGTGTCGACAATGCCGAGGTTGTGACGGAAATTGTCTCCGCTGAACCGTGGCAAAGCTCCGCGAAATCCACCTGACGTTGCTGCCTCACTCGCGCGCTCGCTGAGTAGCCCGCGCGATAGCACACCATACGCCGTGACTCCGACACCGAACTCGCGCATGGCGGGAAGGATGTTGTTTTCGATCCCGCGCGTTGCGATCGAGTATTCGATCTGCAAATCGACGATCGGTGTCACCACGTTCGCCCGGCGAACCGTTTCCGCGCTCGCCTCTGACAGCGCGGCGTACCGTACGTAGCCCGCGCGAATCATGTCGGCGATGGCGCCGACCGTATCTTCGATCGGCACGCCCGCATCGAGGCGCGCCGGCCGATAGATGTCGATATAGTCGACGCCGAGTCGTTTGAGGGAATATGCGAGAAAGTTCTTCACGGCCACTGGGCGACCGTCGAATCCAAGCAACGCGTTGCCTGGGTCACGTAGTCCGCCAAACTTGACGCTCAGCAGGAACTCCTCGCGCGGCAGCCCGCGCACTGCTTCGGCGATGAGCATTTCATTATGGCCCATGCCATAGAAGTCGCCGGTATCGAAAAGATTTATGCCGGCGTCGAACGCGGCACGAATCGTCGCGATACTGTCGGCGCGGTTCGATGGACCGTAGATGTCGGACATGGCCATGCAGCCGAGTCCGACCCGCGAGACAATAGGTCCGTTCGTCCCGAGTTTGTGCGTTTGCATTTGCGGTCCGCTTGTGTGGCTGTGAGCTCAACCGAAGGATACTTCGGGCTCACAATCGCAGCGCGAACAGACGTCGTCGTCGACGCGCAGTTTCGCCGTTGGCTACTTGATCACGCCGTGCACGCGCAACCAATTCGCCAACAGCTTCGACCACTCACTCGGTGACGATCGGGATATCGGCTGCTGTCGTGCCCAACGCGCCCGGCGCGGTTCCCGGCCACAGGCGCAACTCGGCACCGTCGCGAAGCGGCGTCTGTGCACGCACACGCGACGAGGTCGACAGTGCGACCACGAGCGTGGCGATGACTGCGGCGTTAAGTCGCATAGATTCTCCGACAGGCAACCGGCATCTTGCCTTCTGCAACACGATAGCTCGATGGTAGCATAGGGACAGGCGCCCACATTTCAACTTTACTCTGATGAACTGGCCATACCTTCACACCATCGTCAACCATTTCCCCATCATACTGTCCGTGGTTGGGACCTCGGTGCTGATCCTTGCGCTGATTACGGGACGCCGCGGCATATGGCTCTACGCACTGGCGACATTGACGCTGGCGGGACTCAGCGTGTATCCGGCGTTTTACACCGGTAACGCGGCGGCGCACGCGCTGCGCGACACCTGGTATGTCGTGCACGACATGGTCCGC
>JBDTAE010000285.1:0-3684 GCA_039924785.1 Gemmatimonadaceae bacterium | reverse complement strand
ATTGCGACCGGCTTTCCGTTCAAGGGTGGTCCGAAGGTCGATGAGTATATGCGCATTTTGCCGCGGATTATGCTGGAGACGTCAGGCGTGCGCCGTCCGGGCGCGGCAGCACTCGATCTTGCCGAAGTGGCGTGCGGTCGCTTTGAAGGGTTCTTTGAGCTCGAGCTGTCGCCGTGGGATATCGCCGCGGGGCTGCTGTTGATTCGTGAGGCGGGGGGAGTCGTGACGGACCTAGCGGGGGCGCCGTGCAACGTTGCGCACACGGGACTGGTCGCCGGAAACCCAATCATGCAGAAGTGGCTGCTCGACAGAGTGCGTGGCTAAGTTCCGCGTAGCTCGGGCGGCTCGGCTGGCTCGGCTGGCTTCGCTTAGCCCCCGCTTAGCCCAGCCATCAGCTATCGGCGATCAGCGCAGCGATCGGCCATCGGCAGAAACGGAGGGTTGCTTCGCTCCTTGATTGAAATCGGTATTTCGAACGTCCACATTCGGTGGCGTACGATCGTTGGAGTCGCGAAGTCACGCGTCACGAGTCGCAAGCCGGAGTGGCACAGCGCTGGGGCTCAACGCACAGGCAGGGAGCGCTGGCCAGTTGGCATCGGCACACAGTTATTTCTAGAATCTGCCGCCAGTCGCGAGTGCAAGCAATCAGTCGACAGTATTCAGTCGACAGTATTCAGTCGACAGTAATTAGTAGACGGTCATTAGCAAACAACAATTCGTCGGCAGTACTCACCGGCCATCCGCCATTAGAGAACCCACCATGCGTCTCGTTGAATGCGTTCCGAATTTCTCTGAGGGCCGCCGGCCCGACGTCGTGAACAAGATCCGCGACGCGATCGCGGCCGTCGACGGCGTCGCGATTCTCGACGTCTCGTCGGACCAATCGCACAACCGAACCGTCGTCACGCTCGTGGTGCCGATCGAACGTGCCGTGGACGCAGCCTTCGCGGGAATCAGCGCGGCGCGCGACCTCATCGACCTCACCACGCATAGCGGCGAACATCCGCGCATGGGCGCCACCGACGTCGTTCCCTTCATTCCGCTCGAAGGCACGACGATGGACGACTGCATCGTCCTCGCCCGCACCCTTGGCGAACGCGTCGGCCGAGAGCTCGGCATTCCAGTTTTCTTATACGAACGCGCCGCAACGACCACCGCGCGCGAAAACCTTGCCGACGTGCGCCGCGGCGAGTTCGAGGGAATTCGCGAAGAAATGAAGGCCGGCGCCGCCACGCGACGGCCGGATTTTGGTCCCGCGCAGATTCACCCGACCGCGGGTGCCGTCGCCATCGGTGCGCGACCGTTCCTCGTCGCCTACAACGTCTACCTCGGACCGGCGTCGAACCTGCCTGTCGCGAAGGCGGTCGCGAAAGCCGTGCGCGGGTCGTCCGGCGGATTGCGATACGTGAAAGGCCTCGGGCTCGAGGTCGACGGACAGGCACAGGTCTCGATGAACCTCGTCGACACCGAGAAGACGCCGCTCTACCGCGCGTACGAGATGGTGAAGATGGAATCCGAGGCGCTCGGCGTTTCGCCGACATGGAGCGAGATCGTTGGTGTCGTGCCGGAACGAGCATTGCTTGAAACTGCCGCGCGGCACATTCGACTCCGCGACTTCACGCCGGAGATGGTGCTCGAGCACAAGGTTCGCGCCGCGATTCAGGGCGGTGAATCTGTCTCGGGCTTCGTGGCGTCCGTGGCATCGTCGGCACCGACGCCCGGTGGTGGAAGCGTCGCCGCACACGTTGGCGCGCTTGGCGCCGCGCTCGCGCAGATGGTCGCCGGCCTTACCGCCGGCCGAAAAAAGTATGCGGCGGTCGACGCGGAGATGCGCGAGCTCGCGCTGACGGCATCGGGCCTTGTGACACAACTTTCGGCGCTCGTCGCGCGCGACGCTGCTTCGTACGGCGCGGTGTCGGCGGCGTACAAGCTCCCGTCCGAGCCGGACGACGCGTCCGTCGCCCGCAAGACCGCGATCACGAGCGCGCTGCTCGGGGCAGCCGAAGTGCCGCTCGAGACCGCGCGCGCGTGCCGGCAGGTCGCCGCACTCGCGGCAACGTGCGCCGACAAGGGGAACACGAACGCAGTGTCGGACGCTGGCGTCGCCGCGCTATTGGCCGAGGCCGCCTGTCGCGGAGCGGTCTATAACGTTCGAATTAATATTTCGTCATTGGACGACAAGTCGCTCGGCGACCGCTTGATTGCCGAGGCGAACCAGATTCTCGCACAGACGAAAGCGTACGTCGAAGCCGCGACGGCCGCGGTGGAGAAAGCGATCGGATAGGAGCTCCGCCGTGTACGTCGGCCGCCAGAGCGAGGGCCTGCCGCGTGCCATTTGCGCGCGCCGTTCACCGCTTCCCGGCGACGTCCGTCAACACGCGGAACATCATCTCCGTCCCCTGCTTCAACGACGCGATCGTCACGCGCTCGTCGTTCCCGTGCATGCGCGACAACTCATCGTTGTCGATCGCGTACGGATAGATGCCGTACACGGGCACACCTCGCGTGCGCCACGCCCCGGCGTCCGTTCCCGCCTGAAAGAGATACGGCGTCACTTCCGCGCCCGGATACTCCGTATGCGCGGACTTCTCGAGCGCGCGGTAAAGATCAGTATTCTCTGAAGACGCCTCGGTGCGGTTATACGTGTTGCGGCCGAGCTCGAATGTGATCGTCGTGTCGTTCACGATCTTCTTCAGCGTCGCCACCAGCGCGTTCGGATCGCTGCCGGGAATCATCCGCAGGTTGATCAACGCTTGCGCCGAACCCGGAATGACGTTGTTGCGAAAACCGCCGCTGAGGATGACCGGCGCAATCGTATTGCGCACGAGCGAGTGAAACAGCGGATCCTTGCCGACGATCGCGTCAGCCTTCTTCGCTTTCACCGGATCGTCGCCAACGACGTCGCGGAAGTACCCCGACATCGGTGGCTTGCTCGTGCGCGATAGCGCCAGGAAGAATCGCTTCGTCGCGGGCGTGACCGTCAACGGCGTTTCATACGCCGAGATCTTCGCCATCGCGCGCGACAGCGCGAAGATTGCGTTGTCGGGTCGCGGCATCGACGAGTGCGTCGACGTCCCGTGCGACGTCAGCGTCAGTGGAATCGACACCTTGTCCGCCGTCGAGATGCTGACGTACCGCACCTTGCCATCGTCGCCTTTCATAATCCAGCCGCCCTCGTTCAGCGCGAACTCCGCGTCGATCAACGGCCAGTGCTCCTTCGCTAACCACTCCGTGGAGTACGGGCCACCGCTCTCCTCGTCCGACTCGGCGAGAAAGATCACGTCTCGCGACAACGGAATGTGCTGCTCGGCAAGCATCATGATCGCGCGGACAAACACCGCCATTCCACCCTTCACGTCGACCGCGCCGCGCCCCCACACGCTGCCGTCCTTCACGATGCCGGCGAACGGATCGACGCTCCACTTGTCGCGCTCCACGCCGACAACGTCCGCGTGCGCCGCTAACAGCACGGGTCGCTTGCTTCCGTCGCCCTTGAGTCGCGCGATGAACTGCACCTTGCCGGAATCCGGCGTCGGAATGATCTGCACGTCGAACCCGAGCCGTCGAAAACGCGGCGCGAGCACGTCCGCGACGAGTTTCGTGCTACCGCCGGGATTGCTGCTGTTGGCGCGGATCAACTCCTGAAGCAGCACGACCGTCGAATCTGCTTCCGCGGATTGTGCC
>JBDTAE010000284.1:0-4819 GCA_039924785.1 Gemmatimonadaceae bacterium | reverse complement strand
TATTGGTGCTGCGCGCGCTTTCGACAGAGCCGATGCACGGCTTTGCGCTCAGCAAATGGGTCGACACGCGCACGCGCGGCGACCTCGGCATCGTCGACTCGGCGCTCTATAAAGCGCTGCACCGCCTCGAGGACTCCGGCGCCGTTCACGCCGAATGGGGCGCGTCCGAGAACAACCGCCGCGCCAAGTACTACTCGCTCACGCCGAAAGGCCGTCAGATGATGCGCGTCGAGGTCGCACGCTGGAAGCACTATGTCGCGACCGTGGCGCGGGTGCTCGAGCCGGGATGAGGCGACGGAACAGCCCTGGCGAACACTGAGATCAAACCGGAGCGACCACATTGACGGCCAACCTCCCGCACAAAATTCGACGACTCCTGACCCTTCGCAGTCGCGGTGCTCTGCTTCGCGACGACGACGACGAGATGCGCATCCATATCGAGATGTGGGTCGCCGAGTACGAGAGCTATGGTATGGCGCGCGCTGATGCGGAAGCCGCGGCGCTTCAGCGCTTCGGTGACTCGTCCGAATATCGTGCGTACATCGGCCGCCGCGCCGAGCGCGTCTCACGATGGGAAGCCGCTCGAGATTGGTTCAGCGAGTGGATGCACGACGTCCGGTTCGCGGCGCGCCATTTACGTAATACGCCTGCGTTCAGCGCGACCGCGATACTGACGCTCGCACTCGGGATCGGCGCGAGCTCGGCGATCTTCAGCGTTGTTCATCGTTTGCTCATCGATCCGCTGCCGTATCCCAATGGCGACCGCATCGTCGCGCTCAAGACGAACGGCTCATCCGGATTCGTTGTCGGTCTTGCAACCTCACCGACGAACGCACCCGAGGATCCGTCGCGAGCGCTCGCTCACGCATGGGCGGCGCGCGCAACGCATTCGTTCGATGCGATGGCAGGCGTTGAGCCGATCTTCCTCTCGATGTTGCCGGACGGACGCCAAGATACGGTGAGTCACGCGCTCGTCACATCGAACTTGCTCTCGATGCTCGGCGCCGAACCGGCGCTTGGGCGCGGCTTCCGCCGCGAAGAGGAGATCCCGGGGGCCAGCCGCGTCGCGATGATCAGCTACGCGTGGTGGCAGCGCGTGTACGGCGGTAGCACAGACGCGCTTGGCAAAATTGCCGAGTACGAAGAAAATCCGTACACGATCGTCGGCGTGATGCCAAAGGGCTTCGCGATCCCGATGTCGCAGCCGCGCGGATTTGGTGAGCTCGCGTTGTCGTCACCCGACGTGTGGCTGCCGGACAAGCTCGTCAACACGCAGATGATGTTCGGGTTGTTGAAACGCGGTGTGAGCGCGGCCGACGCCACGCGCGAACTCCAGGCGATCGCGGATACGCCGCCGGCGAGCGCTGGCGGTGGGCCGGGAGCCGGAGCTCGGCCCGGCAGCGTTCACGCTCGCGCGATGCGCGCGCAGGACTTTCTCGCGCCGCGTGAAGTCCGCGCGATTCAAGTGTTGTTCGTCGCGGTCGGCGCGCTGCTTCTCATCGCATGCGCGAACGTCGCGAACCTGCTGCTCGTGCGTGCGTGGACGCGGCGGCGTGAGTTTGCCGTTCGCATGGGGCTGGGCGCCGGGCGTGCGAGACTCATTCGCCTCGCACTCACCGAAAGCGTCTTGCTCGCGCTCGTGTCCGGGACGCTCGGTGTTGCAATCGCATGGCAGGGACTGCACGTGATCATCGCGCTGCGCCCCGCCGCACTCGAGCGACTCAGCGACGTGCAGATCGAGCCGGCAGTTCTGTTTTGGACAGCCGCCGTTTCCGTGGTCACGGGCGTTCTCTTCGGCGCAGCCGCTGCGTTCTTCGTGAGCACGCAGAACACGTCCGATCTCCTTCGAAGCGAGACGGGCCAACACTCGAGCGGCGCCATCACGCGACGTGTTCGCTCGACGCTGGTTGTCGCGGAGATCGCACTGTCGGTCGCACTGCTCGTCGCGACGGGGTTGCTCGTTCGATCGTTCGCCGCACTTTCAGAAACTCGCATTGGATTCGATCCGCACAATCTCGTCGCGGTCGATGTGCTGATGGGACCGCAGGTGCGACGCAGCGGTCAATCGGCCGCGATCCGCGAAGCGGTGGTGCAGGCGTTGCGTGAGACGCCAGGCATCGTCGCGGCAGGTGTCGGCTCGATGCCGGCTGCAGGTCTTCGCGAAACGACGAAGCTGGAAGTCATGACCGACCGAGGCATGGAGCTCGTTGGCATGAAGGAGCGTCAGAAGATGTGGATCAGCTCTGACTACTTCAGCGCCGCAGGCATACCGATCGTTGCCGGGCGCGCTCCGAAGCCAGCAGCGACAGATGAACCACCGGTCGCCTCTGGTTTACCAATGGGCTTCGACGTGCTCTCCGCGGAGGTCATCGTGAGTCGAGGGCTCGCGCGGCGCCTCGCGCCCGACGGCAATGTCGTCGGCCTTCGGATTCGCGTCGCGGATACGCCCGATCGTTTTCATCCTCCGAATCAGCCGGTTTCGCCGACCGGCGACCCGTGGGCGACGATCGTCGGCGTGGCGGAAGACGTTCACCTGCCGGGGCCACGCGGCGATCTCGAGACCTATCAGCTTTATCAAATGCCGGTGACACGCATGATGGACCCGATGTTCGTCGCGCGGTTCGCCAGCGTGCCGCGGGACGTAGAGTCTGTGCTGCGCAAGACGATTCAGGCCGTTTCACCAACGCTCATCGTGCGCCGCGCTCGCATCGGCGACGACTACCTGCGCGAAGCACTCGCGCCGACGCGGTTCACCCTCGCACTGCTCGGCGCGTTCGCGATCGTTGCATTGGTGTTGTCGGTGGTCGGATTGTACGGCTCGATCGCGTACACGGTCACGCAGCGCACGCGTGAGATCGGAATCCGCATTGCGCTCGGTGCAACGCCGGGCGGTGTGACATCGCTTGTTGTCGCCGACGGAGTACGTCTGCTCGGTTTGGGATTGGTGGTGGGCATCGCAACTGCCGTTTTGTCGACACGTGCATTGACGAGTCTCTTGTACGGCGTCTCTACCGTGGATCCGCTGACGTTTGTCTCGATCGTGGCGATCGTCGCGACGATCGCGCTGGCTGCTTCGATCCTGCCTGCGCGGCGGGCGGCGACGATCAATCCCGTCGATGCACTTCGGGCGGAGTAGCGTACCACGCGAGGCCACATGAAAATGCGTTGGAATCACCCGATCGTTGCGCTCTCGCTTGCCCTCGGCATTGCTGGTGTCGCCACCGCCGCTATCACTCTCAGGTCACGACCGACGCAACTCGGTGTCCCAAGCGGCGCGAAGGACGACACGGTCGTCATCAACAAAACGCATCCGACGCAGCTGACGGTATCGGTACTCGATCAATATCGGCGGCGGCTGCACTCCGATACCGCAGTTCGGTTTCGACGGATCGGAGGTGGGTCAATCGACGTGTCACCGAGTGGGGTGGTGGCGTGCGCGAGAAATGAGGACGCGGTCGTACAGGCCACCTTCATGCGTCTTGTTAGAGAGTTCTCTATCCACTGCCGTCCCGTCGTCTTCGTGGAGGCAGTGTCGTGGATGAATTTCGTCGTTGGTGACACGGCGCGCGACCTGTCGTTTACGGCACACGGCCCGGATGGGAGCCCTGTCACGGAACTACGTGGCAATATCAGTCTGGGCGACGGTTCAATCGCCGAGGTCATCGGAACGCGCGTTCGTCCGAAGAGGGCCGGGCAAACGATGGCGGTCGTCGAGATTGGCGACCAGAGCGCGCGGGTGTCGATTCTCGTCTATCGATCGGTCACTTCGTTCGTCGACAATCCGCCGAGTGAACGGTTGTTGGCGATGCATGTGCGACTTGTTCGAGGCGATACCATCGAGGTGCCATTGCCCAAAGCTGCGTTCTGGGTGAAGTACCTCCCGACTGACCGCAAAGCGGCTCCGCCGACGATCGAGCTAAGCAGAAACGGAGCGTGTTCGACCGGCGACGGTATGCGTGTGAAGCGAGTCGAGGAAGGAGAGTACGTCAAATACTGCCTGACACAGGCTGGCGCGATGATGATGATCGCGCATGGCGCGACGGGCGCGGAGGTCGTCGAGGGGAACGTCACACTTCAGTTGGTCTGGTAGTGCGCCGCCGAGAGTCCTCGCGCATTGGCGAATGCGTGGAATGAACGTGCGCGTTTCGTCAACAACGTGTTGTTCATTGGCGCGATACAGTCTCATTCGCTGCGAATCGCCGCCAATGGATCGACCTGCGCACCGCGCCAAGCAGGGATGAGACTCGCGCCAACCGCGACGACGGTTATCGCCACGGCAACAAGAGCGTAGACGGGCCCAGATCGCGCCGACGTTTGGAAGAGCATCGGCTGGATGAACGGTGCAAGCAATGCCGCACCGATGATCGCGACAACAACGCCAATCAGCGACAACAGAGCACCCTGTCGACCGATTAACGAGAGGATGTCGGCCGTACGAGCACCGAGCGCGATGCGCACGCCCATCTCCTGCGTCCTCTGTGCGACGTTGTAAGCGAACATGCTGTAGGTGCCAAGCGCGGCAAGAATGAAGGCGAGTGCTCCGAACACACCGAACATTGTCGCGCCGAGTTTCCATGGACGAAGTTGCGGCGCGAGCTTCGACTGAAGCGAAAACACGTCGCCGAGGGGAATGACAAACCCTCCGGTAGCCGCAGCCGCGCGTAGATCGCGCCCTATCGCCGGGCTTTCGCCGCGCACGATCACCGCGCGAGATCGTGCAAACGTTCCGCCTTGACTGAGCGGAACGTAGATCGACGCGGACTCTCGGCGATCCATGTTGGTAATCTCTTCGTGCAAGTCGCTGGCAATTCCGACCACG
>JBDTAE010000283.1:0-9493 GCA_039924785.1 Gemmatimonadaceae bacterium | reverse complement strand
AGCTCATCGACCGCACGGCTGGCTCGACCGCCGCGATCGCCGCCCCGGCAAGCTGAGTCGTGCCGAGAACCTTAGTACGCACGGAAATTAAATTTGTTGCAACGTCGAACCGGCCCGAGTGCGCGGCATCTTAACGCAAGAAACGCGACGTCGCCGCGGGCATTGAAGGTGGTTCCGCCGTTTCGCGACATTCAGGTGCTGGTCGCGTCGTTGGAGAGTTTAATGCGCAGAGTTTCACTCGTTCTAGCCGTCGCAATTGCGACGGTCGGCAGTGCAATGCCAGCGCTTGCCCAAGCACGCGCGCCCATCGGAACTGCCGCCACATGCGGCGCTTTGAGCGGCGTCATGTTCGGCAGCCCGACGAATTCCGCGGACAAGACCCAGGTGGTGTGCGCCGACGGATCGGCCGGCGTCCAGCTTGACCTCGCAGCGGTCGGTCGCCACGACAGCCCGCAGCCGGTCGAAGTCTCACCGGGCGTGTACAACGTTATGACCGGCTTCAGCGGCCCTGGCCATTCGCTGTGGAACTTCAACTTTGCCGTGACCGGTTCCGCTGACGCATTCGCCGGACACACGTTCCGCCTCCTGATCGACCAGGATCCGACCGAGAACGCCAGCATCTTTGCAACGATTGTTCTCAACCCGGCGGATATCGACCCCGACACGCAGTTGACCTACCAGAATTTCGAAAACTACGGCTTTGCGTTCGCTCACGCTGACTTCGTGTTCGATCCGGCCGCGCCGGGCGAGTACACGATTCAGCTTCTGGAACTGACCGAGGATCGCGTCATTAGCACCGCGTCGATCAACGTCGTCGTTGCCTCACCGGAGCCGGGCTCGATCGCGCTCGTCGCCACCGGTTTCGCTGGCCTCGTCGGCTTCGTTCGCCGCCGCAAGCAGGGCGTGGTCGCGGCCGCGTAACTTCGGTCTCGCTCACAACGAAGGCCGTGCTGCTCCTCGGAGCGGCACGGCCTTTCGCTTTCACCCGTTCTCGCAAACAGGTCTCAACGCGAAATGCTGCGAGCCGCCTTGAGCGTCAACGATCGGCGATCAGACGAAAGCCGCTGGTCAGAAGGACGTCCTTGATGTGACGGCCTCTCGCCGCCACTTGGCTCCCCTCGAATGTGCCGACGAGAGTCAGAGTATCGCCGCTTCGGCTCCAGCGCAGTTCACCTTGGGGACCTTTCACGCACGACAGCGCGATCGCACCAGGCGCCGCTGCCGGCGTAGTATTGCACCGCAGCAACCCATCGTTCTCGAGCCGAATCAGCATTCGGCCGCCATCGGCGACGATACGCCGCCACCGGGTCGGCGTGCCGCTCGAGTCGAGTGATTGGCCGTCGCGAATGAAGGATGAAACGACCCATCGGCCGTCCAGATCCGACGGCGCGGGGCGCTCGCGAAGGGCGGCGCTCATCGCGACGATCGACGACACGACGACACTGCCCACCAAGGCGACCTTGAGGGTCCAGCGAAGCCGGTCGGGTATTCGGTCTTGGACAAGCGCAGTGGGCGGCGCCGCGAGCACGGGTCTGTTTGCCACGAACGCCGTCAGGAGCCGCCGAGCGTCATACAGGACGAGCACGCCGGCGGACACGACGATCATCGTTGAGTAAAGTTTAACAGGGACGCCGTAGGCGTAGTTGAGAAACGCCACGGTCGTCATCACGGCGAGGCAGACCAGCGCGCCGAGCGTGGTGGTGCGACGAAAGCAGAGAAGCACTACGGCGACCAGCTCCATCACGCCGCCAAAGACCGCATACGGCCGCGAGGATTCCATGAACTGCCACAAGACCGCCATCGGAGAAGTGTCGCCGAGACGCTGATCGAGGTAGATCGGACTGAGTGGCGGGAATTGCATGGGGACGATCTTCGCGATGCCGTAGCTCGCAATTCCCAGGGCGATTGAATAACGAAGGAGCGTCGTCGTTGCGCCCTGCACCCAACGCGCACGGGGCCGGCGACGATCCGCGGCGGTCCAGACCAACGATGCAATCGCCGCAATGACGACCGACAGCAACAGTCGCCCCCACTCCTCGCCGACGTCGCCGTTGTCGCCCTGATAGGCACCGGGCATCGGCCCGGTCATATGGAACACGTGTCGCGCGACCCAGACGCCGGCGGGTGTGAAGACATGTCCCCATCGGATGGCGAGTCCGGTCTCCTCGAACCCACCGCCGCCGAGCGACGGATAATTGTTCAGGAAGAGCGGAACGTGGTAGAGCGCGAATGCGATGAGCGCAAACCGCTCCAGCAAACGGCGCCCTGTGCTGTGCCGGTCGCGGTCGACCGGAACGTCGGGTGTATGTTCAAGGGCCGAGCTCGACGCATTGAATGCGCTGGCAGAGGAGGCGCGATCGGTGATGGCTGTCGTCATCCGCGAAAACCCAAAACGGGGAAGCCACAACATTACCGGCGGCGGCTCCGGACCGCGAATCGGCCGGCGAGTCGCGCGATCCTGGCGGGTCACCGGCTGAGGCCGGAGATTTGCACCTGGCGTTTGCCGACCACCAACGGAGTTTGCTTTGCAAGTTGAACCACTGATCACATGGCAAGAGCCGCTCACCGAGTACGTCGGCATGCTTGCACAATTCCTCGGACTCGGCGCCGTCGGTTTTCGGTTTGCCGCCGTGCGCGGCCGACTCCAGACATCGCCGTCGGCGGACGAGCGGCGCGTGTACGACGACGCGCTTCAGCGCGCGGCGGTGCTCGGCCTGTGCGGTGTCGTCGTACAGGCTGGAATGTTCGCGACGTCGCTACCACAGTTGGCGGCGCGGCAGCACACCACCGTGCCTGCGTTGCTCACGGGCAGCTTGCCGACCGGCGCGGAAGCACTGCTATTCATCCTCGCGCTCCTCGGTCTCGCGCTCGCCGCCGCACGACAACGCGGCGGTTGGTATCTCGCGCTCGTCGGGACGATCTTCGCGACGCTCACAGCGGTGCTCGCCGGGAAGTGGTCGAGCCTCGTCAATCCGCTTCATCGAGTGGTTGGCGGGCTGTGGCTCGGCACGTTGTTCGTGCTCGTCGTTGCCGGACTGTCGATCGTTTTACGCGACGAGAAGACGCGTGAGCGTCGTGGCGCGATCGCCGCCGATTTGGTGAACGGTTTTTCTCCAATGGCGCTTACCTGCGGAGTGATCGTCGTTGCGTCGGGACTCACGACGGCGTGGAAGCATCTGACTCCGTTGTCATCCTTGTGGACGACACCCTACGGATACGCGCTGCTCGTGAAGCTGTGCATCGTCGCGGTTGTGTTCGGGCTCGGCGCGTGGAACTGGCAGCGTGTACGCCCAATCCTCGGCTCGGAGGACGCCGCGCATAGGGTGCGACGATCCGCGAAGGCGGAGCTGACCGCGGCCGCGCTGGTACTCGTCGCGTCGGCGATCCTCGTGAGCCTCCCGTCGCCACGGCCGCCGCGCCCGCCCGCTGGAGCGGCAGCGGCTGGATCGACGCCATAGCGCAGCCGCGGGGGTGGACATTCATGCTGTTTGCATCGTTCCGAAGCGGCGATAGCGGCAACCAACGAGTAGGTCAGCTGCTTCAGGGCGTTGACCAGCGGGTACATGGAGATCTGATGGACGGCACGGCGGCAGTTGAAATACGGCCCGCGGTTCCCGCGGATGTTCCTGCGATTGGACGACTCGGCGCGCTCCTCGTGCGCACCCATCACGACTTCGACCCAAAGCGGTTCATCGCCGCGACAGCGGGAACGGAAAAAGGCTATGGTTCGTTCCTCGGGTCGCAGCTCGACGAACGCGACGTGATCGTCCTCGTCGCCGAACAGGAGGGCAGTGTGGTCGGATACGCGTACGCGGGTCTCGAGGGCCGCGACTACATGGCGCTTCGCGGACCGGCCGGTGCGCTGTATGACATCATTGTCGACCCGGAGCACCGAGGGCGCGGCGTTGGCCGGCTACTGCTCGACGCGATCGTTCGGGAGCTCGAGGCGCGCGGAATGCCACAAATCGTGCTCTCCACCGCGGAGCGGAATGATGAGGCACAGCGGCTGTTCGAGGGCGCGGGGTTTCGCCGCACGATGATCGAAATGACGCGCGAGTTGAGCAGCGGCTGAGGCTCGAAATCGTTTCGGCAAGCGACGGCCGACCGGTCGTGGGTGAGCCATTGTCTAGCTCAAGGGCCTGGCCGAGCTCCCCGCGCGGCGGTTCGATATCGTCAGCCGGCCGGTCGTCGTGAGCCCGACGTTCTTTACGGCCGGCAGCGAGGCGGCGAGGAATGTTCTGCCGTCAGAAGCGATCGCGAAGGGCACCATTCGAGCATTCGAATCGATCCGAGCCGACGGTGAATGATGCGGCGTTGTTTGCGCGTCTCGCTCCGGCGTTGCGGGCCGAGTGGGGACCGTCGTTCGACACGACGCCATCGCGCGGCATGTTCTCCGAGGACTTTGCGTTTTATACAGAACAGACGCCGGCGCTGTACTTCGGTTGGGGTATCGCGCGCGATGGGAAAGGCACGGGCGGCGTTCACTCGACGGATTTCACGATTCACCGGGCGGCGCTCGCGGAAGGCGTTCGTTTTCTCGCGACGCTCGCGGAGATCGCACTGCGACAGCGGTCAGCGTGGTGGCCGCGCGCAGGGGAGCGTCGGTTTGGCGACCCTGTCCGCGACCACATATTTTCCGCGTCGCGCGACCCATCGTCTTTTACGGAACCCTCATGCTGAATCCAACAACGATCGAAGCGCAGTTCGACGCGGTGACCGAATACTGGTCACCGAAAGTGATCGGTCGCGTGAACGACCAATTCGTGAAGATCGCGAAGCTCAAGGGTGAATTCGTCTGGCACTCGCACGACGACGAAGACGAGCTTTTCCTCATCGTGAAAGGGCAGCTCGTCATTCAACTCGAGGACGGCGCCGTGACGATGGGGCCGGGACAGTTCGTCGTGGTTCCGCGTGGCGTGCGGCACAATCCTGTCGCGGGTGACGAATGCTGGGTCGTGTTGATCGAGACGGTCAGCACGCTGCACACTGGCGACGTCGTGACCGCGCGCACACGGTCGATCGCCGAACAGGTCGGCTAGGTCACCGCATCCGCTGAGTATTCCTCTCGAGTTTCGGCACCGGCCTTTCGCCTCCATTCGCTCGGTGACATTTGAAAATGCTCACGAAACGCGGCGTTGAAGCGGCGAAGGCTCTGAAAGCCACTCGCATACGCGATTTGGGTGATCGTTGCGTGTGTCTCCGAGAGAAGCTGCGTGGCGGTGCGAATGCGTTGGACCAACGCGAGGTCGAACGGCGATACGCCCATCTCGCGACCCATCGCCCGGCGGAGGTGTCGCTCGCTCATGCCAAGTGTTGTTGCCAATTCTTTGACGCTACGGCCGTTGAGGGCACCGGCCGAGATCTGCGCCGCCGCCAGCTTCGCGATCCGTGGGACAGCGTCGAGCGGCGTTTCGCCTAGCGGGAGTTCCGGGCGGCACCGTCGGCAGGCGCGGTAGCCGGCCGTTTCCGCGGCTTCGCGCGATTCAAAGAATCGGCGATTCTCTCGCCGGGCGAGGCGGGAAGGGCAGACGGGACGGCAGTAGATCCGCGTCGACGTGATCGCGACGAAGAACACGCCGTCGAACGACCGGTCGCGACGGTCCACGGCCTGATGCCACTCGAGGTTCTCAGAATCGGGCATTGTCTCCTCTGGCGACGTCAAACTTCAACTGACTTCAGAGAATGTACTTTCCGCATGCGATGCCGGCGCGTTGGAATCGGCCGTCAATTCGCTGCAGTGGCGCACGCCGACCGTGCCGATGGACGAATTCGAGTGACTGCCGCCAACCTCGCACTTCAGGCTGGCGTCGCCCCGACGGTTGGCTGTTCGATTCCCAGAAGCTCGCGCACGCGGGGAATCACCTCACGCCCGTACAACTCGATGCTGCTCATGAGATGCGCGCGTTGCAACGGGCCCGCACCATACTTGAGGTCGAACCGCGCGATGTCCAACGCGCTCGCCGTTGCCGCGATCTTCTGTGCGACGGTTTCCGGCGACCCGACGTACAACGAGCCGTGCTGAATCTCCTGCTCGAACTCGCCGCGACTCGTGCGCGGCCAGCCACGCTCGGCGCCGATGCGATTTCGCATTTGCTCATAGCCTGGCCACAGCTGCTCCCGCGCCATCGCGTCCGTTGTTGCGATGTGTCCCGGCGAGTGTACGCCGACGGGCAGCGGTCCGGTCCCGCGCTGCTCGAGCTCCCGCTGATACAGGTCGATGTACGGCGCGAACCGCCGCGGGTCGCCGCCGATGACCGCGAGCATGAGCGGGAATCCGTACCGCGCCGCGCGCACGACCGACGCCGGACTTCCGCCAACGCCGATCCACGTCATCAGCGACCCGGACTCCGTCGTGGGATATACGCGCTGGTTGATCACGGGCAAACGGGTCGTGCCGCGCCAGTTCACCGGGTTGCGTGAGCGGTCGTACGCGTGAACCGCCGCGTACAGATCGAGTTTTTCGTCGAAGAGCGTGTTGTAGTCGTCGAGCGCGAAGCCAAACAGCGGAAACGACTCCGTAAACGAACCGCGCCCGAGGATCACCTCGGCGCGCCCATTCGACGCCGCGTCGAGCGTGGCGAATCGCTGGAAAACGCGGATCGGATCGTCGGAGCTCAACACCGTGACCGCTGAGCCGAGTCGGATGCGATTCGTGCGTCCGGCAATCGTTGCGAGCACCATGTCGGGCGCCGAGATCGCAAAGTCTTCGCGATGGTGTTCACCGAGCCCGATGAAATCGACGCCGACCTGATCGGCCAGCACCGCTTCGTCGATGACTTCGCGAATGACTTGTGGGTGCGACCGCCTGGCGCCGTTCGCGTCGACGGTGATGTCGCCGAACGTGTCAAGTCCAAGTTCCAGATGGTGTCTCATGCAGGATCAGCTTTAAAAATTCCTTAACGACGACGCTGCTCGGGAAAGCCGAGCGCGTCATTCAACCAACGTACTAACGGCAGCAAGCCCGCGAAGTCCTTCTCGAGCAGCGCGGGCAGCCTTGGACCAATGATGCTTGCGTCGGTGAGGGTGCGCCCGCTGGTAAAGGACCGGAATCGGAGCCATTTCGCCGCGGGATGCTCGTCCGAATATCCTTGCGGCATTCGCTTCAGCGCGGCCTCGTCGGAGAGGCCGCCAAAACGTTTGGGAATACTCTTCACCATTCGCTCGAATCCGCGACTGTCGTCGGCGATTCTTTCGCGCAGGCGATTCAACTGCGGTCGCGGCGGCATCCAAAGTCCCGCGCCGATCATGCATTTGCCGGGCTCGAGATGGAAATAGAATCCGGCGCTGCCGGCGTTCGCTTCCGCCCCAACCTTCGACGCGGCGTTGCGATGATGAAACCAGCAGGCGGCGCCGGTCTTGTATGGCGATTTGTCGTTCGAGAAGCGAATGTCGCGGTTGATGCGGAACATCGAGCGTTTCGGATCGCCACCGATCTCCGGCGCAAATCGACCGAAGCGCGCGTCGAGCTCTTCGATCAACTCGCGCATCGGTTCGCGAACCGTGCCTTCGTAGTCCGCGCGATGCGCTTCGAACCACGTCTTGTTGTTGTTCTTGGCCAAGCCGCGAAGAAAACGAAGTGAATCCGGGGAAAAGGGCATTGGGGTGTCGGAATCTGTGTCGTGATTCAAGAACTCAGGAGACTCAAGAGCGTTCGTAGCTGTGCCGCCAGCGTCCATGAAGGTGCCGGAATTGCTCGTGGCCTTCACCCGAAACGGCCCGATTCTGAGGGTCCGTGCGAACGCAAGTATCGTCGCGGCGACAGCGACCGCCCCGCCGGCGATGATCGGCTAGAGAGCGACAATGCTATAGCCCGCGTCGCTCGCATCAGGACGACGGCCAGGAGGCACATGGTTCCGAGCACGGCCGCGATCCAAATGAGCATCGCGGCCGGCTCAGAGCAGCGAATTCACTTCAGGCGACTGCCGCAAACCGGAGTGGACAGATCCGACACCTTTGCGAGCGCAACCGGCTGAAGGCTGTTCTTGGACAGCAATGCGTTGAGCTGCGGAATGTCTTTCGCATTCATCGTGGTCCAACTAGTGAGTCGGCTCTGCAGATCGGTGCACGCCGCAACGTACGCTGCATTTTGCGGATCGTTCGGCGCCATGTCGCCAGAGTCCAACGTTTCCAGTTGTCGAATCATCGTGCCGTTGACGGTCCCGAACGCCGGTGGCTCGCGAACCGGTCCCGGGTTTCCCGCACTCGCGCCTCGTCCTCTCTGACCCGGCTGCGCCCCGGCCGCGGCGATCAGCCTCGTATCGAGCGCCGCGATGGCCTGCGCGACCTCCGGCGGAGGCGCCGATCTCTGGATGGCGGCGAGTGCCGCGCGGGTGGCCGACACCTGTTCGTAGCCGGCGTACGCGGTCTTGACGCCCGTGTACAGCTTCATCTGCAAGTCGTGTTGCGCGCGAAGATCGGCCGCCGTCGCCGGAGAACGCGGGTCGTTCCTGACGTTCACGGTTTGCGAATAGCTCTGTCCATTGACCATGAGCTTGAGCGTGTACGTCCCCGGCAGAGCGAGCGGTCCCTCGGGCGACGCGGGTGTTTCGCCCTCGTTCGCGCTGATTGCGTAGCTGTGGGCAAACGCCGGCGGCGCGTCGTACCGGATGTCCCAGTTGATACGGTTCGTGCCGATCTGCGTGGGCATTGGCTTCGGGGTGGCGGCCCAGTGGTCTGGGACCGGAAGCGGCGGCTCATTCAGCGGCGGGAGCGGCGCGCTCGAATAGTGCCGCACGAGGTTGCCCGCGGCATCGCGCACCTCGAGCGTGACGTCGCTCGACGGCTGAGACTTTAGATAATAATAAAGAAGCGCGCCGGGCGGCGGATTGAGCGCGTGCGGAATCTCTGGCGGCAACGGTGTGTCGCCGTTCACGTTGCGTCGAATGCGAACGGCATCGCCCGGCCTGAACAAATGCGCCGGTTCCGCCGCGATCGCCTGCGTCATCTGCCGGAGTGGCGAATAGTCATCGAGAATCCAGATGCTGCGACCGTACGTGCCTACGACGAGATCGTTGTCCTTGATCACGATGTCGCGATACGACGTGTTCGGAAGATTCAGCTGCAACGACTGCCAGTCGTCGCCGTCGTCGAACGAGATGTACATCGAGCTCTCGGTGCCGGCGAAGAGCAACCCCGCGCGCTTCGTATCCGCGCGCACCACGCGCGCAAAACTCCCACTCGGCTGATCGGTCCGCATGCCACTCACTATTTTCGTCCACGTCTTGCCGAAGTCTCGTGTGCGATACACGTACGGCATGTAATCGCCGGTCGTGTGATAGTCGATCGCGACGTACGCCGTTCCCGAATCGGTGTGCGACGCGTCGATCGCCGAGATGTCGGCGCGTGTTGGATTCGGGATGTCCGGAATGCTGACGTCGTGCCACGACGTTCCGTGGTTTCGTGAGAGTTTGATCATGCCGTTGTTCGTGCCGACCCAGATGATCCCCTGGGACATCGACGACGGAGAGAACGATTCGATCGCTCCACCGGCAGG
>JBDTAE010000282.1:0-7673 GCA_039924785.1 Gemmatimonadaceae bacterium | reverse complement strand
GCCGGCGTCCGTCGCGATGTCCTGCCCGATCACTAAACTCTCAATGATCTCGGGCAGTTGCTCGACCTGCCGGTAGATCTCCGCCGTTCCGATCCGCACGCCGCCGGGATTGAGCGTCGCGTCGCTGCGTCCGTAGATCACCATGCCATTATGCTCGGTGATCTCCGCCCAATCGCCGTGGCGCCACACATTCGGATACTTCTCGAAATACGCCGCGCGGTACTTCGATCCGTCGGGATCGTTCCAGAAGTAGATCGGCATGCTTGGAAACGGGGTCGTGCACACGAGCTCACCGGGCTCCCCAACGAGCGAGTTGCCGTCGTCGTCGAAAATCTGGACGTTCATTCCGAGCGCACGCCCTTGCAGCTCGCCGCGCCAGACCGGTCCGATCGGATTGCCGCCGGCGAAACACGAGATGATGTCGGTGCCGCCGCTGATGCTGCTCAGCCGCACGGCCGACTTTATGTCGCGATAGACATAGTCGAAGCCCACCGGGGACAGCGGACTACCGGTCGAGAGAATCACTTTGAGCGGCTTGAGATCATGCGTGTCCATCGGCGCGAGCCCTTCCTTCTCGGCGATCGCGAGCCACTTGGCGCTCGTTCCGAACACTGTAATGCGCTCCTCCGCCGCCATGTCCCATAGAATCGGTCGCCGGCGAATGAGCGACGCGCCGTCATACAGCACGATCGTTGCGCCGAGCGCGAGGTTCGATACGAGCCAGTTCCACATCATCCAGCCGCACGTGGTGAAGTAGAACACGCAGTCGTCCGCCTTCACGTTGGTGTGCAGCGCAAGCTCTTTCAGATGTTGAATGAGCGTTCCGCCAGCGCCGTGCACCATGCATTTCGGCAACCCTGTCGTGCCCGACGAGTACATGACGTACAGGGGATGATCGAACGGCAGCCGCTCGAACGTGAGGGGCGGAACCGGCTTTCTCGATTCGACGAAGTTCGCCCACAGGCTCGCGCCGCGGATCGCGGAGACGTCCGGCGCGGCGATCAAATACGGAACCACGACGACGTGCTCGATCTCCGGAATTTTCTCGGCGATTTCGCGCGCGCGCTCGAGACAGTCGATCCGCTTGCCGGAATAGATGTACCCGTCGGCGCAGAAGAGCACGCGCGGCTGAATCTGTCCGAAGCGATCGAGCACACCGTTGACGCCAAAGTCCGGCGAGCACGACGACCACACGGCGCCGACGCTCACCGCGCCGAGCATCGCGATGACCGTCTCGGGAATGTTTGGCATAAAGCCGGCGACGCGATCGCCCGGTTTGATGCCAACCTTTCTCAGTGCCGCCGCGACGCGCGCAACTTCGTTGTAGAGTTGCGCGAACGTCAGTCGCCGCTGCGCGCCGTGCTCGTTCCAAAAGATGACCGCGAGGCCGTCGTCCCTCCGCCGCAGCAGGTTCTCAGCGAAGTTGAGCCGCTCGCCCACGAACCATTTCGGCCCAAGCTCAGGATCGGGCGGAGCCACTCGCGACCGACCGATGAGCGGACGCTCACAGGCGGAGCCTCCGGTTCCTCGCGGATCCGCAATGACCCCGCAAAAGCGCCAGACCTCGATCCAGAACAGCTCGAGATCGCGGATGGACCACTCGTACAGCGATTCGAAATCTCTAACAGCAGCCGTCCGTTCGCCGAGTCCGCTGAGCGCCTCGATGAAGCGAGTGAGGTTGGCCGCGGCGAGTTCTTCCGCGGACGGCTGCCATAGCGGGCTCTCTTCGGTCACGGTCTGTTCGACGGGGCGGTGACGCGCGACGTGTCGTTCGTGAAGCGCGGCGTTTTCGGGCACGTGAGGCCCCACCCCTTGGCGTCGGTGTTGTTGCCGCGACCACCGCCCGCCCCGCGCGCTCCGCCAGCTGCCGCTGCCATGGCCGCACTCAATGCCGCGCGACCACTCGGCGGACCGCCACGGCCGCCGCCGGCTCCCCGTCCACTGCCGCCCGTGGTGAGATCAGCGCGATCACGGCCGACGGGCGTCGGATCTTCGGACGCGAGATATGCGAGCATCGCGGCGATTGTCGCATTTCCCTTGAGGTCGTCGAAGACGATCTTGTCAAAGCTGTCGCGATTGGTGTGATGCGTATACGTACCATAGTCCCAACTCACCGCGCCCAGTCCGAATACTGGGGCGCCGTAGCAGTTGAACGACGCGTTGTCGGTGCCACCGGTAGCCGGCGCACCGACGCCGGTGAAGTGAAGCTGTGACTGGAATTCCTGCGGCAACTTCGACAGCCATGACTCGATATGCGGTGCGCCGTCGGGCAGGCCCACGGCGGAGATGCTTTGCACGCGGCCGGTGCCGTTGTCCTGGTTGAACCCCGCGTAAATCGCGCGGACGATTTCAGGATGATCGTACGCGAACGCATGCGATCCGTTCAGTCCCTGCTCCTCTCCCGGCCAGTGGCCGACGATGATCGTGCGCTTCGGATGAGGATACGCAGTTTTGAGAATGCGCATCGCTTCCATCATCATGATCGTGCCGGTGCCGTTGTCGGTCGCACCCTGCGAGCCGTCCCACGAATCGAAGTGCGCTGAAAGTAGGACGTATTCGTTCGGCTTCTCCGTGCCCTTGATGGTGCCGATCGTGTTGTACATCGGCGTCTCGGGAAGCAGATCCGCCATCGCGTTGACTCGAAGCTGCGGCCCTTGCTTGCGTTCCGTCAGACGATACAGAAGGCCGTAATCCTCGCAGCTCATCGCAATGCCGAGCGCATTCTTGTTCTTCGTGTCGTAGACGGTGTACGTGCCCCACGCGCCGCTGAGCGGATTCGCGAAGTTCGACACGATGACGCCCGCGGCCCCGGCTTTTTCGAGACGCACGCCGAGATTCCCGGTCGGATTGCCCGCCGTCACCGGATAGCCAGTGTTGCGGATCCGCGTCGTCCACGCATTCACGAGCGTGACGATTGTCGTGTCCATACGAGCTTTGGACTCCGGCGTCGCAAGCGCCGCCCATTCGTCTTCTGGCCGACAGGTGGGGTAAGCAGCGGAAATTAGCACGAACTTTCCCTTCACCGCCGGCAGCCATTTCACGAATGCGTTGCTGTCCGCGACCATTGGGAGAATGATCGTCGAGCCGGTGACGTCCTTGCCGCCCGTCCCTGGACTGTCGCTAAGGATGGTGGCTTCGAGCGTACGAACGCGCGGTTTCACGAGATCGATGTGGGAATAGCCGCGTTTCCAACCGCGCCATGTACCGTATTGCTCGCGTTTAGCGTCGATGCCCCAGGCTTTGTAGTTCTTGATCACCCAGTCGCTGGCCTGGACGCCAGCCGCGGTGCCGGTCAGGCGCGGGCCGATCGAGTCGAGGAACGGCTGCGCGAGGTCCCAGGTGTGCGAGCTGTCCATGCCCAGCGCCCACATGCGCTTGAGCACGGGGTCCGAGATCGACGTTTGTGCGGCGGTGAATCGCGAACCGACGGCGAGCGCAGCGACGGCAAGCAAAGCAGTCTTGCGGATCATGGCGACTCCGAATCGTTGGTGGTGAATGATGCACAAGCATATCAGGCGGTGTGGGTCTTGGCGAGCGCTTGGCGAGCGCTTGGCGAGCGTCGCGGAAGGCCGATTTACCAACGCAATTCACTCGTCGGCTGCGGCGCGCCGCTGCCGCTGCGAGCATTCTTGTATGGAATTGCTGCGACGGATCCGCTGTCGTACCGCCTGGTCGCGTTGCTCTTCGTCGCCGTTGCGCTGATCGCGAACGCGGGACCGCGCGGTGTGCGGCCGCCGTGAGCCCCGCGAGCGTCTTGCGAGGAGACTGAAATTCGAAGCGGCTACTGCACTATCGCATCGAGCTCGACCCTGAAGATAAGCGTCGAATTCGGCGGGATCGGTCCGGCGATGTTTGGACCGTAGCCGAGCGCGGAGGGCACGACGATGAGACGCTGTCCTCCGACCTTCATCCCCTGCATCCCCTCTTGAAGTCCTTGGACGAGAATTTCGAGCACGACCGGAATTTGAACGCCACTTCCAAAGGTCGAGCCGTCCTTCACGAACCCGATGTAGGTGTATGTCACGGCGGGCTGTCCGACAAGCGTGGCGCCGGTGCCGATCACCAGTTCGCTGAAGTAGGCGCCACTCGGGGTCATGGTCATCGTGCTGATATTTACACCAAGCGACGGGTCGAACGTCTCGGTGGCCGGATCGGTCGGCGTGTCGGGTTGATCGACGTTCAAGCACGCACCCAGACTTGCAGCGAGCAACAGGACGAACGCGCGTTTCATGTGTTACACGGGGTAAGGGTGTACCAATTCCGCCCAATCCACCTCTCAACTACTTAACTCGCACGACGGCAACCTGTATCCCGGTCGCCACCGGTCCGCCGTTCGACGTGAGGGTCAACAGCGCGTCCGAACCGCTTGCGACGTTGAATCGCATGAACGAGACGCCGCCGGCGGCCAAGGTCAAACATCGCGTGTCGCCGGTCGAGCAGGTCAGCGGCCCGTCGAAGAGCGTTCGGGTGAACAGGGGGAACGCGAGCGACGTCCCGTTGTTCGTAAACAGATTGCGCAGATTCCAACTCGGCTCGAGGAAGCGCGGGTCGACCCCGGTTGAGTTGTCGTCAAGGAAAACCGAGATCGCCCAATCGCGCATACTGGAGTTGGGCGCGGTCCCCAGCGCGGCTGTCAGGTTCGCGAGTCCGGTCGTGGTCGTGTTCACGAGCTTTTGCCAGAATGCGTTTTCGGTGCCGGTGGTGAGATGGTCCGCAGAGTACCGCAGATAGTTCCAGATCGCCCCGCGCGTCTGCAGGTCGTCGTCCGATGGGTCGGAGCCGACGGGCGCCTGTCTTTCAGTGACCGCGAGATACGTCTGATACCGTTTCGAGTTGTTCAACTGGAAGGTGTTGTACGCCGCGTTGAACACCGGGTCGTTGAACGCCGACGCGTCGATGTTCGTCTTGCGATTTCGATGCGACGCGGCGAAGAAATTGAGCTCTTCGGCTTCGTGCGCGAGCCCTTCGTCGAGCCAGCGCTCCTCGAGATTCGGAGCGTCGTTGATGTAGAGGCGCCGTGACGCGTTGATGAGATGTTGATATTCGTGCGCGACGGTCCCGTTCGTGAACGTCACCACCTGCGTCTTCGTGATTTTCTTTCCGTTGACCACGCCGCCTGTGTCGGGGACGAGCAGATAGAACATCTCACCGACGTTGCTTCCGGGGCACGGTGTGCCGAACGACGGCAGCGTGGTGTCCAATGGGTGAAGGTCGCGCTCGTAGAAGAACCCGAGCGTGATGGATGACGATCCGGGGGCCGTGAGCTCGTTGACGGCGCGCGTGAAGAACAAGATCACGTGGCCGTTGTTGTCGATGTCGGTCGGATCGCCGAATGCGGCGCGGTCGACGGGATCGACGAGCGTATCGAAGGTGACGCCGATCGACCGCAATTCTTCGTCGGTGAATCCGCCGGACGGATTGGCGGTATCGGTCACGACGATGGCCTTGTCTGTCACCGCCGCCACGCGCCCGACGCGGACGTCGCCGGGGCCGGGCACCGCGCAGAAGTTGGACGCGTTCGCGTTCAGGTGGAGCAGATCGCCCACCGCGGGGACGGCCACGGCCACGGCCGTCGCTGCGGCGGCGCGACGCACGCCGCCGCGCGAGGCCATCCACGCGCGGGCGCCGGCCATCCGCGACGGAAACTCCGCGCGTGCCTGCGCCTGCATCCGCGCTTCCAATGAGTAATCTGGAATGAGGGTTGGCACGAGTGGTGCCGGTTGCTTCGATGCGGCGATCGATGCCGCGGTCAACGCCAGCGGAATCGTGCCCTGCGGGAGCACCTCGAGCGCAGTGGTCGCGCTGACCACCGCGGCATTGTAGTACGGAACGAGCGCATATTCGGCACCGTCAGCAGCGCCGTGCACGCATACCGCCGACGGACCGAGATTAGTGACGACCTGCCCGACGGCGAGGGTGATGGGCGTCGCGACACCTGTGCAGGCAGACTGGCCCGTTGCGAGCACGATGACGAGCACGCTGTCGGTCTTCGTCTCCGACGTCGCCACAACGTACGTGGCCGATCCGCGTCGCAGGGCGTGGACGAGCCCGTTCGCATCGATGGTGACAAGCGTTGGATCGCGCACAACGAATGTTGGCACTGGCGAAACCACGTTGCCAAACGAATCCATCCCGCGCGCGGTGATGCGCGCGGTGTCGGTGCCGGGAAACAAGCGGGCGCTCGACGGCGACAATGACAACGTTGTACTCGGGCCGGCGGTTCCGGTGGCGACGAACGTCACGGTATTCGGAACGCCCGTGACGGTCGCAAGGACCTGGTTCGCACCGGCGACGGTCCCGAGCGTCCACCCCGCGCTCGCCTGGCCGTTCGCATCGCTGATCGCAACCCGCGGCACGACGGTACCGTTCCCGACCGTGACGATGAATCCGACGGATGTTCCCGCGACGGGGTTGCCAGACGCGTCGGTGACTTTGACCACGACACCCTCTGCGATGGACGAGCCGACTTGAGCCGTGGTTAAGAGATTACTAACAGCTTCGACGCGCGCGGCCGGCCCGGTCGTCGGAGTCGACGTGTCGCCAGAACTGCACGCAGTAAACGCGCTGAGCAGGGCAAGCGAGCTCCAGCGCGTACAAGAGCGAGAAATCATCACGAATCGTAATGCTTGGAGAAAGAAATAAACCGCGTCTTACCCCGACGCACGAGGGAGTTCCCTCACCGGTCAGGCGCATGATTCACGGCTCACGGTCATCAATGGACTGCTGACGGACGCGATTGCTTCGTCAGAATGTAGTGCCCGCAGCCGGCTCCTTCGTCGTGCGCGAACGCCACGATCGAGTACCCGGCGGAAACACCCCATTGCAGACCTCGCCGCGCGTCCTGCCGCCACGTTGCCACCTCGGGCGAGCCTTCTCGAAATAGCGCTTCCGCGTTCGTTGGAATCGCGACGCGAACGCAGTGCGGAAGAATTGCCGCGCCCGCCGCGCCCTTGATCCACTCCGCCGTCGCGACCGGCGCCATGCGACAGTCGGGCGATGCGAGCGCGCGTTCCGATTCGGCCACGCGGTCGGCGATCGTTGAATCGCGCGTCGGCCATGCGACGACGAGTCGATCCGTCGGAATACCGCCGTGCAGTGCGCTATCCGTGATGCCGTACATGTCTTCGACATACTCCGCGAGACGCACGCCGAGCTTGTTGAAATTCAAATGGGCGTTGCGCGCGATGAGCGGGTCGTACGTCCAATAGATCACCGATCCGCCGAGGTCGCGCACGGTGGTCCGTTGATACTCTTTCAGGCGACGCCCGAGTCCGATGTCGCGCGCCGCGGGAGTGACGGCGAGCATGTCCGACCAATGCACGATCGTTCCCCGCTCCACCCCCGTGAGACCGAACACGAAGCCGACGAGCGTGCCCGCTTCGTCGAACGCACCGGCCGCAATTCCGCCGATGCGCTGCGCCACTTTCAGGACGCTCACCGGAACGATGTCGGTGAACGACTCTCCCCACGTTTCGCGCTGCAACCCAACGCACGCGTGCAGTTCTGCCGGCGTGGCGAGTGGTCGAATCTCGATCGAAAGCGGATCCATTGAGCTCGGAAAAAATTCGGCGGGAGAGGGCGAAAACAGTCGTGGAACCTACGCCCCCAACGCGGAGGCCTCAAGGCGAAACAGTGACCTCGCTGGGTTTCCGGCGAATTCGAGAGACGCCGAG
>JBDTAE010000281.1:0-8245 GCA_039924785.1 Gemmatimonadaceae bacterium | reverse complement strand
AGTCCGAGGTCGAGCATCACCGACATGCGCGACAACAGGTCTTCGGCGATCCGCTGCGCAACGATCGAGCGTCCGTCGTGCTGCTGTTCGAGATCTCTGACGGATGCCGACGTCCCCGTCGCGGATGACCGCAGCAGCTCCGCGGTTTCTCCGATGGGTAGTCGCGACAGTTCGGCGATGTCCAGCCCTTCATACGTAACGGCCAGCGACTCGCGCTTGAGACGTTTCCCGTGACACGTCGGACACGCCGCGCCTTCCATGAACGCCGACACGCGGCGCTTCATCAACGCGCTCTGCGTTTTCGCGAACGTGTCGAGCACATACTTCCGCGCTCCGGTGAACGTACCGAGGTAATCGGGTTCACGCTTTCGCTTGATGGCGTGCCGCGTCTCAGCGATGGTGCTTCCGGCATACACGGGCACCTGCGGCTGGTCCGCGGTGAAGAGCAGCCAGTCGCGCGTCTTCTTTGGCAGATCGCGCCACGGAACATCGATGTCGATGCCGAGCGTCGTGACGATGTCTCGGAGATTTTGCCCTTGCCACGCACCCGGCCACGCGGCGATGGCCTTTTCGCGAATCGTCAATGAGGGATCGGGCACCATCGATCGCTCCGTCACCGCATACACGCGCCCTAAGCCGTGGCACTCCGGACACGCGCCCTGCGGCGTGTTCGGCGAAAAATCTTCCGCGTGCAGTTCCGCGTGTCCTCGCGGATAGTGGCCCGCGCGAGAGTACAGCATCCGCAGGAGGTTGGACAATGTCGTGATGCTTCCGACCGTCGATCGCGTCGTGGGCGCACCTCGTTGTTGCTGCAGCGCCACGGCGGGCGGAAGCCCGTCGATCTCATCGACGTCGGGCACCGGCATCTGATCGAAGAGTCGCCGCGCGTACGGCGATACCGATTCGAGATACCGCCGTTGAGCTTCGGCGTACAGCGTGCCGAACGCGAGCGATGATTTTCCCGATCCGGACACGCCGGTAAACACGACGAGTGAGTCGCGCGGAATGTCGACGCTCACGTCCTTGAGATTGTGCTGGCGGGCGCCGCGCACGCGGACCAGGCCGTCTCGCTTTTGCGTGGTCATGGCTCGCGGCAAGTGCGATAAGTGCGCCAGGGCGGCAGACGACGGTCATTGCTTGGCGCGGCTGTCGCCGTGTCGGTCGTTTGACGTGCGATCCGAACGGCGTGCCCGCCTCGCATATCATTCCTGGGCGACTTAGTTTAGGGCGTTGGTCGTGCGTGCAACCCTTCCCTCCGAAACCAATGAAAGGCACGAAGAAGAAGGCCGCGACTCCGAGCCGCGTGCGCGGGATCGTCGAACAGAAATTTCACTCGCAGATGAAAGTGTTCATCGAAGACGTCGCGCTCTGGCGGTTGATCGCCGCGGACCGCGCGTTGCCGCACGGCTGGATCGAGCAGGCCGCGAATGCGCGCGGCGTGTCCGCGTCGACGGTCACGATGGCCATCGGCGGACAAACCTGGGCGGCCATGACCGATCCGCCGCCGGTCGCCGCAAAGGAGCGGTGGTCTCCGCGCAGTCTGCGTCGACCGCGACCTACCTGTCCGACGTGTGGCCGCCGGAAGTATGGACGGTTCGGCTGTCGCGACCGATTCCACACCATCGATCACCGATCGACACGCTACGCGAAGAAGACGACCTCGCGCTCGTAGCGTTATCGCTCGTAGCGCTATCGCGGGTACGTTGCCGGCGCAAGTTGCGCCAATCCCGGGCGAGCGAACAAGTATCCCTGAAATAGGTATACTCCGGCGCCGTCGAGCCATTCGAACTCGCTCGGCGACTCGACACCCTCGGCCACGACGTCAATGCCCAAGTCTCGGCAAACGGCGATGATCGCATGGACGATGCTCTGACGAGGGCCGCGCGACTCGATGTTACGAATCAGGTGCATGTCGAGCTTGATCACGTCGGGCTGAAAGTCGGCAAGCAGGTTCAGACCCGCGTACCCTGCGCCGAAGTCGTCGATCGCCACCCGTACGCCGGCTCCGCGATACTCGTCGATGGCACGCGCAAAGGCCGCTGCGTCGCCGATCGCCTCGCCCTCAGTCACCTCGAGAACCAAACGCTCTGGTCCGATTCCACATTCGCCCGCCACGCGCAGTAACGCGTCGAGATCCGTGTCCGACGAACGCACGTTCTGCGGCAGGACGTTGAGATTGAGACTGCACGAAAGTCCTAATTCGCCGGCAAGCGACACCGCTACGAGGCGTCCAGCTCGATCCAGGCGTTCGAGCGCGCCACCCGTCACGAGCGCCAGTACGGCGCCGGCTGATTCTCCGTTCGGTCCGCGAACGAGTGCTTCATATGAAATGATCTCGCGTTTCGTTGCGTCGACAATCGGCTGGAACGCGTAGGTGAACGGCGGAAGATCTTCGCCGTCACCGGAACCCGTGGTCATCGGTCACGCAATTCGGCGCACCGCGACTTGATTTCGCGTGGCTTCGCCGGTGCGCCAACGACCGGCGCGGAACGTGGCGAGCAGCCTCTTGGCGCGTCCATCATTGAGTTGGTTCCAACAGGACGCGTCCGCAAAGAAGTCGTTCGCGCCGGCCAACGCCGCGGCCTCGTTGGGCGTGTCGGCAACGAAGCCCATCGTCCACGCGCCAAAGGCGCGTCGAAAAATCCGCTCGCGGATGACGGTGACGAGTCCGCTGTGTCGAGGATCCGCTGCGATTCTCGCAAGGGTCTGCTCGACCGGGTCAACTTCCCCCTCCAGCACCTGAAAGAAGCTGGCGTCCGCATAGACGAGCATACCGGTCACGCCGGCCCGCTCATTGTTCCGTCGTGATTGCAAGAGAATTCGCTCGAGCTCGGCCGCCGTGGGACTGACGGCGGCGACGCTCGCATAGATGACGTGAATCAGCGGTCGTTTCATTTTATGGTGGTCGCAGGCGTACCGACAAGAGTCGTGCAACGCGGGTGGTTCCCGCACAATTAGTATCGACTAATGCCACGCAGCACTGTATCGATTCGGCGACCCGCCACAATGTGTTCCGCCCAGGCCGCTTCCGCTGATCCGGCCGCGCGGGTTGGAGATCCTCGACGGCCTGCACCGTCGCCGTCCCCATCGACGACATTAGCAAACTCATATCGTGCGTGGCATTGAGTGTGCATTGAGTCGAGCGCATGCAATTACGACGGTTGAGCTCCCTCTTTCCGGATGAACACACATGCCACTCGAATCATTGTCCGATCTGTATCTCGAAGAATTGAAGGACCTCTACAGCGCCGAGAGGCAAATTCTCAAGGCGCTTCCCAAGATGATCAAGGCGGCGACGCATCCCCAGCTGAAAAAGGCGTTCACCGATCATCTCGCGCAGACGGAGCAGCACGCTGCCCGACTCGAACAGATCTGTGACGACCTCGGCGCGAGCCCAAAGGGTAAGAAGTGTCACGGTATGGAAGGCGTGATCGAAGAAGGCGCCGAGCTCATCTCGGAAAAGCCCGAAGCCGCGGTGCTCGACGCAGGGCTCGCGTCAGCAGCTCAGCACGTCGAGCACTATGAGATGGCCGGGTACGGCAGCGTGCGCACTTGGGCTGAGCAACTCGGATATGAAAAGCACGTTCGGTTGCTCCAGCAAACGCTCGATGAAGAAAAAGCCGCCGACGAGCTTCTCACGGAGATTGCCGAAAGCGCGTTGAACCTGGATGCCCAAACGCAGACTGCGGCGAGCGACGACGATGGTCCGGCCGATCTCCCGCCGCGAACGCGTTCAACGACGAAGGCGACGTCGAAAACGAGCGGCAGGTCCGCCGGCAAGACGACGTCGCGGTCTGACCGCGCCGAATTGCGTTAAGGGCATTTCGAGAGCGATGCGCCGCGTGAGCGAGGCGTCAATACTTCCACCATGGCGTTGATGTACCGGCGGGCACCTTCCGCAAACCAAACTCCGCCATCTCGCGCACGCGGTCCGCGTTGGTTCCCGGGCCGCTCCAGCAATGCGGCTTCTGATCGCCGTACATGAAGAAGCCTTCGTAGTGCGGATTCTGCGTCGTCTTCATCCACGCTTCCATCTCGCGCGTGGCGCGGTCGAGAAAGAAACTGTCCATGTTCCCAACGTACACGTGAACTTTGTCGACGAGCTTCGGGCCAACCGTCGGCCAGTTGTGCTTGAGATATTCGAGAAGGTCGTAGTGCTCCCGCCAATAGTCGGTGACGGAATGATCGATCACGCCCGTGCGTGAATTCACCGCGGGCTTGAAGAAGCCATCGTCACCGAGCGGGCCCCACACCGCCTGCCATACGTCCTGCTGGCCGGTGCCGGATCGACCCTTTGTGCCGTTGACTAGTTCCATCCAATAGCGCTGTTGCGCCGTTTGACGAACTTCGCCGTTCACTTCGCGCGAGTTGATCGTCGGCGTGTACTGCCATTCGCTCGACTTCTTGTAAAAGGCGTTGTCGTCCTTGTACATGTTGACGCCTTCGACATCAGTGAACGTCACCGGGTCGGGACAGGACGCCCACGTGCCACCGAAAAAGTCTGGATGATAGATCTGGAGCGCGAGCGCTTCCCAGCCGCCGGTCGACCCGCCCGAGAGCCAGCGCGCCCACGGCTCCTTGATCGTCCGATAGCGCTTTTCGACTTCTGGAATGAGCTCGCCCATGATCGCGTCGCCGTATGGCCCCATGTTGACGCTGTTGACGGCGTAAGAGTCGTCGAAGTACGGCGTCGGATGCTGAAACGTCACCGCGATGATCCGGGGAAAATCTGCGGCGTTCCACGCATCGCGAAACGACGGCCCCGCGGCAGCGCCTCCGCGACCGCCCGGGGCCGCATCGAACCCGTACGGCGCGGTGAGACCGAAATGTCCCTGAATGTAGTTGACGGGATAGCTAATTGTAGAAGTCTTATAATCCTTCGGCAGCAACACAGTGGCGCCGAGGTAGATGGGCCGGCCCCAGAACTTGGTGAGCGAGGGGCTTTGGAACTTGAAGCGCTGCACGTACTCGTTGTCCGCCGCGACGACGATTGGCGGAATGACCTCGTCCGCAACGAGCTTGATCACCGTCTTCGTCTTCGCATCGAAGTGCACCTTCGTTGCCTTGCCGTACAAGTTGCCCGGTCCGCGGGACCAGTTCTGGCCTTCCCACTGATCGTCGTGCATCCATACGGTGTGTCCATCCGCGCGCTTGAACTCGGAGTAGACGTTGACCATCGGTTGAATCCAGTAGTCGCCAGGAGGAATGTCCATCATGTCGAAGACCGGTGTGCCGAGGTCGGTGCCATCGATGGAGGCTGGTGCTCCGGGCGCAAGCGCGACGATGTCGCGGCCAAAGAGCGGCGCGCCGACGCGACCCACTTGGCTTCGCGGTTCGCGCGTGCTGTCGCGCGAGAAGATCACGTAGACGCGTCCGGTGAGCGGCTCCGACCGTACCGCGCGCGGAATGGTGATCTCGAACTTCACGAGGGCTTTGCCCGACGGCCCAGGAAGAATCAGGGGCGTTTGCGCCGCGACGCGGAGCACGGGGGAGAACGACGCGATAACCAGCGCGGCATTGAATGCAGAACGAAACATCGGAGTGTCTCCGAAGGTTGATTGCTCAGGGCATCATGGCTCGGAATGATTTGGCACCGCGGCGGCTCTGCGTCAACGACCTCGGGACCTTGTAACCCGAGACGTTCCGCCGAACCTCCGTTTCTTCAGCATCCCCAAAAAGGAAAGCGGCATCCCCAGACTTGGTGGATGCCGCCTTTCGTTTCGTTTCGCGTTCTGACATCTCAGGCCGCCACCGCCGTTGTCGGCTCGACGATTAGCGGCACCAGCGTCGGCGCCGCGAGAACCGGCCCCGATTGGATCGGCGTCGCCTCATGCGTCGAACGACCCGCCGCCGGCCCTGACTTCCGGCGCACGGCCTTGGCTGACTTCCACTCCGCGAGCAGCCCCGCCTCGTTGCGGATCCGCGCCACGATCAGCGCGTTGAGGACTCTCAGAATCGTCCGTCCGTGTCTCCCCGCCTCCGCAAGTTCAGCCGTCGCGCCACTTCGGCCACCCTGATAGTTGCCTCGATCGGCAATCGACGCGTTCACCGCCGCCGCCGCGGTCCGGAGATCCTCCACGAACGTGGCCGGCAATCCGGCGTCAATGAGCGTTTGTGCATGCGGCGCCGCCGCGTCCGCCATCGCGTACGCCGACGCGATCGTGTTTCCCAGACCGGCATTCGATGGCGGCAGCATCAAGGCCGCGAGCTCCGGCACATCAGGAAGCTTGTACTTCGCGAGCTCCGTGATTGGCGCCATATAGGACTGACGGAGATCGACGCGCAGGGCGCGCTGCCGGGCCGTCTCCCCTTTGCTGCCCCGCGTGTTGCGGTCCTGCGCAATCGACAGGTCCGCGAGTTGTGAGACGACGTCGTCCAACGTTTTGCGGGTGGAGGTGTTGACCGCGCTGAGCACGTCGGCGTGCGCGTCGAGGAATTGCTGTGCACGACGGAGACTGGTGAGCACTGCATCTTGCTGGTGCCGCATGGTGTACCTCCAAGAAAGGATTGAATGCCGGAAGTGGAACAGTCGTCGTGGGCATTCAGCACTCGACTGTATGTCAATGAGATGTGGCAGCAGGTCGCCAAATGTGCGAAAATACTTTTATTGAGACGCACATTGGCGACGGAACGCGCGCGGGGGCAGGAAATGCCGCGGAACTCGCCGTCGGGAGAGCGACGTGTCGCGCGGGGCCGACGCAGCGTCCGTGACGAACCGCGCGGCCTTGGACGACTGCAGCGCTCCCCGCGAACGGCCGCGCAGCTCCCGAGCAGTCGAACGCGGTCGCCGAAGCTCTCGGCGTCGTGGCCGAGCAACGGCGCACGGTTGCCGGTCAGCGCAACGCAGGCGCCGGCGCGGCCCTCCGAGGCGCCGGTCACATCCGCGCGCTTCGACTCACGGCCCGACCAGCCTCGCGTCGCATCCCGCGAGCGTCGCGGAATGTCCCGAGACGTCGCGGGGAGGTTCCGCGAGCGCGACTTGAGTTACGAACCCAGCGCGTGGCGTCCGGGTTCGGCGCGCGCGGTCCCCGGATCGCGCGGCGTTGCACGACGATCTCGCGTCCTGCTCCGGCGTCGTTTCGGAGCCCCCGGCGAACCGCGCGGGGCGTTTTGCCAACGTCGCGGCGGGAGTCAGCGTCTCCGCGAAGTGATCGGGACGTCTCGCGAGCTATATCGCAAACGTTGGCACCGAGTGCGACGACGTCGCGGGGAATTTCGCGAAGGCGTCGGTGCACGATGCGCGTGAACCGAGCGGCTCGTACGTGGGAGCGCTTCGGTCCGCGATGGAGCCGGATCAGTCGTTCGCAGGAAGGGTGACCGGCCGCGGTGCTCCCGGACACCGCGACGCAGCTCGCGAAACAATCGGCGATTGCCCAGGACGGCGCCGCGGTTCCATGGAGAGGCGGGCGAGTGCCGCCGCGTCATTTTGAGGGTCGTCTCGAGGCCCTGCCGGTGCGACCGTGCACCAAAGCCCCGATTCAGGGCACGACTTGAACCACCATTGCACCCTTGTCGGTCGTATCGTGTGCGTCGCGCGCAATAACCGTCGTCAGGCCTTTCGAGATTCCGTGAATGAGGCCTGAGGACGACTCGACGGCCGCGACGGCGGAATCGCTGGTGGACCACAGGAACGAGACCACTCCCGTCGAACATGCGCCGGGCACGGCGTGCGCGCGGAGTGTATCACCCGCGTGAAGCGTGGCCGCAGAGGGCGAAACGCGCACGCCGAGGAGGATGCACGACTGCGTTTGCGTCGTCGCGTCGGTCGCGGCGACCGCCCCGCCGCAGGCGCTGAGAACAAGCGCGCAAGCCAGGGGAGTGACCAAGCGCATCATCATATCCAGTGGAGTTCCTCCGACCATGCTGGGGGTAGCCGGTAGGGCGAGTTCGCGGCCGTCGTTGGTCAACGCCCGTTCCAGGCGACGCCAACGTGCAGGACGCCGTCATGCTGGAAACGCCGCTCGAACTGCCCCGTCGCATTCAGACTAGGGGGACCACCAACGAGGCCGAACATTCCGCCATACTCATATAGAAACGCTGACGCGCCAAGTTCCACGCGAATCGCACTTCCCAGAGGAATCGTTGAGCCAAGCCCAAACACGGCCGCAATACTTGTCGGGTTGCCCGAGTCTCCGAACGCCTGGCCGGCGTGCCGGATATACCCAGGGCCGGCCCCAAGCCAAAGCGCCCGGGAGTGCTTCTCCGACACATCGTACGTGACGAGCGCACTGGCCGTGGTGATGCG
>JBDTAE010000280.1:0-16799 GCA_039924785.1 Gemmatimonadaceae bacterium | reverse complement strand
CCCGCGCACATTCCTGCCGGGCCTGCTCCAATGATGACGACGTCGTATTGATATGTGGTTGCCAAGATGTTGCCTCGTTTCCGCTTGGCCGGCATCTCCGCCGACCACGCCGTACTATTTTCTCAATTCGTCAATATTTCGAAATCTAATGATTGAGGGAATCGCTCGGGGTTGTCGGCGCAGCGACGACGAGCCGCGTGATCGCACCGTGACAGTGTGACGTCGTACCGAGGAGCACTTCGCCACCCTGTTCCCCTACGGAACGGACGGCGTCATCAGCCGCGATCACTTCAGCGGTGTCGAACATTCCAACGCCGAACGCCCGATGGCGACAGAACATCACTGCGCTGGCGGCTCCGACGCCATCGGCGTACGCGACGACCGTCGGCGGCAGGCTCCAACTGCGAACACCCTTCGTGGCCGGACAAATCCGAGGCTCGATGCAGTTGATTGGACAGGTCCATTCCGCAAAGCTCGCGTAATGTGTTCCGTCGGCGCCGGGGCGTTCCCACGGAACACCCATAGGTTGGTTCAAGGGCGCTGTTTCCACGACGCGATCGCTCCACCGTTCTTTGGCCCGGGACACCACCCACTCTGCCATCAGGTGCGGCATGAGCGGTGACGGCACGATCGCGTCGAGCTGAAAGCGATCACGATCGTTCGCCGCGCGCGTGAGGTAATCGCCGAAGTACTCGCGCCAATCCGCGATGACAACAGTTGTTGGAATTGGCGACGACAACTCAACGGCAGGAACGCTCGCGATGATCGACGGCGCATTGTGCGCGGTGTCCGACTCGCTGGCGTCCTCGCGAATCGCGAGCGCGACTGCGCAGTCAGGGTCCCGATCGACGACGTGAAGCGCCGTCGCTGTGATCGCTCCGGCGCGCGCTGCCCGCTGCAGTTGCCGAACGTAATAGCCGCCATAACATCCGCCGCCGACGATGATGATTGTCTCATAGCGCTGCGGCGGGGCGTCATCCCCGGACATGGCGGCCGCCGTCGACGATGATCGTTTCGCCCGTGAGATAGTCCGACGCAAGCAGGAACAGCACGGTCGACGACACGTCCTCGGGGCTGCCATTTCGTTGCAGCGGAGTTGTTTCACGCAGGTGCTCCGCGCTGGCCTCGTCCCAATTCTCGGGAAGCAGCACGGTTCCGGGCGCGATGCCCGCAACACGCACCTCCGGCGCCATCACGCGCGCCAGCGATCGCGTCATCTGCACGACGCCGGCTTTAGAGATTCCATGAGGAATGAACGCCGGCCATGCTTCGAACGCCGCCAGATCGGCGATGTTGACGATTGCGCCGCGCGCCGCGCGAAGATGGGGGGCAGCGGCCTGCGCGAGGAAGAACGGGGCGCGAAGGTTGAGCGCCATGATGTCGTCCCACTGCTTCGCGGTGGTCTCACCAAACGGCGTGCGAACCATGACCGCAGCGGAGTTCACCAACACCTCGAGCGCGCCGAACATGGACACAACATCGGCGACGAGCTTTACTGCGGCGTCGACATCGGTCAGATCCGCCGAGACGGTCTTTGCTTCGCCGCCGGCGGCGTCTATCAGTCGTACGGTTTCTTCAGCGCCGTCTGCCGTCGCGTTGTAATGGACCGCAACCCGCATTCCCTTCCCGCCCAAGGCAACCGCGATCGCGCGACCAACGCGGTGTCCGGCGCCCGTGACCAGCGCGACTCGTCCTTTCAGCTCCATTGTGCATTCTCCCCGCGCTGACGAGCAACTCACCGCCGACAATGAAAACTACGCGGCGCGCACCCGGATACGATCGTCCTGAATTTGCAACCACTCCGCGGGCACGTGCATCATGCCGAGGAGGCGCGGACCTTCGGATGCGCCGTGCCAGTCGGACCCGCCGCTCGCGACGAGTGAGAAATGCGCGACGAGCGCAGCGAGGCGCGTGGTGTCTTCCGACGAGTGTCCTGGGTGGCGGACCTCGAGTCCATCGATGCCCTCACGCACAAACGCCTCGACGCGATCTCTCGTGCCGTGCTGGCCAGGGTGCGCGAGCACCGCGAGGCCGCCGGCGCGATGAATCAAACCAATCGCGTCCGCAACGGCGAGACGGTCCTTCGAGACGTACGCCGGACGACCATTGCCGAGGTAGCGGTCGAAAGCGTCGCGAAAATCCACGGCCCAGCCTTCGGCGATCATCGCGCGCGCCACATGCGGTCGGCCGATCGCGCCGCCGCCCGCCTGCTCGAGCACGGCCGCGAACTCAACGCGCACCCCGAGCTCATTCAATCGCTTGACGATTCGTTCGGCGCGAGACCGCCGCATTTCACGCAGGCCGACCAGCGCATCCTCCATCTCGCGGGGGTCGGAGAGATGCAAGCCAAGGATATGAGTTTCCGAATCGCCTTCGACGGCGCTCAGCTCGATGCCGGCCACGACACGAACGCCGAGCTCTTCGCCGGTCGCGGTGGCTTCGGCGATGCCGTCGAGCGTGTCGTGATCGGTGAGGGCGATGGCCGCGAGGCCGACGCGTTTGGCCTCACGCACAACGTCGCCTGGCGCGCGCGATCCATCGGACGCGGTGGAATGCATGTGCAGGTCGACGAAGGGTCCTGTCCCTTCGCCGGCCGCTCCTGGCCGCGGCGAGCTCACCGCGTGTAGTCGGCTTCGGGCGACGTGTCGCTTGGCTGCGAGGTCTCGAACAGGCGGGCGAGATCGTCGTCGCTCAGCTCGACGATCGAACGCTCACGCGAGCGCGATCCGACCGGCGAGTATCGCGTGACCCGCACTTTTCGCGACGGACCGGTTCCGTTCACGAAGATGATTCCGAATTCATCGTGCTCGTACTGCGTGACGCGGCCGGAGGGAAACACGAGCCACGATTCGCCGTTCGCCGTGAGGGATCTGGTAGGCATCTATCGAAACTCCACTTCCGTGTACACGCGGTTGGGATCGAGCACCGGCTCCGGCGCGGCCGCATGGGCACGCGCCAGCGTGTCGGCGTCGTTGGCTTCAAAGAATTCTAAAAACGCGCCCGGCAATCCCGCCTCCTCGAACGCCCAGAAATTGCAGTTCGCGGTGGTGTAATATGCCTTCTTGCGACGCAGCCGATCGTGAAACCGCTCTCGCTCCTGCGGCGTCACGAGCGTGCGCTGAATCGTCAACGCGCGGCCCATCTACAGAACCGACTCGGGAACCGTCTCGAGACTCTTCTTGATGAACGACATGAAGGCGTCAGCGTCGGAACCGTTCACGATGCGATGATCGAACGACAACGACAGGTAGGCGCACGTGCGAATGGCGATGGTATCCTCGCCGTCAGCGCCCGTGATGACCTTCGGACGCTTCTCGATCGCGCCAATACAAAGGATGCCGACCTGCGGCTGGTTGATGATCGGCGTGCCAATCAGCGATCCAAACACGCCCGGATTCGTGATGGTGAACGTGCCGTCCTGCACCTCGCGCGGATCGAGCTTCTTGCTGCGCGCGCGGCTGGCGAGGTCGTTGAGAGAACGAGTAAGACCCACGAGCGAGAGATTGTCCGCGTTCTTGATGACCGGAACGATCAACCCCCAATCGAGCGCCACCGCGATGCCGATGTTCACCGGCTTGCGATAGATGATCTCGTTGCCGCGCACCGACGCGTTGAGAATCGGATACTGGCGAAGTCCGTCCGAAACCGCCTTGATGATGAAGGGCAGATACGTGAGCTTCTCGCCCGCCGACTTCTCGAACGCCGCGCGGTTCTTTGCCCGAATACGCGCAATGCGCGTGAAGTCGACCTCGAAGAACGAGCTCACGTGCGCTGACGTGTGACGCGACGCAACCATGTGCTCGCTGATCAGCGCGCGCATCTTCGTCATCGGCTCGACCGTGTCGCCCGGCCATGCGTCCGGCAACGGACCATGCGAAACGGGCGCCGCGTACTGCGGCTGGCCCGCCGGCTTGGGCGCTGCGGCACCGGAATCGATGAACGCGACGAGATCCTTCTTTGTCACGCGGCCGGCAATGCCACTGCCCTGGAGTCCGCTGATTTCGACACCGTGATCGGCCGCCATGCGACGCACGAGCGGCGACGACTTGGTGCGAAGACGATCCTCGAGGGAGTTGCCCCCGTTGGAACGCGACGGCGCAGCCGGCGCGTCGCTCCGCGACGTGGCGGGGGCGGCCGGAGCCGCAGTCGCGGCAACCGGAACGGCTGAGGACGGCGCGGAAACGGAGGCTGCTGCGGGTGCGGGTGCCGCCGCGGGTGCACTCGCAGAGATCGAAGCATTCACATCGGTCTCCAGGCGGGCAACCACGGCCTGCACCGGAACCGTCTGGCCTTCCGTCACCAGAATTTCGGCGAGAATGCCCGTCGTGGACGCCGGAATTTCAGCGTCAACCTTGTCCGTCGAGATTTCGAAGATCGGCTCGTCGCGCTTCACCTGATCGCCGACTTTCTTCAGCCACTTCGACAGCGTGCCCTCGGCGATCGACTCGCCCATCTGGGGCATCACGATGTCTATACGCGCCACCGAATCACCCTCGTTCCGAGTTTTGCGCGCGAGCCCGCGCGCGTTTAAGCAGGAGTATTGCGATCGTTGGAAGCAGGACCGCGCCTAGAATTGCACCGTACGATGCGTACGTCAGCCAAAAGCACGGCGCGCCAGTTTCAGTATCGGAAGCGCACCCAACGATCGCGCCAACGAGCTTGCCGACCAACACGCCAATCATTCCGCCACCGGCAAAGCCGGCGACCCCCGTAAAGCAGCCTATAGCAAAATAGTGAGGAGAGGCGTCCGTCGCTGCGTCCGGCGCCGAACCCGGGGCACCTGTGCTCAATACGCCGCCAGCGTTCGGACCGCACGAACCACATCTGCCGTCTGCGGAAGGACGAAGTCCTCCAACGACGGTGCATACGGAAGCGGGACGTCATGTGCTGTAACTCTGAGCACCGGCGCATCGAGCCATTCGAACGACGTCTCATTGATACGCGCGGTGATCTCACCGGCGATGCCACCGGTCCGCGTGTCCTCGTGGAGGATCAACACGCGGTTCGTCTTGCGCACTGTGGCCTGAATCGCGTCGTCGTCGAGCGGGGCAAGCGAACGCAGGTCAATCACTTCGACCGACACGCCGTCCTCCTTCTCGAGCTGCTCGGCGGCTTCGAGCGCCTTCCACACACACGCGGCGTAGGTGATGATCGAAACGTCCGTGCCTTCCCGCGCCGTTCTCGCCTTGCCGATCGGAACGGTGTGATCGCCCGACGGCATTTCGCCCTTGATGCGCCGATACAAATATTTGTGCTCGAAAAAGAGCACGCAGTCCTCGTCGCGAACCGCCGACTTCATCAGCCCCTTGGCGTCTTCGGCCGTCGACGGATAGACGACCTTGAGCCCGGGCGTGTGAATGAATGCCGCTTCGGGGTTCTGCGAATGGAACGGACCGCCGCGAACGTAGCCGCCGCTTGGACCGCGAATCACCATCGGGCATGGGAGAAACGCGCGATACCGGGCCGTGGCCACGTAGTTGGTGAGCATGTCGTACGCGTTCGCGATGAAGTCGATGAACTGCATCTCGACGATCGGACGCAAACCCATGTGTGCCGCACCGGCTGCGGCGCCAACGATTCCGATTTCTGAAATCGGCGTATCGATGACGCGTGCGTCGCCGTACTTGGCCGCAAGACCCTCCGTGACTTTGAACGCACCGCCGAACAGACCGATGTCCTCGCCGAGGCAGAAGACGTTTTGGTCGCGCTCCATCTCCTCGAAGAGCGCCTCGCGGATGGCCTCGAGATACGTGATTTCGGCCATCAGACTTTCCCGGTGTCGTACGTTCCCCATCCCTCGGGACGCTCGTGCTGCTCGACGACACCGCCAACACCTTCGCGGAACCAAAGCGGCTTCGCAGCGGGCGGATCAGCATAGACGCCGTTCAGCGCGTCGAGTGCCTCGGGCAAGCCGGATTGGTCGGCGAGATCGGTCGCCGCGTCAATCTCGGCGCGCGCGCGATCGTCGACAGCTTCGATCTCGACCGCTGTGAAAGAAAACTCATCGCGCAGTCGGTCGACGTACCGCGCGAGGGGATCGTTGTGTTTCTCCCAGTGCTCGATTTGGCCTCCCGGCACATACATCTGATTGTCATGCTCCGCATGCCCTTTTCGGCGGAACGTCATGAGCTCGATCAGCGAGACGCCTTCACCGCGACGCGCGCGATCAACCGCCTGTTTGGTGACATCGTACGTCGCCAAAACATCGTTGCCGTCAGCCTGCGCACCGAACACGCCGTAGCCGATCGCTTTGTCGACGAATCGCGTTGCGGCCGTCTGTTTCACCGTGGGCGTCGAATAGGCATAGCCATTGTTCTCGACGATGACGACGAGCGGACAACGCTGTACCGCGGCGAAGTTGATGCCTTCGTGAAAGGCGCCGGTCGACGTCGCCCCGTCGCCGATGTAGACGAGGCCGACGCGGTCCTGCCCGCGCATCTTGAAGCTCAGCGTCACGCCGGCCATCACCGGCACCATGTCGCCGAGCGGCGAGATCTGGCCGATGAATCCGCGGTCGGTGTCGCCGAAGTGGATGTTCAACTCGCGGCCGCGCGTCGGCGAGTCGCCCTTGGCCATATACTGGCGGAGAATCTCGAGCGGCGTCGCGCCCTTCACGAGCATCGATCCGAGATTTCTAATGAGCGGGGACAGGATGTCGCGCCGTTCGAGCGCGTACGCGCTGCCGACGGAATCCGCCTCCTGGCCCAACGAGCGGAACAAACCGCCCACGACTTTGGTCTGGCGATACAATGCGACCAGGCGCTCTTCGAACGTTCGCGTCAATCGCATCCAGTAGTACAGGTCGAGCAGCTGCTCGCGCGTCAGCGAGGCGGACGGTCGATCATCGGCGCGAGCCACAGCGCCGTTCGACTTGGCCGTCTTGGTCTTTGCCGCGGATTTCGTCGACGCCATCTCAGGCCTCGAACGACATTAGTAGCTCGCCAGGATTTCGTGCGACGGCTCTTCCGTGCGATGCAGCCGCACGAAGAATTTCTTCACGTTGCGATCGAGCCGGCTTTCACCCATTTGATCGGTGTCGCCCTGCACAAACGTGTAGTGGCCGCCTTCCATCTTTACCGACAGTGTCAGGCTGCCGAGCGGTCCCGCGAACGAGCGCGTGCGCGGCGCCATCGTGTTCTGGGTCAGGCCAAGCGCCGGAAAGAATTCGTCGGCGGCGGCCAGCACGTCGGCGGGCGCCAGGTGGCTACGATAGAAATGTCGCATTCGCGTCTATGAGCGTTTAATGATCGTTGGTATGAAAGCGCGTTTGTAAATGCGTTTGAAATGCGTTTGTAAATGCGTTTCAATCCGCGTCGGAGACGACGGCGGAATCGCGTTACGGTTTCGCGGGACCGGGAACAGCAGGCTTCTGCAACGAATCAGGCCGTTCGTCCATCACTTCCTGCGTCCATTCCGTCTTCTCGAGCGGATGCAGCGAGTCGCGCTGAAAGCGAATCGCCACTGCCCACGTGCCCGAGATGACGAAATTCAACTTCGCATGATACGTCCCAACCTCCGGCCCGTAGCTCAAACCGTCCCAGGTTTTCGCGGCGCCCTCGGGCGTCGGACGACTGCTCGAGTACAGTTGGCCGATGCCGTTCTCGATGGGCTGCCTCGTGGAGCGATCGAGAATCTGAATCGTGTAGTGAACGTCCTGCCGCGCGTGCGGCGGGCTGTCGTCGGACGAAATGGAATACGAGTACGTGTTCGACATTTGACGCAAGGGCGGCGGTGAATCATCACCGCCGCAGGCCACTGCCGCCACAACCGTCGCTACCGCGAACGCACCCGCGAACCGGCGTGTCGAGCTTACCATGCTGTCCCTCCGATTACGACTGGTAGTACTCCAATCCCAGATGCGTGATCTGTTCCTCACCCATCAGGTGCCGAAGCGTGTTCTTGAGCTTCGTCTGTTGGATGAAAAGATCGTGCTCCGGCTGAAGTCCCGCAGCGGCCATCGGGGACTTGTAATAGAAGCTTAACCATTCCTGAATCCCCTTCATGCCGGCGCGATGCGCGAAATCCGAGAACAGCGCAAGGTCGAGCACGATTGGCGCGGCCAGAATCGAATCGCGGCAGAGAAAGTTGATCTTGATCTGCATCGGATAGCCCATCCATCCGACGATGTCGATGTTGTCCCAGCCTTCCTTGTTGTCGCCGCGCGGCGGATAGTAGTTGATCCGCACGACGTGCGAGAAATCCTTGTACAGGTCCGGATACTGCTCCGGCTGAAGGATCGTGTGCAGCACGCTCAACTTCGACTCCTCCTTCGTCTTGAAGGACGCCGGATCGTCGAGCACCTCACCGTCGCGGTTGCCCAGGATGTTCGTCGAATACCAACCAGCGAGGCCGAGCATGCGCGCCTTGAGCCCCGGCGCGATGACGGTCTTCATCCAGGTCTGGCCGGTCTTGAAATCCTTGCCGGAAATCGGAACGCCCTTCTCGATCGCAAGCTGCTGCAGTGCCTGCGTATCGACGGCGAGGTTCGGCGCGCCGTTGCAATACGGAATGCCTTCCATGATCGCGGCCCACGCATAGAGCATCGCGGGGGAAATCATCTCGTCGTTGTTCTCCATCGCCTTCTCGAACTGCTCGATCGTCGCGTGTTGCGGACCGGGCTTGATGAAGATTTCCGTCGACGCGCACCACACGATCACCAGGCGATCGCAGCCATTCTTCGCCTTGAAATCGCGCATGTCCTTGCGCAGCTGCTCGGCGAGATCGCGCTTGGTTTTTCCCTGCTTGACGTTCGGACCGTGGATGCGGGTGACGTAATGGTTGTCGAACACCGCGGGCATCGGCTTGATCGCCTTGAGGAAATCGGCGACGGGTTCGAGGTGGCGATCTTCGAGCACGCCGGCTTTCTTCGCGGCGGTGTAAGTGTCATCGGGAATCGGATCCCACGCGCCAAAGACGATGTCGTCGAGACCGGCGAGTGGCACGAAGTCCTTGATCAACGGCGCGCGATTCTCCGTGCGCTTGCCGAGGCGGATGGTGGCCATCTGGGTGAGCGAGCCAATCGGCTTGCTGTGACCGCGACGGATGCTCTCGACGCCGGCCATGAACGTGGTCGCCACGGCCCCGAGGCCGGGCGTGAGAATGCCAAGCTTTCCGCTGGCGGGGCGAACAGTGGGCGAAGCCACGAATAAGTCTCCTTTCTGTACTAAAGGACGCTAATGCCGCGTGCCGGTCTTGCGTGAACGCCGGCGCAACGAGAAGCGCTTCTCAGTGGGGAGCGCGATGGGCGGGGCGTCCGCACGCGCATTGGTTTGCCGATACACGAACTGCATCCGCTGTACGACAGTGATCCAGGACGTGATCGTGAGGAAAATGATAATGAGCCCCAGAATGAGGCCGTGCAGGGCGAGCCCGAAGAACGCCTGCGGGACCGACAACAGCACGATGCGCTCCGGTCGCTGCATCATGCCGACCTTCGCGTCCATCCCGAGCGCTTCCGCGCGGGCGCGAATGTACGACGTCAGGAACGCACCGATCAACCCCGCGAGGCACACCACCACCATCGGGACGTTGTGGTGCACTGGATTGAGGGCGTAAAATACCGCGAGTCCGCCGAGCAGCGCGCCGTCGGCGACCCGATCGAGCGTCGAATCGAGAAATGCTCCGAACGTGGAGCTCTTGTTCGAACGTCGCGCAACGGTTCCGTCGAGGACGTCGAACAGCGCCGTCGCGCCAAGGAACCAACCGCCCGTCGAGATGTGCCCCGTGGCGTAGATGACGCCGCCGGCCACCGTGCACAGCGTCCCGAAAATCGTGATCGCGTTCGGGTGGACACCGCGCCGGACGAGCCAATTCGCGACCGGGTCGATTACGTGCAAATAACCGTTTTTGAGCCAGTCGGGAAGAAGCTTCATGTGGCTCCGAATGGGCGCGAGTGCGGCCGGGCTACAATGACGTAAAAGTAGTCCTTCCACAGAGTTGTGGCAACCAACGCAACCATTCGGCGGCTTCCCGCCAGCTATGGAAGCGGAAAGACTACAGTGCCGCTCAACAGGACGTTCGCCCGCGAGTACGTCCGGGCGCCGTCGATCGTAACCGCCTTCAGCGTCACGTTCGTACCGGTCGCGATGCCTTGTACCGTGAGGCGCACGGAACTGTTCCCCGTCACCTGGCCGAGAAAGGTGTCAGCGCCGTTCACCGTCGCGTACACGTTTACGGTCGCCGTGAGAGTGCTATTTACCATCACCACATTCGGCGCTGGTTGCGAACTCGTGGTACTCGGCGCAGTCCGGACTTCGACCTGACGCTGTCTGCAGCCTACGAGCGTGGCGAGAGCCACAACGATCATTGCGCGTCGAATCATTGCTTAGTCCTTGTCGGTCGGTGAAACAGGAACACAACCAATCTTCCCTGCCCGCAATCTAGCAGGCAGCCCGACGCCGGTTCGTGGCGCTTATCGGTAAATCCGATAGGGCCGCGCGTGCACCAAGAATTGTTCAACCGCCGAACGGCCCCTGGCAAGCACCGTGTCGGGATCCTCCCCGGCGACGATCGCCGCGCGCGCCGACGTGCTGCCGAATCGCTCGTCGAACGTGCGGGCGGTAATTCGAAGCGAATCCTTGTTCGCGGCAACAACCGCGGAAAGAATCGCCGCCGAGATCCGCCCAGCCTGAACGGCGGTACGGTCGGTGACGTCGATCAACACAGCAGGCACGGTCTTGCCGTTGAATTTTCCGTCGGCCGAATTCACCGGCGAGATGGTTTCGGCAACGAAACGCACGCCGCCGAGCTTGCGGGCGTTGAGAATATCCGCAACGCGCGTGGCGTTTAACCACGATGCGCCGAATTGCTCGAAGGGCCGGCTCGTTCCGCGCCCGACCGAGAGGTTGCTTCCTTCGAATGGAACGAGCGAGGGATAAGTGAGCGCGCTGGTGAGAGTCGGCAGGTTGGGCGACGGACGAACCCATGGAAGTCCGGTATCGTCCCACCACATCTCGCGACGCCAGCCGCGCACCGGCACCACATGCACGTTCCCCCGTATGCCCAGCACGCCGTTGTAGAACAGCGCCATCTCGCCCATCGTCATTCCGTGGCGAAGTGGAAACGGATATAATGCGTACGCCTTCCCGGGGTGTCCCGGCGAGGACTCCGCAGCGTTGGAAAGACCTGTGTCGAGCATTGGGCCGTCGACATGGTCGCCGCTGATCGGATTGGGGCGATCGAGCACGATGAGTGGCAGACCGCGGCGGGCCGCCGCACGAATGGCGTAGACCATCGATCCCACGTACGTCCACGTCCGAGTGCCGATGTCTTGCAGATCAAGTACGAGCGCGTCGATATCCCGAAGCAGACTGTCCGGCGGCGCGATGGTTCCTTGGGTATAGAGCGAATGCACAGGCAGCCCGCTTTTCTCGTCGACACCGCTCTCGACGTGTTCGCGGTCTTCGGTGCCGCGAATGCCGTGCTCTGGCGAAAACAGCTTCACCAGCGTAACACCAGCGGCGCGGGCGTTCGTGCCGCGCAGCAGATCGATGTCCGAAACGCCGTTCCGGTCGACCCCCGTCTGATTCGTGATCAACCCAATGCGTTTGCCGCGAATCAGCCCGATGCTGTCCTCGAGCAACACCGTGATGCCGGGCTGCACGCTCGGCGTACCACCGTCATTGGAACTCCGGAGATTATGACTCGCGCATCCGCACACTCCAGCCGCCGCGCCCAGCGCCGCGACGGTCATCAGAATTCTCGCACTTCGCGTTCGTTGAACGTGTCGACACGACATTTCGCGGCGTCTCTGCTGGTCATCGGGCTCACGGGCGCCGTCGTCGACGGATGTCATTCCGCGGCGTCGAGCGGTGGGGCACAGGAACATGCCATGACACCGCCCGCGCGACCAGCCCGCGCCGACGCCGCCATCCGAGATTCGGTGCGCGCTGTGCTGGACCGCGCTCTGAGCGAGGGCGCATTTCCGGGCGCGATAGCCGTCGTAGGCACTAAGACCGGCGTCATCACGGAATACGCGGTCGGCCATCTCGACTGGGCGCCGAGTCCGGTGCCGGACGACCACACGCTTTGGGATTTGGCGTCATTGTCGAAGGTGGTTGGATTGACGAGCGGCATGATGCAGCTCGTGTCGCAGGGAAAGGTTTCACTCGACGCGCCGGTGCAAACGTACCTGCCGAACTGGACCGGCCCGAACAAGGAGAAGGTGACCATTCGTCACCTGCTCACGCATACGTCGGGGTTACCGGCGTTCAAGGCCTATGATGAGATAACGCATAACGCCGATAGCCTCGCGAAGCTGATGTTCTCCACCCCGCTCGACACGCTGCCGGGCGCGAAGATGGTGTACAGCGACATCGGCGCCTACATGGCGGGACGCGTCCTCGAAAAGGTGAGCGGCGAAAAGCTCGACGTGTACCTCCACAATCATGTGTTCGAGCCGGCCGGCATGCACGAAACGATGTACAACCCGCCGGCATCGTTGATTCCGCGCATCGCGCCGACGGAATTCGATCCGCGGCGCGGCGGTCTCGTTCGCGGGAAAGTGCACGACGAGCGCGCCTACTATTTGAACGGCGTTTCGGCCCACGCCGGCGTATTCAGCAGCGCCCACGACCTCACGCGGTTCGCCGAGATGTATCTGAATGACGGCGTGATCGACGGCACGCGTGTGCTGCCGCACGACGCCATCGCGCTCTTTACGCCCAAGCGCATCGTCGCCGACCGTGCCATCGGCTGGCAGAAGCCCGACGGCGCGAATTCGGCGGGTCACATGATGTCGACCGAAGCGTTCGGCCACACCGGCTTCACAGGCACGTCGATCTGGATGGACCCGACGAACAACGTGTTCATCATTCTCTTGAGCAATCGCGTGAATCCCACCCGCGCGAACACGAAAGTGAACCGGGTTCGCGTTCAGCTCGCTGACGCGGTAATGTCGACGATCCTGAATCCCGCGTTGATGTCAAACTCCAGCAACGGGCGCTAATGCATCTCACCGCGGTCGACTGGCTGATCGTCATCGCCTACTTCGCGCTCTCGGCGGGCATCGGCCTGTTTTTTACGAAGAAGGGCGGCGAGAGTCTCGAGGAGTATTTCATCTCGGGACGACAGGTGCCATGGTGGCTCGCCGGCGCGTCGATGGTTGCAACCACCTTCGCCGCCGATACGCCGCTGGTCGTGACAGGATTGGTGGTCGCGAACGGCGTCGCGGGAAACTGGCTGTGGTGGAACATGCTGATGAGCGGAATGCTCACGGTGTTCTTCTTTGCGCGGTTGTGGCGGCGCGCGAATGTCATGACCGATGTCGAATTTGCGGAGATTCGGTATAGCGGCAAACGCGCCGCGTTCCTTCGCGGCTTTCGCGCGCTCTACCTCGCGATTCCGATCAACCTGATCATCCTCGGTTGGGTGACTCGCGCGATGATCAAGATTCTCACGATCTCGCTCGGTCTTCGTGATGTGCAGGTGGCCGGCATCACCGTGTCTGGCGACGTGATCGCCGTCGGCATCTGCTTTCTCGTGACGATGTCGTACTCGGTGGCCGCGGGCATGTGGGCGGTGCTCTGGACCGACCTCGTGCAGTTCGTGATCAAGATGTCCGCCGTCATCATTCTCGCCGTCTATTCGGTGCGCGCGGTCGGCGGAATGGCGGCGCTCAAGGCCGGCGTCGCGGTGCATTTTGGCAGCGAAACGGCGGGATTGTCGGTCCTGCCGGTGAAGTTCACGAGCAACGGGATCGAAGCGTATACGTGGATGCCGCTTCTCGCGCTCGGCGTGTTCCTGTCGGTGCAGTGGTGGGCCGCGTGGTATCCGGGCGCAGAACCCGGCGGCGGCGGGTACGTCGCCCAGCGAATCTTCTCGGCCAAGACCGAACGCGACGGCGTGCTCGCGACGCTGTTTTTCCAGGTTGCTCATTACGCGATTCGCCCGTGGCCGTGGATCCTCACGGGCCTCGCGACGATCATCCTCTATCCGAACGGCATCGGTCCAACGCACGACCATGAAGCGGGGTACGTGCAGGCGTTCGTGGACCTCCTCCCGACGCCTTGGCGCGGAGTGATGATGGCCGGCTTCGCCGCCGCCTACATGTCGACGGTGGCCACGCAGCTCAACTGGGGCGCATCCTATCTCATCAACGATGTGTATAAGCGATTCCTCAACAAGACGGCGACGGAGAAGCATTACGTGTCCGCGTCTCGGTGGGCGACGGTGTTTCTCTTCCTCGGATCGGCGGTCGTCGCGTGGCGTTCCGATTCGGTGACGAAGCTGTGGGAGTTCCTGCTGGCACTCGGATCAGGCACGGGGCTCGTGCTCATGGCTCGCTGGTACTGGTGGCGCGTCAACGCCTACTCCGAGATCAGCGCGATGATCGTGTCGGGAGTCGTGTCGCTCAGCGTGGGGCCGATGATCTCGGCGAGGTACCCAGCGGGTGACCAGCGAGTTCTCGCCGTCACGATGCTCGTTACGATCGTGACGACAACGATCATATGGGTGGCCATCACGTACGCCACAGGTCCGGAACCCGACGCCACCCTCGACGCATTCTACCTGCGGGTGCGACCTGGCGGACCCGGCTGGGCACGCGTTTCCGAGCGACTCGGGTTCGGCCGTGAGTCGACCCCAGGCGGGGCACTGGCGTGGACGAACTGGCTCGCCGGGATCGTTGCGGTGTATTCAACCTTGTTCGGCATCGGCAAGCTTCTGTTCGGGGAAACGGCAGTCGGACTTGGACTGCTGGTCGTCGCGGCCGTGGCGTTCGCCTGGATCGCCCGATCGTTCAGGTCCGAACCGGCGCCGCCAAGTCTTGTCATACCAGAGCAGCAGGGGGCGGCGGATTGATCCGCTTCCCCACACCCCATATGTTTTAACTATCACGGCCGTCATTCTTTGGCCTGACCTACTGGAGGCCCGTCATGAGCACGATGAATCAACCCGAAGTGGCCGTCGTCATCACGTCGGCCGCCTCGGTCGAGGTCAAGAAATTTATCGAACAGGAAGGCGTCGATCCGGCCAAGGGCGGCCTCCGCATCAGCGTTCAGCCCGGCGGATGTAGCGGGTTCAAATACGGTCTGCTCATCGAGGACGAGGCGGCGGAAGACGATCTGATCGTCGATCGGGGCGAGTGGAGGGTCTTCGTCGATCCGTTCTCCGCACAGTATCTGAACGGTGTCACCATCGATTACGTCTCGTCGATGCAAGGTTCCGGCTTCACATTCAAGAACCCGAACAGCACGGGCGGTTGCGGCTGCGGTAGTTCTTTCTCCGCGTAACGAGAACGCGAACGCGTTAGGTACTACATGGAACGGTCGGGCGCTGGCACAGGCCGTGACGTCATGAAAAACGAGGAGGCCCGTGGTCAAGCAGACCGCGGGCCTTCTCGCGTTTCACACGTCGCGGCGGCAGGGGAACGCATTCGAACGGTTGTCGTCGAGGATCATGCTGACATCTCGCGTCTCGTCGCCAATCGCATCGTAACGCTCATTCGCGAGCGCAACGCCGCGGGTGAGACGACGGTGCTCGGCCTCGCGACGGGTTCGACGCCAATCGGCGTGTACCGCGAATTGATTCGCATGCATCGCGAAGAGGGATTGAGCTTTGCCGACGTCGTGACGTTCAATCTCGACGAGTATCACCCGATGCCGAACGAGAGCATTCACTCCTACCACCGTTTCATGTGGGAGAATCTGTTCTCGCAGATCGACATCAGACCCGAGAACGTGCACATCCCGCCCGGCAACCTCCCTCGCGCCGAGATCGACGACGCAGCGCAGCGGTACGAGATCGCGATCGAGCGCGCCGGCGGTATCGACTTTCAAATTCTCGGAATCGGCAAGACGGGACACATCGGGTTCAACGAACCGGGCTCGGGCGTCGATAGTCGCACGCGCCTCGTGACGCTCGATGCGGTCACACGCCGAGATGCCGCGGGGGATTTCTTCGGTGAGGAGTTCGTGCCGCGCGAAGCGGTGACGATGGGTGTCGCGACGATTCTCGATGCGCGCGAGATCGCGATCATCGCCACCGGTGAGCACAAGTCGACGATCGTGCAACGCGCCGTTGAAGGTGAGGTCGACCTCGAAGTCGCGGCCACGTTCCTGCAAAAGCATCCCAAGACGACATTCTATCTCGATCGCGCCGCAGCCGCCGAGCTCACCCGCATCAAGACGCCGTGGATGCTCGACGAAGTCGTGTGGACGCCGGAGCTCATCGTTCGCGCCGTGATCTGGCTTTCCGAGCGCACCGGCAAGGCGATTCTCAAACTCACGCAGCGCGACTACGCCGACGCGCGCATGTCGTCGCTCGTCGCGAAGTTCGGATCGCCGGGCGACGTGAACGGCAAGGTGTTCAACACCCTCGGCGCCAAGATTCGCGGAAAATCCAAGTTGCCGATGGGTCGCAAGATCATCTGCTTCTCGCCGCATCCCGACGACGACGTCATCTCGATGGGCGGCATTCTTCGCAAGCTGTTCGAGAACGACAACGAGATCATCGTCGCGTATATGACGAGCGGCAACATTGCCGTGTTCGACCATGACGTGCGGCGGTATGTCGACTTCCTCGAGCGCATGGCGAGCGAGAGCCAGATCGACGCCGGCAAAGTGCGCGCCCTCGCCGAGCGGATTCATTCGCAGCTCGATCGCAAGTCGCCAGGCGAAGTGGACATTCCGGAAGTGCAGGACATCAAGCGCATTCTCCGCGAGTCGGAGGCCGTGAGCGGCATCGAGACGGTGGGACTTCCGCGGCACGCCGCGCGATTCCTGAACCTTCCGTTCTATCAGACGGGCAAGGTTCGGAAGGATCCGATCGGTCCGGCGGACATCGCGATCGTGCGCGCGTTG
>JBDTAE010000279.1:0-5816 GCA_039924785.1 Gemmatimonadaceae bacterium | reverse complement strand
GCGAGCTTGGTGACGCGATCGAACGCGTCCTCGATGTCGGTATCGAGCAACTCCGTTGAGCGGAGCGCCGCCAAGCGAGCGGAATCGAGACGAGCGCTATCGACGCCATCTGAAACGCCCGCGTCGTTGTGCACGCCAATACTCATCTGATCCCTGCGAAAGTGTCGTGCGGACGTAGAACCACCGTCCGTGAACCGCGGCTCGGATCGGACGGTTATGACCATGAATGCAAGTTTCGCTTCATCTATCAGCAACCGGACAAATGCCGCCGGAGGTCAAGGATGACGGGGAGGTGGGGTCGGCGCAAGTCGATCGCCGCCCGCGAAGGCGGCACCCGTGTGGTCGCGGAACGGCTATGCAGGCCTACCACCGAAAATCTTGACTGCCGGCCAGAGGGGGGCTCGACGGCCGAACCTGCTGAATCGAAGTCATAAATGCGGGCGGCGTGTATTCACGGAGGGTCGGTCATGGTTTCTGAAGTGTCGAGAAAAAGTTGGAATCGCATTGAAAAGTTGGAGTGGCCTTCAAAAGAGTTGGAATGGCCTTCAAAGGAGTTGGAATGGCCTTCGGACCGCGTTGACGGAGCGGCAGCCGTCCACCGCGGAGCATTGGCAATCGTTTCAAACGCTTCCATTAGCGCCATCATCGATTGCTACAAGAAGCCCCCACACCGTGTTAATCGGTGCAGGGGTTCCTTTAATACTTTCTAAATTAATAATCTTACAATGGCCGGGGCGACTGGATTTGAACCAGCGACCTCCACTCCCGAAACACCGCTCGCGGATTCATCGGCATCCAGCGCGGTTTTGCGAGTCGAGTCTCGGCCTCGTTGACTAGCTTCCTATGTGCTTCCTACAACAAACGTAAAATCAAACGGTGGAACGTGGAGTAGAAACTATAAATCATTGGTGATCAATCACTTCGATAAATGCGCCCAGAGGGACTCGAACCCCCAACCTTCTGATCCGAAGTCAGACGCTCTATCCGATTGAGCTATGGGCGCGGATCAAACTCAGCGAAGAAAGCTCACCCCGATCGCCACCGCCGCGCAACCGTCAATCCGCGGCTAAAACCGCCACTCGCGAATCACAAACCCCCCGTACGACTGCGTCGTCCGTCGCGGCTGCAAGCTCAACGTCGGCTCACCGAGCAAAATCCTCGGCTCCATGCTGAGGTTGAGACGCCATCCGCCCGGCGTGCGCTGCTCGATAGAAAGGCCGGGCCGGCCCGCCTGCTCCGACGCGCTCACGAACGTGCGCGGAGTGACGTATTTACCCGCCTGGACTTGCGTCGCCGCAAAAAAACTGCTCGCGCCGTTGCCGCCAAACAACGGCACATCGCCTGGCGTGATGTCGAAGACGTCGGTTCCGAGGGTGCGACCGGCTTGCATCTCGACCTGCTGAACCGCGACACCGAGCGCGACGCCTGCCAATCGCTGCACGGCCGCCTGAGCTCCGACGCCGAAGAGATCACCCGCCGTGGACCCCGCGAGACTCGACGAGTTCGACGCAATCAACGACGATGACGACTGTCCGAACGCAAGAAGGCTCAAGAGCTCCGACTGCGTCTTCGGCGGCTGCGCATCACTCTCGAGCGAAAGCTTGGGGCGCCGCAAAGTTCCACCGACGATGACGCGAATATTCACCGCACCGCGCGCGGCAACGTTCACCTGATATTCGCCCGTGATCTGCAGCGTCGGGTCGAGATCCGGCGTGCCGATGAAGAGGGCGGATCCGCGTTTGATTTGAAATCTCTTACTCAGGAAGCTGTATTCGCCGCGATCGGTCGCGACGACACCGGTCAGCAGCAGGGCCTGGCCTTCTTGACGAATTGTGACCGGCGTTTCGGTGTAGATCTCTACATTCGCCTCACGATTGCGCACCCACGTGTCGTGCTTGACGTCGAGGCTCACCTCGACGCTCAGATTGGCGAGCAGCGGCGATTGCGGAGGAAAGAGATCGCGCTCTGACACCACCGCGGTATCGAGCACGTTGTACAGCGCCGGATCGCTTGCGCCGATAAGGTGGTGAATCTGGCTTGGCTCCGGGGCGTAGATCACGCCCTGCACCAACGTCACGTTGCCCTTGAGGCTCGCGCCGTTGAACGGACCCTTGAGCGCGAGCTTCGCGTCGATGCGCAGATTCGCGTCCTTGTTGTTCATCAACTGCGCGCCGTTCGACACGAAGGCGAAATCCATCGCCGGCTGACGGAAATCCGCGACGCCGAGTGTTCCCTTCGCCGACACCGTTCCGGTGTTTCGGCCATTCACGGTGTGTGCGATGAGCGAATCGACGTAGACCGTGTCGCTCGCCATGTGGATGGCGCCGGCAACGTCCACGAGCTTGGCGCCGCTCGCGACAACGGTGAATGAGCCGTGATCGTACGCAAAGTTTCCCGCGAGCACGGGCTTCGACGTCGTTCCACGAACGCTAAACTTGCCCGCGGCGCGTCCGTGCAAATCAGTCACGGAGCTCGTGAACTGCGAAATCAGCTCGAGCGGAAGACTGTCGGCCACGAGATCGACTTGCAGTGGATCCGGCAGCATGCGGCTGCCGGTCACGCCACTCAGCGCGAGGTTAATCGGGATTCGTCCGTCGACCGTCGCCATTGCGACGCCATTGCTTCGCAGCGCATCCATGTGCGCAACGAGGGCACGGTCGGAGTACCCGAGTCGGCCGCTCAGCGAAGGAACGGTCACGCCGTTATAGGTCGCGTCCGTCAGTCCAAACGTTCCGCGGAATGACGGCGCCGCCATCGTGCCTGTCGCCGTGGCTTTCAAGTTCGCGACGCCCGTTACTTTCAGGTCCGTTTGCGTAATGTCAACGATGTTCGTGACCGGAAAGTTCTCGATGGTGAGCGCAAAGTCCGCGGTGCCTTTGGTCGGCAGCAACCCGTTCGCGTAGATTCGGCCGTTCCCACGATTCCGCAATTCGAAATCTGTAACGCGGAGGCCCGGGTCGCCCCATTGAATCTTGCTCGGCCGCGTCATCGTCCAGGTCGCGGTGTCGAATCGGAACGCCAGGTTGGCGAGATTCAATTCTTTGCGATCGGGGAACAAGGCGTAGTCTCCCTTCGCAGCATACTGACGATTCTCGCCTTGCCCAATCGATAGTTCGACGTGCCCGCCCGCCGGCGTATACGTCGCTTTTGCGCTCACGGTGTCGAACGCGAAGCCCATGATGCTCGCGGTATCGAGATCCGCCGACGCCGACAGCTCGGCCTTCGGCGTTCGCACGCCGGTCCACGCATACGTCGCCGCGAGCGTCTTCGCCGCGTTGCCGCGCGCGATCACGTTCTTTCCGTTCGCGGTTCCGCGAAGGTCGAAGTCGTAGATGTTGCCCACGAGCGTCCCCTTCGCGCTCACCGATCCCGACAGCGTATCGCTCGGCACGGGCTTCGGCGCGTTGACCGCGAGCGCCGGTCCTGGCTTGCCGCTGATGAGGCGTTCCATTTCCGTCGCGCGTGCGACGCGCAATGAATCGGCGCGCGCTTTGTCAACCGCGTGGGCGAAAATCCCGGGACGCGGCTGCACCGGCGCGTGCGACGTGTCCGTCAGCGGAAACAGCCGGTTGAATGCGCCGAGTGAGTCGGTCGCGACCGCGTACGTGAGCGTGCCCCGCGCCTCATGAGAGATTCCAAAACTTCCCGAAACGTTGGCGGACGTATGCGCGCCGACGGCGTACAGTTTCTGCACGGTCGCGAGGCCGCCCGCGAGGCTCGCGCGCAACGACACGGTGTCGAGCGCGATGCTGTCGAGTGGGCCGGTCCCCGTGTACCGCGACGCCGACAGGTCGGCGGTTGCGGTGGCGGTCATTGTCTCAGGCGTGATGCCTCGTCCCTTGATCGTCGCCTTTGCGGTCAACGACGTGACCGGCGCCTTGGTGTCGATCGTGCGCAGATTGAGCGTGTAGAGATTTGCCGCGAGATCGTACGCCTTGTCCGTGCTCGCGAGATCGAGTGTGCCGGTCGTCGCGAACTTGCCGCCGTCAGGCAGCACGAGATCGACGTTCACTTTCAAATTATCTAAAGCGCCTTCGAGGCGAACCGGGCCGGCCGCGCTTCCCTGCAGGCCGGCGGCCGGGAAGAATCGCCCGATTTCCTCGAGGGAAACCGGCTTCGCGTTCATGTCGACATTGAATCGCTTCAGGCCGGCGAGACGGACCGTCGCCGTGCCGTCGAGCACCGAGCGCGTACCGCGATCGCGATGATCGAGATTCGCCTTGACCATGAGTGAAGTCTTGGTCGATCCGTTGATCGTCGCATTGCCCGTCACCACACCCCCGACCGGCAACGACGGATACCACGTCTTCGCCATGGCGACTTGAACCGGCAGCATCTGCACTTGAAGGTTGCGCGCCTGCAACCCGCCGCCTTCGATCAGCCCGACTTCTCCGGAGCCAGTGATTCGACTGACGCCCGCGAGATGGTCGTCGAACGTGACGTCCCCGTTCAACTGCATCGCGTGAATTCCGCCGCGAACGACCATGAGTCCGGAAAGCATACCGCTGCGCGGCGATTTGAGAGTCGGCACGAGCCGCTGAATCGTCCGCGTGTCCAGACCCGACACTCGCATACGCGTGTCGTGAATGGCGATCGTATCACCCATCGTGATCCCGATCGCTCCACTTGCGCGCGCGCTGCCGAGTGACGCGGTGGTGTTCGTGGCGGTGTAGTCCTGCACGGTGCCGCGCCAGGTGACCTTGAGATCCCCGGCCCCTGTACCGTCACCTGGAAGCTTGGGGTCGAGCCACCCCATGTCGGAGAACGCGAGCTGGTCTGAGTGGAGCGCGAGGGTCACGTCGCCCGACGTGTACAGATAGCTGCCATCGGCCGTCGCTTTCGACGCCGGCAACTCGGCGTAGGCGCCCTTCCACCATATCGAGTCGCTGTTGAATGAAAACACGCCTTTCAGATCTCTAATGGCGAGGGCCGGCGGATGGAACGGAAACACATTCATCCGCAACGACGCTACTTCGGCGATGCGCACCGGCTCGCCGGGTTCTGCGAGACGAAGCAACGGCAGTTGGGCCGTCAACGAATCCAGCTCGACGATCTTCTGGTAGCCGCCCGGCGCTTGCTCGACGCGGAGTCTGGCGCGCCCAGCGAGCGTTTCGCGCAAGACGCTGTCCCGTGCCTTTGCCGAGAGCTTCGCATTCGGCATCCACGGAGACTTGACGATGATCTGCCCGTCGACGATTCGCGTGTTCGTCAATCGAACGCGATCGAGCCAGCCGGGCTGCTTCGTGAGCTTCGGAATGGTGTCGTGCGGAAACAGGCGCTGCCAATTCCAAACGCCGCCCACCGGATGATCGAGCACGATTCGCGGATGAACGATGACGGCGTCGTTGATGTAAATCTGTTTCCGTGCGAGCGCGGCGATGGAATAATTCGCGCTCAGCGATTCGATCGAGACGAACGGTCCGCCGCTGCTGTCGGTGATCACGACATCATGCGCGGTCAAGCCGGTGAGGAGATTCCCGGAAAGTTTCCCGATGCTGACCTTTCCGTGAACCGCGCTCGTCAATCCATTTTGCGCGATGCCGCGGACGCGCTCGCGTCCCCACTCCGTTCCGGTCAGGACGAACGTCGCGGTGGCGGCGATCGCAACGAGAACGAGCGCGATCGTCACGAGCAGCAGAAGGCCGTGAAAAAATCCGCGTAGAATTTCGCCGGCGCGCGACACTAGTACGCTTCTCCAATGGAGAAGTGAAGCGCCAGCCGATTCAAGAACGTCTTGCCCTGGGAGTAGTTCCGAGTTCCCGGCAGCGACACGATGTGCGATATGCCCTTTGAATCCTTGATCGCGGTCACGACCG
>JBDTAE010000278.1:0-12384 GCA_039924785.1 Gemmatimonadaceae bacterium | reverse complement strand
CCCGACTCTGACGGCGACCGCCACGACGCCACGTTCACGTCGACCGGCAACCTGAGATTCGCGACCGACCGCGCCACGTCGATCACACCCTGCCACACACCGGCGAACGCAAAGCCGACGTCCTGCGGCGCACGACCTTCGTCGAAATGCTTTCCGCCCGCGATCCAGAAGCGCGGTGTCTCCGTGTCGCCTGCCGCGGCGAACACGTCGCGCACGTCGGTGAAGATCTCCTGCGCGTTGTGCTGATGCATGTACACACCGGGGCGATACTGATTGGTCGAGATCATCCGCGCGACCCACGCCCTGTAATAGTCGCGCATCGCGGGTTTGACCTTCTCCATCCGCTCGAGATCGAGAAACACAACGGCGCCCTTTTGAAAACCCTCATCGGACGCTCGGCGCACCGCTTCGTCGGCGTTCGCCACGCCTTCATTCGCGCTGAGAAAGTCCGCGGAACAAGTCGTATGCTTGCGCAACGCGGCAAGCGCGGACAGCGACGACTTACGCGGCGACCGACCCCACGTCTGTTGTCCGACATACACGACCGCCAACCCCCAACCCATGGCCTGAAGCGTGTCGCGTTTGCCCGTCCACGATGTGTTCGCGTGACACGGAGACGGCAGATAGTAGCCGACCCACGAATAGGGCGCTCCCGGCGTCTCTTTCCACGCACGCATCGTCGTGGTGCCAGGATACGTATGCGTGTCGAAGCCGACGTAGTGCCCGCCTGCGACCTCGTCGGCAAATTGCGCGTCTTGCCCTGTCACCGCGGCGGCCGCTTGGGCGATGTTCGCCGTGATGCTCGCGATTCGTTGCGATTCATCGCCTCGACTGCACGCCACCGACGCGACCGCTGCGGCGCCGACCGCCGCCCGGAAGAATCCATCGATCCACTTTCGCCCGACCGTCGTGGCCGCCGTTCGCCGCCGTGACATACCGATGTGTAGTGCAAGCGCCGTACTTCATTTGACGTGACACCGAACGGGGCCGACGATTAGCGCGACTTTCAGTTCCCCTCACATCTGTGATCGCCTGACGCGATTGAGCATCATGATCGCGCTGTCGCCGTCAGCCGCGCAACGCTTGGAGATGTTGGTCAGTGCCTCGAGGTCGTAGTAGTACAAACGGCGAACATCCTGGCGACGGGCGCCCGTCCTCGCGTCGTAGAACGCGAGCATCTGGGATACATCGTTGTAAAAATCGGCGACTTTCACGAAGGTCCGCACGTCGAGCAAGTTCAACCCGCCGGACCGTTTGGTGGCTTCCCAAACGTCAGCCATCGACATTCTTGCGCGACAGATCGGCCAGCGGCGTGATTTCGGCGACGAGTGCCTTCGTGATTTGCGTGCGCCTCTCGACGAGCGCTTCGCGCTCATGGTACGCCGTCAGCGCGAAGGCCGCATAGACGCCTACGAACCCTACGACGATCTCCAAAGCGATGCGCCCGAGCGTGCGGCGCAGATCTGCCATACTGCGGTCGGTCGTCTGGCCTTCATCAGTCATGCGCGGTTTGTCGAAGGTTGTTCCACACGCCCAACGAACTGGGCATGGGGGCGGGTGGGCGTCTAAATTGGGGAATGGCCAAGTACGATAAAGCACGAGCATGGAAGGAGGCACGCGAACTCATCGCCGATCACCGCGGTTCGCTCGGGATCGGTCTGGCGCTGATGGTCGTCAATCGACTGTCGGGCATCGTCATGCCGTATACGTCAAAGTATCTCATCGACGACATCGTCGGCAAGCATGATGCGAAGATGCTCATGCCGCTTGCCGCGATTGCCGCCGGAGCAACGATCGTCCAGGCGATCACGTCGTTCGCGCTATCGCAGGTGGTGAGCGTGGCCGCGCAGCGCGCTATCACCGACATGCGCAAGCGCGTTCAGGCGCACGTCCTTCGTCTTCCGGTTTCATACTTCGATTCGACGAAGACGGGCGTGCTCATTTCACGCATCATGAGCGACGCCGAGGGTGTGCGAAATCTGGTCGGCACAGGGCTGATTCAGCTCATCGGCAGCGTGATGACCGCGGTGATCGCGGTCGCATTCCTGTTTTATTTCAATTGGAAGCTGACGAGCGCGATGTTGGTCATTCTCGCGGCGTTTGGCGGCATGATGACGATCGCGTTCAAGCGACTGCGTCCGCTGTTTCGCGAGCGAGGCGCAATCAACGCGGACGTCACAGGCCGACTGGCCGAGACGATCGGCGGGGTGCGGCTGGTGAAGATTTACGTCGCAGAGCCGCGCGAACGGCTGGTCTTCGCGCGCGGCGCCCACAAGCTGTTCCGCAACGTCGCCAAGACGATCACTGGCACGTCCGCAGTCGGCGCGGCGACCGCGGTAATCACCGGAATTATCGGGGTGCTCATGATCGTCGTCGGCGGCCGGTCGATTCTGAACGGCACGATGACGCTAGGCGACTTCGTGGCGTACCTGTTTTTCGTCGCGCTGCTCGCGGCGCCGCTCGTGCAAATCGCATCGATCGGTACGCAGGTGAGCGAGGCGCTCGCCGGTCTCGATCGCATCGGCGAAGTTCGCGCCATGGCGACTGAGGACCAGGACGATGCGTCCAAGGAATCGATGCGCGACATCCAGGGCCGCGTGGAGTTTCAGGACGTGACGTTCGAGTACGTGAAGGACGTCGAAGTGCTCAAGCATATTTCGTTCGCGGCCGCGGCCGGCTCAACCACCGCGCTCGTTGGCTCGAGTGGGGGCGGCAAGAGCACGCTGATCGGACTCGTGATGGCGTTCAACCATCCGAAAGGCGGACGCGTGCTCGTCGATGGACACGATGTCGCGAACATGCGATTGCGCGACTATCGGTCGAATGTCGGAGTCGTGATGCAGGACAACTTTTTGTTCGACGGTACGATCAAGGACAACATCGCCTTCAGCAAGCCCGGCGCGACCGACGCCGAGGTTCGCGCAGCGGCGCGCGTGGCGCACTGCGATGAGTTCGTCGACCGATTCGAGAGTGGCTACGACACCATCGTCGGCGAGCGCGGCGTCAAGCTGTCGGGCGGACAGCGCCAGCGCGTGGCGATTGCGCGAGCCGTGTTGGCCGATCCAAGAATTCTCATCCTCGACGAGGCCACGTCAAGCCTCGACAGCGAGAGCGAGGCATTGATTCGCGACGGGTTGCATTCATTGCGCAGCGGCCGCACGACGTTCGTCATCGCGCATCGCCTGTCGACCATCGAGAGCGCCGACCAAATTCTCGTGTTGGAGAACGGCGAAATCGTCGAACGTGGAACCCATCGAGAGCTCATCAAGCTCGGCGGTCGCTATCGGCAATTGTACGAAAAGCAGTATGGCGCCGAGCGCGACAAATTCATCAATCCCGGCGAGGATTTTTCTCGCGTCGAGCTCGGCCAGGCCGTGGGGAAGATCTAGGGCTTGAATTGCAAATTGTAATATCGGCGTTCCTACTGCCGGGTCCGCTGAAAACAAACGATTGCCCGTCGACCGCAACGAAGTGTTGTACGAAGACAACACGCGGGGAGATTGCCCCGGCGGGCCCGGTCGTCGTATTCGCAAGCGGCACGCGCACTTGCCTGCGATGAGTCTTTGCAAACAGAAAGGCATGTGATTTGCCGAGCTAGCGAAAGTTTCCCCAATGGGTGTTCTTCTCTTGCAAGGCAAACCATGCTCCGACGAACGCTTTTCGCAGGCGCGATAGCCCTCGGTATGTCGGCCCCTCTCGTTACGGCCACCGCGCAGCCGTCATCACTCATACCGGGACTATCGGCCTCGTTCGTGCAGCCGACGGGAACGGTTTACAGCACGAGCCCCATCGACGTCTACGTCCGACTAACGCTCGACGCCGGCGCACCGGCGTTCAATTTCGACGGCACGTCCTACGAGCCCTCGTCGCCAATGCCGTTCGGTCTGGACCGATCACTCCTGCCAACGTCGGGAGTCATTTTCGGCACCGACACCGCGGCCGTTTTCTCGAACTACGATGCCGCGTTCCTCTTCCTTGCATTTGGCTGCGACGGCAATTTCACAAATACGAGTGGCGACTGTCTCAGCGGGCCACCCTACACGTTTACGTTCGGCCCAGGGCTTCCATCGAGTGACGTGTTTTCTCTCGCGCCAGGGACTTCGTGGGATTTCGTCTTCGGAACCTTCACGCCCGACGGTGGACGAGCGCCGGACGGAACCTACTTCTTCTCCGACGTCGAGTTGCTCGCGCAGATTGACGGAGTGGACGCCAGCGGCGACATCGTGATCGGCAGCACGCCCGGGCTCGTCGACACGTGCCTCAATCCCGATCCGACGTGTGCCTTTACCCGCAGTGTCGTCTCTACCCCGGAGCCGGCCACCTTTGGCCTTTTGGGCTTGGGACTCGGGTTCGTTGGTCTGGTGCGCAGACAGCGCAGAAAAGCATAGTCGCACGGAGGCGCTGCGCACTACTCCACGCGCAGCGGATCCCTCGTTCGCCAAAGCCGGTACTCGGGAACCGCGCGCGGCCTCTTCCATCCGAAGGATGAGGCCGGCGGAGTCGGTCCGAATTGACTGCGTCAGCTCCCAGCCGCTGGAGGGACCCGCGCGCAGCATTTTGCGTACAATGAGATCGAGCGTCCCTGGAGGAGTTCGGTTTTTTCGGACCGCGGGATAGACGACCAACAGGAAACGGATCCCAGGGTTCTATTGACCGTCGATAGGACGATGTGGACTGCGGCACGGTGCGCGAACAGGAAGGACGTTGTAACCATGAAGATTCTCGTAGTGCTCGCGGCCGGAATCGGCCTCATTGGTAGCGCGGATACGTCTGCGCGACGCGAGCCCGCGCGCGAACCGCTTGCCCTGCACGAAATCGCGCGCAGGCCGTTTCACGTCGGCGAGCGACTGACCTACCAGGCCAAGGTCAACTTTCTCAACGCCGGCACAGCCACGATGAGCGTTGAGGACATCGAGCCGTACCGCGGGCACACGACGTATCACACGATCTTCGACGTGAAGGGCCGGATTCTGCTGTTTCACGTGAACGACCACTACGAGAGCTGGTTCGACACGAGCTCGATGATCTCGATACATCACGTGCAGCACATCGACGAGACCCGAAACTCCGCCGACCGGACCTACGATTTCTATCCGGAGCGGAAGGTGTACGTCCGGAACGGCGTCGAGAACCCGAGCGTGTCCGAACCGCTCGATGAGGGTTCTTTTATTTATTTCATACGCTCCATCCCGCTGGACGTCGGAAAGACGTACGAGTTCAATCGCTACTATCACCCGGACCGCAATCCAGTCGTCATCAAAGTCGGGCGAAGGGAGCACATCACCGTTCCCGCCGGCGAGTTCGACGCGATCGTGATTCAGCCGATCATCAAGTCGAAAGGACTGTTCTCGGAGAACGGCCAAGCGGAAGTGTGGTTCTCCGACGACAGCGCGCGCACGCTGCTTCGGTTGAAATCGAAGCTGCCATTCGGCACCTTGTCTCTTGAGCTGACGCACGCGGAGTACGCCATCCGGAAGTAGCCGCGACGTAACGTCGCCCAAGTTCCTTCGCGCGATCGACACGCCATGATCATTCGATCCTTCATATTGTTGACCGCTGGTGCAGGCGCGCTGGCCATGCCGACCGCACCTCGCGACAACATCCATGCCGCGGTCGCGGACAGCTCGCGCTGTTCACCGAACGAAACGCTCGTCTCTCCGCAGCTACCGAGCGCGACGGCAACGACCAGACATCCCTTCACGATCGGCGAGCATCTTCACTACAATGTAAAGTTCGGCATCATGCCCGTTGGATCCGGGGTAATGTGGCTCACGGCGCGCGACACGACGCGCGGTATCGGAACGTGGCGCGCGATGTTCGCAACGTCGGGCGGTTTCGGCAAGCTGAGCGCGCACGACACGAGCACTAGCTGGTTCGATTCCGTGTCGTTCACCTCCTATCGCTTCGTAGAGCACGTGCACGATCCCGGATACCACGCGCTCCGCGATACCCAGATCTATCCCGAGCGCATGATCTATAGAAAGAACGACGAGTCCGAAGAGCCGTCGGTGTCCGGTCCGATGGACGAGGTCTCACTCGTGTACTTCGTGCGGACACTCCCGCTCGAGCCACACGAGTGCTACGTGCTCAATCGCTACTTCAAGCCCGACGGAAATCCCGTCGTGATTCACGTGTTGCGGCGTGAAGAGATCAAGGTCCCAGCGGGGAAATTCAAGGCGATCGTCGTGCGGCCGGAAATTACGACTTCTGGAATGTTCTCGAAGGGCGGCAAGGCAGAGCTCTGGCTGTCCGACGACTCCGCGCGCGTTGTGCTTCAATTGAGGTCGAAGGTGCCGAAGCTGCCGTTCGGATCACTGAGCCTCTTCTTGACGCGAGTCGAGTCCGAGCCGCCGCGGTAGCCGCGCGGGCACAAACGCACGCTGCCAGGAAAGTGGAATGCCGCGGACGGTCGGCGTGTCTGAAGCTCGCACCGATTGCGTCCCCGTCGCGGCCCCGAAAAACGACCTCGCGTGAGTTGGGAAACCGTTGCGCTAAGAGATTTTAGCGACAATGTATGCGCCCCCGACTATTCATCGATCACGCGAGAAGGGGTCCAACCCCCGACGCGGTTCGTGCGTAAGAGAGGTTGTCACACCCACCATCTGGACCCACTCTCGAGGCAATCGTGTTACGTCGCCGTTCGATATTTCTCATGCTGGTCGCGCTGTTCGGGTTCACCGCGCCGCTGCACGCCCAGAGCAGTTCCGACATCATCCGCGGCCGAGTCATTGGCCAGGATAAGAAGCCGGTCGAAAACGTCACCGTCACCGCGACGTCGCTGACCGATCAGACTTCTCGTACGGTCAAGACTAATAAGGATGGCCGCTTCACCATCATCTTCAACGGCGGCGGCGGCGATTACATGATGGCGTACATCGCGATCGGCTTTCAGCCGACGCGGTTCGAAGTGAAACGCGAAGTCGATGAGGATGTTCTTATTGCAGATGCCACCGTCGGCAAGCAGGCCATTTCGCTCGACGCCATGCGCGTCACCGCGGGCCGCGAAAAGCCGGACCGCAACGGCAATCAAGCCGAAGTCGGTGGACGCGACCAGGCCATCAACACCAACAACGTGCCGATCGACATCCTCGGAGACCTGTCGGCAATGGCCGCGACGCTCCCCGGTGTCACTGCAATCACGAACGCCGACGGTTCCACCGGGTTCTCCGTCCTCGGACTCGGCGCCGACCAGAACAACATCACGCTGAATGGATTGAACTTCGGCAGTACCGACGTTCCGCGCGACGCCACCACGCAGACGCGCGTCACCACGTCGAGCTTCGATCCCTCGCGCGGCGGTTTCTCCGGCGCGCAGATCGCCCTTCGCACGAACAGCGGCAACAACTACAACACCCGCTCGATCCACCAGACCGTGGACGCCCCGAGCCTTCAGTACACCGACGCGATTGGCCAACAGCTCGGTCAGCGTTTTACGAATCTGCAGTTCAGCGGTGCCGCCTCGGGCCCGATTCAACTCGACAAGGCGTTCTATTCTGTGTCGTGGCAGCTCGGCCGCCGTTCGAGCCCGCTTCAGGATTTGCTCAACACCGATCCGGCCGCCCTCGAGCGCGTCGGCGTGTCGGCGGACTCGGTACAACGCCTCATCCAGTACCTGAACACGTTGAACGTTCCGCTCACGTCGAGCGCGATTCCAAACGACAAGCTCACGCAGAACGGTTCGATCATCACGAGCTTTGATTTCTCGCCGAGTGGAACGCACAACTACAACATCACGGCGAACGCCGGCTGGACGGGTGCTGATGCGTCGAATTTGTCGAACACGGTCGTCCCCGATCACGGTGGCGATACGAGAAGTTATCACGGAACGCTGCAGGCCAGACACTCGAGCTACTTCTGGGACAGCTTCCTCGACGAGACCAGCGCCTCGGTTCAGGATAATGTGCGGACGGGCACGCCGTATCTCACGTTGCCGTCGGCGTCAGTGCGCGTGACGTCGCTCTTCCCTGATGGAACATCGGGCGTGTCGAACCTGCAATTCGGCGGCAACACCGGCCTTCCGAGCAGCTCGAACACGACCACTGGCGAAATTCAGAATCAGCTGTCGTGGATCAGCCTCGACAACATGCACCACTTCAAGTTCGGCATCGACGCGCAATACCACCGGTATTCGCAGAGCAACACGAACAACGCGCTCGGCACGTACACCTACAACTCGCTCTCCGATTTTCAGAACGGAATCCCCGCCAGTTTCTCGCGCCGTTTGCAGACCAATCGCCGGCTCGGCGACGACTTCGATCTTTCGGGTTGGCTCGGCGATGTGTATCGTCGCACGACGCGGCTGCAGTTTACCTACGGCGTTCGTGTGGACGCCGCGCACTTCCAGGGCAATCCACAGTACAACGCGCAGGTCGATTCGATCTTCAACCAGCGCAACGACGAAGTCCCGCGCGGCGTGTACGTCAGCCCGCGCTTCGGCTTCAGCTATCGGTACGGCACGAGCCCGCAGATCGGCGGTTTCCAGGGCGCGCAGCGTGGTTCGCTCGGCCAGATCAGCGGCGGCGTTGGACAGTTCCAGAATCTTCCGAGCTCGCAGTTGATCGCGGCCGCGGTCGATCAGACGGGCCTTCCCTCGGCCGCTCAGCAGTTGAGTTGCATCGGCAGCGCGGTGCCGATTCCCGATTGGAATGCGTTCCAGGCGAACAACGGCAACATCCCCACGACGTGCGTCGGCGGCGTGTCGTCCTTCTCGAGCGCGGTGCCGAACGTGGTGCTGTTCGTTCCGGACTACATCCCACAGCGCAGCTGGCGTGGAAACCTGAACTGGAACATTCCGATCCTGAACAACCGGTTCATGCTGAACAGCTCCGGTACGTATTCACTGAACTTGAATCAGCAAAGCCAGGTCGATCTCAACTTCAACCAGGTCGCTCGCTTCACGTTGCCCGGTGAGAATCGTCCGGTGTACGTCGAGCCGACGAGCATCTTTCCGGCGACCGGCTCGATCATCTCGCGCGATGCACGCGTCTCGCAGAACTATGCGCAGGTCACCGACTACAAGTCCGACCTGAACTCGCACACGACCCAGCTCTCGTTCGGCCTGTCGCCGATCGCGTTCAACTCGGCGTTCCAATGGAGCGCGACGTACGTCTGGCAGAAGATTGTCGACGAAACGCGCGGCTTCAACGGCGGCAACACCGCCGGCGATCCGTATAACATCACGTGGGCGCGCGGCAACTCCGACGCCCGCAACCAGATCACGTACAACCTCGGCTACACGCTTCGACAGGCAGTGAGCTTCCAGGTGTTCGGCCGGTTCCAGTCGGGCAACCCGTTCACGCCGATGGTGTCGGGCGACGTCAACGGCGACGGATATAACAACGACCGCGCGTTCATTTACGATCCGAGCAAGTCGACCACCGATCCGACGCTTGCGGCGTCGATGGCGAGCTTGCTGAAATCCGCTCCAGCGTCCGTGCGCGATTGTTTGGAAAAGCAGATCGGCACGATCGCCGGCCGTAACAGCTGCGAAGCGCCGTGGTACTCGACGATGAGCCTCCGCGTCTCGCTCGTCTCGCATGCGTTGAAGATTCCTGATCGCGCGACCATCTCGCTCGGCATCGCGAACCCGCTCACGGGTATCGACGCTTTGGTGCACGGATCGAGCAACCTGCATGGTTGGGGCGCGCCGTCGTTTACCGATCCGACGCTGCTCTACGTTCGCGGCTTCGATCCGACCTCGCAGCACTACATCTACGAGGTCAACCCGCGCTTCGGCGCGAACCGCCAGGCGAGCTCGGTCAACCTCGCTCCGACGCAGCTCACGCTCGACGTTCGTCTGGACGTCGGACCGGAGCGCGAGCGTCAGGATCTGTTCCTCCGCCTTCGCACGGGGCGCAATGGCAAGGGCAACAAGCTGAGCCAAGATCAGATCAAGCAGCAGTACATGCGCACCTATCCGAATCCATTCGAGCAGATGCTTCGCCAGCAGGATTCGCTCGGCTTGAGCAATGAGGTCGCTGACAGCATCGCGAGCTTGAACAAGACGTACGGAAAGGCGATCGATTCCATCTGGACGCCAGTCGCGCAGTACCTGGCTGGTCTGCCGGACAAGTACGACCTCGACGAGGCGTACACGCGCGTTTCGGCGGCGCAGAACAAGTCCCTCGATCAGATGGCCATCTACGGCCCGACGGCGAAGACGCTGCTGACCGACGAGCAGATCAGAAAGTTGCCGCCCTTCATTGCGCTGTTCCTCGACAACTCGGCTCTTCGCCAGGTTCGTCCGGGTCGCGCGGGTGGCGGACGCGGCGGGTTCTTCGGCGGCTGATGAGTAACTCATGATGAAAACAAGAACGGCGCCTTTTCGGCGCCGTTCTTGTTTTTAGAACTCTCGTCTGGCCTCGGTTCTTGACAAGCGCTATGGCGCGCGCCACGGTATCGCAGCTGAGGTACGGTGCCCCCAAACAGTCGTCGCCATGAAATTCGACGCCATTCGAGTTGCCGCGCGAGCCCTTCGGAAACAACCGGCGTTCGTCAGTGCCGTCGTGGTCTCGCTCGCACTTGGCATCGCGGTCAACACGACGATGTACGGCGTGCTCGACGCGCTGATCAAGCCGCGGGTCGACATGCGAGATCCGAGTCGGCTGTATCGTGCCGCCTTCTTCGGAGACTACCACTGGACCGTGAGCAACCAGGCACGTGACGCCGCGCTCATGACCGGCTTGCACTCATACGAATCGATCACGCGCTCGGAACAGGGCTTCGGCGACCAACTCATCGAGCACGGCGAGCGGGCGCGAATGACTCCGGTCGAAGGCGTGGCCGCCAACTACTTCGACGTGCTGGGCGTTCAGCCGCTCGCTGGCCGCACGTTCATCGGGGCAGATTCGGCGGCAGGCATTCGGCCGATCGTCATCGATGAAACACTCGCCGAGCAGCTGTTCCCGGCCGGCCGGTCTCCGATCGATGCTCGGATCACGATCAATCTGGAGCCGCGCATCGTCGTCGGCGTGATCTCGAGCTCGTCACTCGCTCCCGGTGAGCACTTCTCGGCATGGCAGATCGAGCCGGAGCCGGCGGCGGGAATGTACGTCCGCCTCATTCGTCTCCGGCCCGGCGCGACGCCGCAGCAACTGGATCGAGAGCTTCAAGTGATTTCTGCCCGCATCGCGGCGACAGCCGGTGAGCCCGCGAACGGTGATGCGTTTCGTCTGCACCAACTGATGGATCCGGATTTTCAATTCAAGCCGATTCACTTCGGCCTCGTGGCGGCTGTCGTCGCGGTGCTGCTCGTCGCCTGCGCCAATCTCGCGAACATTCAGTTGGCGCGCGGAATCGCGCGGCGGCGGGAACTCGCGCTTCGGTCTGCGCTCGGCGCAACGCGCCAGAGGCTCGTCGTGCATCTACTCACAGAGAGTCTGCTCCTTGGTGCGGGCGGACTTCTCCTTGGGTTGCTGCTCACGTACTGGGTCTCACGACTCTTGCACGCGTCGATTCCGCCGAGCATTGGCGGATACATCGTTGAGCCGCAGTTGAGCTGGCGCGTGCTGGTCTTTGCGCTCGTCGCGACGATGGTCTGCTTGATCGCCGTCGGGTTGCTGCCGTCGATTCGCGTCTCACGAACCGACCCGAACGAGTTGTTGAAGTCCGGCGCGGGAACTGGTGCGACGAGAGGCCATCGCCGGAGCTATGCGATCCTTATCGGGGTTGAAATTGCGCTCGCGCTCGCCCTGTCGAGCTTTGCGGCGATCACGGTTCGCACTTCGATGCATATCAAAGATTTCAAATACGGCTATGACACGCGGCCGTTGGCGACGGGGCAGCTCTCGATGCGATCCGCGACGGGACGAGTGCGAGCCTACTCGGACGTTCTGGCATCGATTGCTGCACAGGTTCGCGCAGTTCGCGGCGTCGAAGACGCTGCGGCTCAGTCGTACATGATGGTCGACAAAAGCACGATCACCGTGGACGACCCGAGCGGACCGCGCGAATTCGCAATCCGGTGCTGAGCGTGCCTATGGTTTCGCCATCGTACGTTCGGACGATGGGATGGCGCATCATCAAGGGACGCGATTTTCTCGACGGTGAACGCGACCACGGCGCGGTGATCGTCGATGAGCAAACTGTGAAGGTTCTTTGGCCGAACGAAAACCCGATCGGTGCTCTCATCAAGTTTGGCGACCGAAACTCGGCGCGACCCTACGTGCGCGTCGTCGGAGTGATGGGCGACGCGGAACAGTTCAAGCGCCCGCCACAATTCGGCCCGTCCACACAGACCATACGCGCGATCGGAAAGATCTTCTACCTTCCGGGTCCGTCCGATACGCTCGCCGACGGCATGTCTCGGAGTTGGGTGACCTTCATCGCGCGCGGTACCAAGCGTCCCGAAGAACTTCCAGTCGCGATTCGCCACGCGCTGCAATC
>JBDTAE010000277.1:0-11862 GCA_039924785.1 Gemmatimonadaceae bacterium | reverse complement strand
ATCCAGCGACAGCTGTCGGACCGGGATGAAAGAGCGCCGATGATGGGGAGTGACACCATGTGCGGCGAGCCCTTCGAGGTGGGCCAACGTCGAATACCCGACGTTTCTTTCCCACAAGTAGTCTGGGTATCTGCATGCGAGACTTCGCATTAGCCGGTCGCGCGTGACTTTCGCCAAAATCGACGCGCACGCGATGGAGTAGCAAACGTCGTCTCCGCCAACGATCGCCACGTGCGGAATCCCCAACGTGCGAAACGGCTTGCCGTCCACCAAAACATGTTGCGGAGCCACGCTCAAGCGCGACAGCGCGCGGCGCATCGCAATGACGGTCGCGTGGTAGATGTTGACCCGGTCGATTTCTCGAACCGACGCCGCGCCGATCGAAAAGCACACGGCGCGTTCACGAATCTTAGCGGCCAAACGGATTCGCTCGGCGGCGCTTAGCGCCTTGGAATCGTCTACGCCCGGTATCGCGCGGACGCCCGGCGGCATGATCACCGCGCATGCGACAACGGGGCCCGCAAGCGGACCCCGTCCTACTTCATCTACCCCTGCGATGAGAAGCCCTTCCCCGCCGACCCTACGGAGCTCTCGCTCGATCGGCTTCCACCGATCTCGGCTCACTGAAGAGTCCTACGCCTTGGCGCCCGTTTCGGGAACAGCCACGCGCACCTTCTTTTCCTTGATGCGCGTTGCCTTGCCGGTGAGGTTGCGAAGGTAGTACAGCTTTGCACGGCGGACCCGCCCGCGGCGCGCGACGATGATCTCGGCGAGCATCGGGCTGTGCACCGGGAAGATGCGCTCGACGCCGACGCCATTCGAGATCTTGCGGACAGTAAACGTCTCGCTGACGCCGCTGCCACGTCGCGCGATGCACACGCCTTCAAAGGCCTGAATACGCTCCTTTTCGCCTTCCTTCACGCGCACGTTTACACGAAGCGTGTCGCCGGAACGGAACGGGGGAACGGCGCGGATCCACTCTTTCTGGGTTTCAATAAAGGCATGCATATGTCGCTCTGGGCAAAGGGGGCCCGGGAAAAATCCGAGTTCGGGTGCAGACTGCGCAAATTAGTGCCGGTCGGGCTTGAAGTCTAGGCTCGGAGACGGGGCTCCTATATAGGGCTTGGGAGATTGATTCCAGAGGCTGCGGGTGCCGTTGACCGGAAGGAGTAGCTAGTGCTCAGTACTCGGTACTCAGCGACCCCGGTTTGCCCGCCTCGCTGGGTCGAAATGCATTGAAGAAGAATCCGGAGCAACGAGCAAACCAACGAGTCGGAAGCAGTTCTCAGTAAGAAGTTACTCACGGGCGAACCGACCCCTCTCCACCGCGTCAGTTACTTCTTACTTCCACTGCTTCCGACTCGTTGGTTTGCTCGCTGCTCCGGATTCTTCGTCCCGGTTTTGGACTTTCGAGGCGCGCAACTGAAAACTCTGCTCCGCCATCCCGCACGCCGAGCCGAACCAGTCGGAAACTCGCGGACTATCTACTCATCACTCTCGAAGTCCCCGACGAGAGCTCCGACCGCGCATCGCGCGAACCTACGAGCGTGCCCGCGCTTCAGTCATCCGCCTCCCCTCCGCCTCCCGCCAATCCGCGATCTTCTTGTGGTCTCCGGAAAGGAGCACCACCGGCACCCCATGCCCGCGAAACTCCGGCGGCCGCGTGTAACTCGGCGCACTCAACCCGCGATCGTAGAACGAGTCCGACCGAGCGCTGTCCAAATCTGACATCGCGCCGGGAAGCAGCCGCACCGTCGCATCGATGATTGCCAGCGCGGCCGGCTCGCCGCCGGTCATGACGAAGCCGCCGAGTGAGATCTCCTCCGTCGCGAGGAAATCCGCGACCCGCTGGTCCACATCCTTATAGTGGCCGCACAACAATGTGAATTCGCTCATTTCCGAAAATCGATTCGCGTCGGCCTGCGAGAACTGCCGGCCGCGCGCCGACATCAGCACGATCGGCCCCGGCGTCGCCAGCGATTCGACCGCCTCGAAAAACGGCCCGGGCTTCATCACCATTCCCGCACCGCCGCCGTATGGCGCATCGTCGACCGTGCGATGCTTGTCGTGGGTGAAGTCGCGCAGGTCCATGACGTTGTATTCAACCGCGCCCGCGTCCTTGGCCCGCGTCGGAATGCTCACGCCGAGTGGCGACGAGAAGAACTCGGGAAAAATCGTGATGACGTTGATCGTGAGCACTATTCGAGCAATCCTTCGGGAGGGTCGATCTTGATGAGGCGCAACTCGCGATCGATGCTCGTCACGACGCGATCGTACGGAATCAACACCGAGCTCTTCCCGCGCTGGACGTCGAGCGTCAGCCCTTGCGGAAGATCGTACGTCGCGATGACGGTTCCAATTTCGTCGCCGGACTCGAGCTCGACACGCATGCCAGGAATCTCATGCACGTACACCTGATCGTCGCCGAGCGGCGCGAGCTCGCCGGCCGGAAGGAGAAGAAAGCGGTCGCGCCACAGCTCGGCCGCCGTGCGATCCGCAATCTCGTCGAAACGAACGATGTAGCCGCCTTTGAACGGACTCGACGCGGCGACGTGCACCTCACGCCGGTCCTTTGCGCGGTCGCCGGACGCGTTGCCGGCGATGAGGCGCTTCCCATTCGCGAACACGGTCTCCGGTTCGTCGGTCATTGGCTCGACCACAAGCTCACCGCGAATGCCATGCGCCTTCCGCACTCTCGCGACGATGATCAGTTCTTCTTCAGCGTTGTCCATTACGCGTGAATTTAACGATCTCGTCCAAATCCGAACGACCGGCCTCGAAAACGGAATCCAGTGGTCGTTGCCTCGGCCAATCTCCGTCAAACGCCGGCCGAAGCGAATGCAAAGCGGGGACGCCGCGACGGCGCCCCCGCTTGCAACTTGACTGCGTAGAAGCCCGCGACCTGTTACGCGTTTCGATCGATGCACCCGTGGAACGCCGGATTCGGATTCTCGTTCGTCGTCACCGGAAAGTTCACGTCCGTGCCGTACGGTGGATTTCCGTTCTTATGGAAGGTGCCGGTTGGAAACACATTGTCTTGCGTCCGCTTGTACTGACGAACCAACCGTCGCAGATCGCCGAGGCGCGTGCCGCGACTGAACTGCCAGAACGCCTTTTCACGGAAGAACAGACTGGTTGCGGCGTCCTGCGTGGCCGGCGTCGGGAGCGCGGCCATCACGGGCGTCACGTACTTGTTGCTCAACGCCTGCGGCGCGGCGCGGAGTGCGTTGAGAATCGTCATCATGCCGGCGATGTCGCTCGCTTGAAGCTTTGCTTCGGCCTCGTACAAGCGAGCGTCGATTCCGGAGAGAATCGGAATCCAATCGCTCTGCCCCCAAATGTTCTCGCTCACGAGTTGCGTCGAATTATCGAACGCCGTTTTCAGACTGCTATTTAGTGTTGTGCCAAGGACTGGAACGCGCGGATCATTCGCGGATGCAAAGGGAAGCGCGTTCTTGATGACGCCGGTGATGTCGAAGCTGTCGCCAACCACCCATCGCTTCTGGCTTGCGTTGAACGACCATACCGGGTTGTCGGCGGTCGTCAGCGAAAAGGTCAAAAAGTACCGATAGGCCGTTGGCACCGACGTGACGAGCGCGGCCGCGTCGCTGAACTTGCCGACGTCGATGAGAATGCGCGCCTTGGTGAGCAGCAGGTTGTACTTCGTGTTCACAGCGAACGTGTCGGTCGCGGTCACGTACGTCAAACCGGAATCGATGTGGGCCTGCGCGAGCGCAAAGCCTTGAGCATTCGTTACAGGATCGCCGTACTGCGGAACACCGTTGACGGTGATGCCGAACGGAACGCCGTTGCAGAAGGCTTCCGACAACTGCATCTCGGCGAGCCCGTACACCCAGTACATCTGGCCAAAGTTCGCCTTTGGCTCGGGCAGATATTTGTTGAGCGCGTCGATCGCGTCCTTTGCCGCGCCGCGCAGCGAATGCTGCGAGGAATAGAAGCTCGCCACGTCGGCGTTGCTCGTCTGTATCGAGCGCTGGTCGGTCTCGACGCGCTGCGAGAACGTGTCGCCCGACTTCCATTCGTCGGTGAGCAGACCGCCCATCGTGTACATCGTCTCCGTGCCGGTCGTGCCGACGGTTGCCGTCTTGAGCCGCGACAGCGCACCGAGGCGAAGCGCGTCGGCCGCGGTCGGCGACGAAACCTGGTCGGGGCCGATGATGCCCGGCTGCTGCGGCGACAACAGTTGATCCTTGTACGTGCTGCACGCGGCCAGCGCGGCGAGCGTCACGCTCGCCAGAACCGGTCGGATGCCATAGAGGATTTTCATATTATATCGTCCTCGAGACCGGTTAGTAGTTGAGATTGAAGCGTCCGGTGATGTACCGGCGCGGGGCGGTGGTGAGCAACGTCGCCTGGACGTCGCCCGATGCGTAGTTCGATTCCGGGTCTTCGCCGGTGTACTTCGTCCACACGTGCAGGTTGCGCGCGCCAAGCGTGAACGTCGCGCGCTGGGCGCGCAACGTCTTCCGGACGAGCGCGTCGGGCAGCGTGTAGGTCGCGGACACTTCGCGCAGGCGCCAGAACTGACCGTTCTCGTAGTAGCCGAAGTTGGTCTTGTACGTGGAGCCGCCCACCGTCGTTCCAACGTTCGCGGCGACGCTGCGCGCCTGATCCCACAACGGCACCTTCGGATCGGACTTTGCCGCGCACGTCGACGTCTGCGTGCAAAGGAAGTTGAATTGATTGAAGACCACACCGCCGCCCTTGTTGTCGAGCAGGATGTTGATACGAAGTTTGCGCTTGAGCAGATCGAAGCCGTTCTGAATCGTGAGCTGATCGGTGTTGATGGACGGGCCCATAAACGTGGTATCAGTCGAGCTGACGACGACTTCCTTCGAGCCAATGAGACCGTTGCCGTCGGCGTCGGACCAGGTGTACGGCACGGCCCAGATGCTATTGAGCGGATAGCCGGCCTGGTTGCGCGTCGTCGAACCCGTGCGCGGTAGATCCTTGCCGGTGTCGTCCTTGCCGAGCGTGACGAGCTTGTTCTTGTTGTGCGAGCCGCTGATGGTGAGATCCCACCCGAAGTTGCGGCGGTCGAGCACCTGCGTGTTGATCGACAACTCCGCGCCCGCATTCTTCACCGAGCCGAGGTTTTTGAGAATGCTGCCGGCCGATGCGCCGGACGACGGTGCGATGTTCAGGTTGAGCAGCGCGTCCCGCGTCTGCTTGCTGTAATAGGTGAATTCAACGTTCACCCTGTTGTTGAGCATTTTCGAATCGAAGCCGGTTTCCCACTCCGCCGATGTTTCCGGCTTGATGTTCGGATTGCCGATCGCGCTGGCGAGCAGCCCCGTCTTGTCGACGACGAGGCTGGTCGTAGTCGTGGCGAACGTGCGGAGCGCGGATGTCGCGCCCGGCTGCACGCCCGACGCGCCATACGCGAGACGCAGGTGCATCGTGTTGACAAGGTCGGTGTGCGGGAAGAACGACTCGTCAGAGATGTTATATGAGGCGCTCACCTTCGGGTACGGAACACCTTTGTACTGTGTACCAAATGCGGTGTTCTGGTCGTAGCGCACCGCAGCGGTCAGGAAGAGGCGATCCCGAAGCGCAACCTGCTCTTGTGCATAGTACCCGAGCGTCTTCGTCGCCGTGGGCGCGGTATTCGACGCACCCTTCGTGGTGGCCGAGCCCACCGTCTGTCCGCCCGGGGGCAGTGTCGTGCCGTTCGCGTTACTGCCGTCGCCTTCGTTGTTGAGATAATCGGCGCCGACCGTGGTCCGAAGGTTGGCCCAGATCTTCGGATTCCACGTTCCGGTGCTCCGCAACGTCGCGGTGAAGATGCGGCCGTTGTTATGGTTGTCGGCGATCGTGCCCTGGCGCTGCGTGCTGAAGTCTGGACCTTCGTTGAGGCGCTGGAGCGTGAACGTGTTCACCGCTTCGAAGTCGACACCCGTGGTGCCATCCACCTGAATCCAGGCGATCGGACGCCACGCCATCGTCGAGCTACCGATGAAGCGTTGGACACCTTCGAGCTGGGTGCGCTGAAAGATGTCCGCGGGAGTGAACTGCGCCCAACCGTGGAGCGGCTCGCCGATGCTGCTGATACCGCTGTAGTTCAAGCCGTTCGTGCCACTGACGATGTAGTTGTGGCCAGGATTGGTGTATGCGTTGTAGTAGAAGCTGTTCACGTTGTTGTCGACCTGCGGCAGGCGCTGGTCGGACTTCACGAACGACGCCTGCACCTGCATGTCGAGCTTCGGCGAGAAGGCGCCGCTCATGTTCAGGCGGAAGCTCGATCGCTGAATGGCCTCGGGATTCTTCCACTCACCGCGAACGCTGACGAGGGTCGAATCGAGATAATGCGTGTCGATCGACGGCATCGTGATTGGGCCAAACTCGTTCTCGAGATTTCCGGAGACGAAGAAGTGCAGCGCGTCATTGCCGCCCGAGATCTGCCCATTGTACTGGCTGCGCTTGCCGACGCCGATCGGCGAGTACCGCGGGTCGCGGACCATGTGAGAATTCGTAACGCTGTCCATCTTGCAGGTGCCGTCGGCCACCGTGTTGTTCAAACAACGGGCAATCTGCGCCGTGTTCCCCGTAGTCAGATGTCCCCACTCCGCCCACGTAAATGGGTACGCGTTGTGGTCCTGCACCGAGCCGCCCTCCGCGGACCAAACGTACCGCGTGTTGCCCGGGCGACCCTTCTTGGTGGTGATGACGATGACGCCGTTCGCCGCGTCAGTGCCGTACAGCGTCGCGGCCGACGGTCCCTTGATCACTTCGATGTTCTCGATCTCTTCAGGACTGATGTCGTTCAAGCGGCTCGAGCTCGTACCGCCCGTGCTGAAGCCGGTGCCGCCATCGACGCGCACACCGTCGATGATGAAGATCGGCGCATTGGAGCGGGACGCGGAGTTCAGCCCGCGAATCCGGATTTGCGCCGCCGATCCGGTCATGTTCTGGGGCAGCACCTGGAGGCCTGGCGCCTTTGCGACGAGCAGATCGTTCATGCTCGTGATTGGAGTTTCCTCAACGCGGCGCGCGGCGTCGATCACCGCAACCGTGTTCCCGAGCTCGACCTTGCGCTGTTCGCCGGTCGCCGTCGTGACGATTTCCTGGAGCTTCACGACCGCCGCGTCGAGCGTGAAGTCGAGCGTGACGGTCGCTCCTGGCGCGACGGTCACGGATTTCTTCTGCTCTGTGTAGCCCACTCGAAGAACGCGGATGACGAACTGGCCGGGTGCCACACCTCGGAGGGTGTAGCGGCCATCGCCGTTGGTGTTCGTGGCGCTTGTCGTGTTGACGATGGTCACGCGCGCTTCGACAAGTGGCTCGCTCGAGCCCACCGCCACCACTCGGCCGGTGATCGTACCGGTTTGCGCCTGAGCCATCGCTGAAAGGCCAAGAACGGCCAGCGTGGCAAGAGTGAAACGAGCGGATGGGCCGCAGTTCCACACCCGTAGCAGTCTCATGTTGTGCCCCCCAGGAGAGTTAGATCCGGTGCTTCAGACCACAGGCGACCGGCGATTTGGAATCGTCAGTCGCTCCCAACCGAGGCGATGTCTTGTCTCGCAAAGAACCGCAGAGCGACTGATCGCTCGAAGGATGGATGGATTTGGAGGACCAACTTTCGCGGACATGGCGCCGTTCAAAAATGTGATGAAGCGGCTTCGGGCAGATTCTATACGGCGTTCACTAGTGATGCAAGGATTCCTTAGTGTTGAACTGCCTCAACGGTCGGCAGGTCACACGACCACTGAGTTCGTCCGGTTCGTGGACAAACAGTGAATCGCGCAAACGTCCGCTTTCATTGCGCCAGGGAAGGAGTTTCGAGACAGCCGCGCGGTCGTGCGCAAGAAAAAACGGCCGGACGCATATGCGTCCGGCCGCTCATCCTGCTCTACCAACTTGCGTGATTTACTCTTTCGCGTCGTCGCTGTTCTCGCCGACCGGAACCGCGGCGGCGGTCAGCTTGCGGGCGAGTCTCGCCTCGTGGCGCGTCTTCAGCACGCCGGCTTTGCGAAGCAACGAACGGACGGTGTCCGTTGGCTGCGCGCCGTTGTCGAGCCAATAGTTCACGCGTTCGGCCTGAAGATTGAGCGCCGTGTCGCCCGAACGAGGAGCATACTGACCGACGACTTCGATGAACTTGCCATCGCGCGGGCTGTGCGAATCGGCGACGACGATACGGTACATCGGGTTCTTCTTGCGGCCGGTGCGACGAAGACGAATCTTGACGGACATTCTAGCATCCTCATTAGGGTTCTCAGACTGCTCCGGGCTCCTCGCGCGCGCGCCATTCGACTCGCCGCACCCGGTCCTTCAGGGCCACGCTTTCGGCGTTCCGACTAGCGCATCCCAAACATGTTCGGCTTGAACTTACCACCGGGTCCGGCGGACGCCGCTTTCTTCATCATTTTTCGCATCTCTCGGAACTGCTCGAGCAGGCGATTGACCTCGCTAATCGGTCGTCCTGAGCCTTTGGCGACGCGTGACCGGCGCGTGCCGTTCATGATCTCGGGACTCGTCCGTTCCTCGAGCGTCATCGACAGCACGATGGCTTCGAGATGCTTCATCCGCTTGGGGTCGGCCTGCTTCACCTGCTTGAGCATCTTTGCATTGACGCCCGGCATCATCTTGAGCAGCCCTTCGAGCGGACCGAGGCGCTCGATCTGCCTCATCGCCGTGAGGAAGTCGCTGAGGTCCATGCCCTCTTTGCGAACTTTCTTCTCGAGCTTCTTCGTCTCTTCGGCGTCGAACGCACCCTGCGCCTTTTCTACGAGGGACAGCACGTCGCCCTGCTGAAGAATTCGGCCGGCCATGCGCTCCGGATAGAACTCTTCGAGCGCATCGGACTTTTCGCCGACGCCGATGTATTTGATCGGCTTCTTCGTGACGCCGTAAATGGAAAGCGCCGCGCCGCCACGTGCGTCGCCGTCCATCTTCGTGAGAATGACACCGGTGATGTTGAGCTTGGCGTCGAAGCCCTGCGCGATCTTCACGGCGTCCTGGCCGGTCATGCCGTCGGCGACGAATAGAATTTCGTCGGGATGGATGGCCGCTTTGAGACGCTCGAGCTCGTCCATCATGTCGTCGTCGATCTGCAAACGTCCGGCGGTGTCGACGATGACGACGCGATCGCGCGCGCGCTTGGCGTCTTCGATACCGGCCTTCGCGATCTTCACGACGTCCTTCGTCGTGCGATCTGCGTACACCGGAACGTCGAGCTCTTTGCCGAGCGTTTCGAGCTGATCGATTGCGGCGGGTCGGTAGACGTCGCAGGCGACGAGACGCGTGGGGCGGCTTTCCGCCTTGAGACGGCGAGCGAGCTTGGCGGCCGTCGTCGTCTTACCAGATCCCTGAAGTCCGACCATCATCACGACGGTTGGCGGAACGGAGCTGAGCTTCAGCCCTTCGCGTCGCTCACCCAGCATGGCGGTGAGCTCGTCATACACGATCTTGACGAGCTGCTGACCGGGCGAGACAGTGCGAAGCTGCGCGACGCCGACCGCCTTCTTTTCGACGCGCTCGAGAAATTCGCGAGTCAGCTGGAAGTTGACGTCCGCTTCCAGGAGCACGCGACGGACCTCGCGGAGGCCCTCTTTGATATCGGATTCGTTGAGAACACCGCGTCCGCGGAGGCGGGCGAAGGTCGCTTCGAGTTTCTCTGATAGCTCGTCAAACATAGACCGGGAAAGATACCGAAAGAGCCGGTGTCTTTCAAGCTATTGCCTACTGGCTACGGGCTTCTGGCTGTTATACTTACGAGGTTGAGCGATCACAAAATGCGTGTGCCGATGCCGGTAGCCGCCAGCAGCCAAGAGCCCGCAGCCAGAAGCAAAGAATGGCGAAAGCGCAGCGAAAGGACGAGATCCTTCGGTCGGAATTACCACCAACGTTGCCGCTCATGGCGTTGCGCTCGACCATCGTCTACCCACTCGGCACCATCGCGGTCCAGATGGGCGCCCCGGAAAACCTCTCGCTCCTTCGGGCGCACGAAGAGCCTGGGCTGATCGTCGCGCTGGTGGTCGCCAACGGGGACCACGACGAACCGATCGACGCCCAGCGCTTCCTCGGTCGTATCGGCGTCGCGGCGAGAGTCCACGAGCGCATCAATCTGCCCGGCGATACGGTGCAGGTCACGCTGCAAGGTCTTCGCCGCATCGTCATCGACGAGATGGATCAGACGGAGCCCTACCCCATCGCCATCGTTCGTGCCGCGCGCGAGACGCCGGCGGATGCTGAAGACGTCGACGATCTCGTGGCGCGCGTGGTGTCCGCCGCGGAGACGCTCGCCGAGATGGTCGACAGGATTCCGGATGAAGTGCCGGCGATCTTGAAGATGAACGTCTCCGATCCCGGTCGCTTTGCCGACCTCGCGGCGACGAATATGAATTTTCGAATCGCCGACAAGGACGAGGTGCTGCAGCGGCTCGACGTCGGCCAGCGTCTTCGCTTCATCCTCACACGGCTCGAGCGCGAGGTTGCCCGCGCTCGCGTGATGGAGGACGTCAAGCGCCAGACGGAAATCAAGATCGAGCAGCACCAGCGCGAGTTCTATCTCCGTCAACAGCTTCGCGCGATTCAGGCGGAGCTTGGCGAAGCAGATCCGGGCGAGAAAGAAGCAATCGATCTGCTCAAGCGGATCGAAGAAGCGGAGCTACCGGAGAAGACGGCGCAGGAAGCGCGGCGGGAGACGGAACGCCTTCGCCAATTGTCGCCGGCGTCGAGCGAGTATCAGGTCGTGCGCACGTATCTCGACTGGGTGCTGTCGCTCCCGTGGAATAAACGCTCGGGCGAAGAAGAGATCGATTTAAAGAAAGTTGAAGCAGCGCTCGACAACGGTCACTACGGTCTCGACGAAGCGAAGGAGCGCATCATCGAGTATCTCGCGGTCCGCAAGCTTCGCGGCGGCGATCCTCAAGGTCCAATCCTCTGTTTTGTCGGACCGCCGGGCACCGGAAAAACCTCACTCGGCGAAGCGATTGGCAAAGCGATCGGCCGCGAGTTCTATCGCATCTCGGTCGGCGGCGTGCGCGACGAGGCGGAGATTCGCGGACATCGTCGCACATACGTTGGCGCGATGCCGGGCATGATCATTCAGGCGCTGCGCCGGGCGGGTGTGAAAGATCCCGTCTTGATGATCGACGAGATTGATAAAATGAGCGGTGGCGGCCCATCGGGCGATCCGACCGCGGGCATGCTCGAGGTGCTCGACCCGAACCAGAACAACTCGTTCGTCGATCACTATCTCAACCTGCCGTTCGATCTGTCGTCGTGCCTCTTCATCTGCACGGCGAACAATCTGTTCGACATTCCGGCTCCGCTGCGCGACCGCATGGAGATCATCAAGATCGCCGGGTATACGGTCGAGGAGAAAGTCGAGATCGCGTGGCGGTATCTGCTTCCACGCTTGCTCGAGGAGCACGGCATCAGCGACAAGGATTTACAGTTTACTGATGAGTCGCTCGGGTTCATCTCGAATCGCTACTCGCGCGAGGCGGGATTACGAAACTTTGAACGCAATTGCGCGGCGATCATGCGCAAGCGCGCACGGGCAAAGGCCGAGGGTGAGGAAGGTGCGTGGGTCGTGGACCTCGAGTTGGTTGAGAAGGTGCTCGGGAATCCGCGCTACTCGGTGGAAGAGGCCGACAAGATGCCGGAGGTCGGCGTCGTGACTGGCCTCGCCTGGACGTCGACCGGCGGCGACATCATGCTGATCGAAGCGCTGAAGATGCCGGGCAGCGGCCGCCTCACTGTGACCGGCCAACTCGGCGACGTGATGCGCGAATCGGTGGACGCCGCGTACTCGTACGTGCGGTCACGCGCTGGCGCACTCGGGATGGAAGACAGCGTCTTCAAGGAGAATGATCTCCACGTGCATCTGCCGGC